>NZ_JBEPTC010000003.1:0-477355 GCF_040549275.1 Thalassospira sp. MBR-102
CAGAACCGGCGGCGTCGATATCATGATGCCAGTGTTGCGCAGGATATTTTTGACGAGATCGTCGAGCAGGCGATCAGGTACGGGCTGGTGGATGGTAAGGTTCTCTATACCGACAGCACGCATTTGAAGGCCGATGCCAACAAGAACAAATGGGACCGCGAAGTGGTTGCCAAATCGCGCGCGGCCTATTGGGATGATCTGGATCTGGCGATTGAGGAAGACCGGACGGCTCATGCGAAAAAGCCGCTCAAAGCCAAGGAACGCCAGCCGGTTGAGAAAGAAACCAAGATCAGCCGAACCGATCCCGACAGCGGATATATGGTGCGCGACGGTAAGCCCAAGGGCTTTTTCTATCTCGATCACCGCACGGTCGATGGCAAGCTTGGGATCATTACCGACAGTTACGCCACCCCGGCCAATCTGCATGACAGCATTCCCTATCTCGACCGTCTTGACCGACAAAGGCAGCTTGATGTTATCGCCGTCGGACTGGATGCGGGCTATGCGACCGCCGCGATTGCCAAAGGCCTTGAAGATCGTGACATCCTTGGCGTGACGGGCTATCGCCGCCCGAACCTTCGGGAAGGCTACATCCCCAAACGCAAATACGTTTATGACCCTGAACGTGATGCTTATCGCTGCCCCGAAGGTCAGCTTCTGTCTTATGCGACAACCGACCGAAATGGATACCGCCATTATCACAGCGACCCGGAAAAATGCCGCACCTGTCCTGTGCTGGCTTCCTGTACCGCCAATGCCCACCACCGAAAAACTGTCACGCGCCATGTCTGGCAAGACGCCAGAGACCGGGCTGACGCCTATCGTCTGACAGAGTGGGGCAAGCGGGTTTACAAGCGCCGAAAAGAGACGGTCGAACGCTCTTTTGCAGATGCCAAACAGCTTCACGGTCATCGATATGCAAGGTTCCGGGGACTGATCAATGTCAAATGCCAATGTCTGCTGGCCGCCGCCGCCCAAAACATCAAGAAAATAGCCCTGGCTTTGGGCCCCAAGGGGCCAATCGCCGAGGCATAATCCCCTCGGCACACTCAAGCCAGCTTTCAAACACCTCTAAAAGAAAAACCCCGCCAAAATATGACGGGGTTTGTCAGCGGTCTGACGCCCGGAACATCAAGGTCCGGGCGTTTTGTTTATCGCGATACCATCATCTGTGGCAGGTATTTCATCGGGTCGGTGGATTTTCGTCCACGACGGATTTCAAAATGAAGTTGTGGCTGGTTAACGGCACCCGTGCTGCCGACACTTGAAATCTTCTGACCGCGCTCGACAACGTCGCCGCGTGCGACCATCGGATTTTCCGTATGGGCATAGGCTGTCACATAATCATCGGCATGCTTGATCAGGATCAGATTGCCAAAGCCGCGCAACTCATTCCCGACATAGGTCACAACGCCATTATCCGCAGCAAGGATCGGCGTACCACGCGCAGCCCTGATGTTGATTCCGTCATTGTAAAGACCGCCCGTGCTGGCACCGTATTTAAGAACGATGTCACCGCGAACCGGCCAGACAAAGCCCTTGCGATTGTCGGGTTCGGCAATAACGACATTCTTACGAACTGCACTGCCTTGCCCCGCAACCGGTGTTGCTTCGGGCATCTGGCGGGTATCGTTATTCCAGCTATTGGCAGATGCGTAACGCTGTTCGGCGCGCGCAGCGAAATCCTGTGGCTTCAGGCCTGGCGTCGGGATGCTGCCGCCGTTATTCGGACTAATACGCGCGGTTTGAACCGTTGACGAGCGTTCGGGTGCTGCCGCCGTTTCAGATGTACCAAGCGGCACACTGACAACTTCGCGCTTGCCGCCGATGGTGACGGTCTTACGCGGCGCGGAGCTTGTTGAACTTGGTGTCGTCGATGACGACCGGCTCGCAACTGCAGTCTGGCTGTTGCTGTCATAAGACGGATCCCAAGGCGGCAGCACAAGCCGCTGCCCCGGATAGATCACATAAGGCTTCGCCAATTTGTTTCGCTCGGTAAAACGGCCAAAATCGGTGCGATACCGGTTGGCAAGCCCCGAAACAGTATCACCCGGTTCAACCGTAATAACCCGCTCACCATTTTTAAGCTTGGGCATGCTATAGGGGCTGTAAGTCGCACCTTCGCCGTAAACTACTGGCACAGGGACGGAATTAAGCAAACAGCCGCCAAGCGCTGCGGTTGTCCCACAGACAAGCGCCAGCGTCCGTATTCTTCGAACTGCCTGTTTGACACTATTTTCCATCATAGAAAACATTGTCTGCGATCAGCCGTTAACAATCCGTAATCAGATGCAGCAATCGGCTCAGAATTCTTCGGTACCCGGCAACATCGGAACGAAACGGACCGGCATCAGTTCTGTTACATCAATCCCGGTGGGGGTACGCAAAACCCGCAAAAGCAGTTGCGTATGGGATACCTCGCCCACCGGCACGACCATGATCCCGCCAATCGCCAACTGATCGACCAGCACAGGCGGCACATCTTGTGCTGCCGCAGTCACGATAATACGATCAAACGGTGCCTGCGCCTTCCAGCCAAGCCCGCCATCACCATGCAGGGTCGAAATCGTATGCAACCCCAATTCGCGGAATTTGTCTTCCGCCTCACGCAGAAGCGGCTTGTGCCGTTCAAGCGTGTAAACCCGGCGTGCCAGCTTGGCGAGGATGGCGGCCTGATAGCCCGATCCGGTACCGACCTCAAGCACCTTCATCCGGTCATTCAGCTCAAGCGCCTGCGTCATCAGGGCGACGATATAGGGCTGTGAAATCGTCTGGCCCTTGCTGATCGGAAGGGCGACATTTTCCCATGCCCGGCTGACAAACGGCTCGGCGACGAAAATTTCGCGCGGGATGCTGGCCAGCGCACGTAAAACGTCCTCGTCATGGATCCCGTCATTGCGCATGATCGCAAGCAGATGTTCGATTTCAGCTTCTCGGGCAATGACAGGCTCGTTCACGGAAATGCCTTCGTCAGTTTTGCGTGCGTCTCGTAATGCGTGAAATCGAGACTGATCGGAGTTACCGAAATATCGCCCCTCTCAATGACCCGCAAGTCCGCATTTTCATCTTTGGGCAATTCCGACTTGATTGCACCAATCCAATAATAAGGCTCTCCGCGCGGATCAAGGCGTTCGGCAATATGATCGCCAATCTTGCGCTGTCCCTGTCTGGAAACCTCGATACGGGCTCCGCCGTCACGTTCGGCTTCCGGAAAATTGACGTTAATCAGAACGCCACGTGGCCAAGTCGTGTGAATAAGGGTTTCCGCAACCGGTAAAAGATGCTTTTCCGCAACCGACCAGTCGATCAGATTGCCGGAAAAAAACTGGGAAAAGGCAATTGCAGGCACATTCAGCAACGTTGCTTCCATCGCGGCAGCAACCGTACCGGAATAGGTTACATCCTCGCCAAGGTTGCCACCCCGGTTGACCCCCGAAAGAACAATATCGGGCGGACTGTCACGCATGATTTGCTGAAGGGCCAGCAGAACGCAATCGGTTGGCGTTCCGTCGACAGAAAAATGTCGCTCGTCACGTTTGCGTATCCGCAACGGATGGCGCAGGGTAAGCGAATGCCCGGCCCCGCTTTGCTCGGTCGTCGGTGCGACAACCCAGACATCATCGGAAAGCGAACAGGCAAGCTTTTCCAAAAGCCGAATCCCCGGCGCATCAATCCCGTCATCGTTGCTGATCAGGATGCGGGCATTTTTCAGATCGACCATATCGCCCCCCTATCCGCGCGGTGAAATCACCTCGACACCGCCCATATAGGGCCTCAATTCATCCGGTACACGAATTGAACCATCTGCCTGCTGATAGTTTTCCATCACCGCAATCAGGCAACGTCCAACAGCAAGCCCCGACCCATTCAGGGTATGAACAAAACTGGTTTTCTTGTCGCCAGCGGCACGATAACGCGCATTCATGCGCCGTGCCTGGAAATCACCGGTGTTAGAACAGGATGAAATTTCACGATATTTACCCTGCCCCGGAAGCCAGACTTCAATATCAAATGTTTTGCGCGCGGCAAAACCGATATCGCCTGAACACAGAACCACCGTCCGGTAGGGAAGACCGAGACGTTCAAGAACGGTCTCCGCACAACGGGTTTTTCGATCAAGTTCCTCGTTCGATTTTTCGGCGGCCACAACCGACACCATTTCAACCTTTGAAAACTGATGCTGGCGGATCATGCCGCGCGTATCACGCCCGGCCGAACCGGCTTCCGAACGGAAACACTGGGTCAATGCGGTATAGCGCAGCGGCAATGCGGCTTCGTCGATAATCTCGCCCGCGACCTGATTGGTAAGCGTCACTTCCGACGTCGGGATCAGCCACATGTCATTGGTGGTTCTGAACGAATCTTCGGCAAACTTCGGCAACTGACCGGTGCCAAACATCGCATCATCGCGTACCAGCATCGGCGTGATGGTTTCTTCATAACCATGCTCGTTTACATGCAGGTCCAGCATGAACTGGCCCAATGCCCGTTCAAGCTTTGCCAGGCCACCACGCAGAATAACAAAACGCGAACCCGAAAGTTTAGCCGCAGTTTCGAAATCCATCATGCCAAGCTTGTCGCCGATCTCGAAATGCTCAAGCGGCTTGAAGTCAAATTCGCCGGGAGTTCCCCATTTGCGAACTTCAACATTGTCTTCTTCGCTTTCGCCTGCCGGAACTTCCGCATCGATAACGTTCGGAAGCGACGACAGCAAAAGATCAAGCTGCTCGTTTAAACCGGCCTGCCCGTCTTCGGCATCCTTGATCCGGTCTTTGAGCTTACCCATCTCGGCCATCAGTTCGTCAGCATCGCCGCCACTCTGGCGCAATTTGCCAATTTCACCGGAAATGGATTTGCGGCGCGCCAGCATTTCCTGATGTTCAGTCATCAGGCGACGACGGTCTGCATCGATATCGATCAGACGCTGGGCGGTCATTTCGACCTTGCGCGCGGTCATCGCCGCGTCAAAGGCCTCGGGGTTGTCACGAATCCATTTAATGTCGTGCATGAAACGGCACCTTGTTATTCAGCTATGCGGGCAATTATTCGGGCTTTTATACGATGGGGTGGACGCTTGGTCCACCCCGTCAGATCGATCATTCGAGAACGGGACAATTCAATCAGCGCGCGCTGTTGAAATCATCCTCGTCATCGTCGCCTTTCGCGGATCCCAAAGATCGGGATGACGAAGGCGTATCAGATTTTGGCGCAGAACCTGCAAGCGCTTTGAAATCGGTCTTGTCATCTGCTTTGCCATCATTGTCCCCGTAATCAGCAGCTGCCGCAGCCGAACTCTGGGTATCGACGTCGTCTTTATTGTGATCGGTATCCTCATCGTCACCGTCAAGCTCGGCATCTTCGTCAGCTTCGCGCAGGGCACGTTTACGTTCCGACATCCGCGCCATCAGGATCGAAATTTCATAAAGAATGATGATGGGGATCGCCAGGCCAACCTGCGAAATCAGATCCGGCGGCGTCAGCACTGCAGCAAACACAAAGGCGATCACAACCGCATATTTGCGCCGCTTGGCAAGCGAAGATGCGGTTACGATGCCAGCGCGCGCCATCAGTGTCAGCAATACCGGTAGTTGGAAACTCAGGCCAAACGCAAAAATAAGCTTCATCACCAGCGCAAGATATTCGCCGACCTTGGCTTCAAGCTGAATGGCAAGTCCCGATGCCCCGCCTGCACTTTCGAAACTGAGGAAGAATTTCCACGCCAGCGGCATGATCAGGTAGTAAACCAGTGCCCCGCCCGCAAGAAACAGGATCGGCGTCGCAAACAGGAACGGCATGAATGCCGAACGTTCATTCTTGTATAGTCCCGGCGCGACAAAGGCCCATAACTGGCCAAGAAAGACCGGTGCGGAAACAAAACAGGCCGCAAAGAACGAGACCTTCACATAGGTGAAGAACACCTCGGTCAATGCGGTATAGATCATGCGCCGGTCCGGCCCCATGACGTCAGCAAGGGGCTTTACGAGGAACCCGTAAATATCTTCGACGAAATAATAACAAATACCGAAAGTAATAAAGAGTGCCAGAACCGCCCATGTCAGACGGTTCCGAAGCTCGATCAGATGCTCCATGATCGGCATCTGCTTGTCATCCGACTGCATGTTCACGCCTGGCTCTCCGGATGATCAGTCTTCTTATCCGCAGCAGCAGGTTTTGCCGATGCCGCGGCATCGGTCTTCGGTGCCGTGGTTTTGGTTTCCGATTTGTTGTCGGTTTCGCTTTCGGCAGTTTTATCTGCCGGTTTTGCCTGTTTTGGCTTGGTTTTCGGCTCGGCAATCTTGTTTTCGATGAAGTCTGATGTGCTCGAACGTGTATCGGTGACCTGCTTGCGCAGATCATCAAGTTCGGCTTCACGAATCAGATTATCGATACCGCCCTGAAATTCGCGCGCCATACCGCGCACTTTTTTCCAGTACCCGGCAAGCTTGTAAAGCACATGGGGCAAGTCCTTGGGGCCGACGACGAACAACGCGACGACGGCCACAAGTGCCATTTCGGTCCAGCCGATATCAAACATGGAACACGCCTATCTGAAGGAAATCCGACAGACGATCAGGATTTCACGGAATCCTTGTCTTTGCTTTCAGCAGAAACCGAAGCAGACGTGTTGTTTTCGATGGTTTTGGCCGAAGCAGCGCTGTCTTCGTCTTTTTCGTTTATGCCTGCTTTGAAGCTCTTGATCCCTTTACCCATGTCACCCATGACTTTCGGCAGTTTGCCGGCACCAAAGATGATCAGGACAATCGCCAGAATCAGAACGATTTGCCAAACGCCAATACCCATAACTTCTATCTCCAAAGATCCAATCTGCCATCCGGCGAGAATGCCCGGATAATGGCAGAAAGCCCCCCACTGTGCAATGCAACGATTGTGAATATACCGTGCACCGCTACGAACCTGTATGTTTGTTTCTTAGTCTCATCGGACCTGTTTCGCGTTGAAATTGGCCTAATTCATAGGAAACACAAAGGTCATGTCAGGATCAAGCGTAATAGCGACCGACCCCTGATTTACTGACGAAAGTCTGCGTGGCACGCGCGCATGGACATGCCCGCCCGCATGAAGCGATAAATGCATCAGACTGATTTCACCAAGTGACCGCACAGCATCAACCCGCGCCAGAATATCATGTCCATTCATGGCATCGGCAATCTGCAATCCTTCCGGGCGCACCAGAACTTCAACCTGTGTTCCGTCATCAAGATCACCCTGCGCCACATCACCAAGCGGCGTCGTCACAATCCCACCCTGCACTGTTCCGGGGAAACGGTTAACCTCGCCAAAGAAAGATGCAACAAAACGATTTTGCGGATTGAAATAAAGGTCTTCGGGGGTGCCATCCTGCATCACCTGCCCTTCATTCATGATGATAATCCGATCCGCCATATACATCGCTTCTTCCGGATCATGGGTCACCATGATGGTTGCGATCCCGGCATTTTTCAAAACATGCAGCGTGGTATCACGAAGTTCGGCCCGGCGTGCGACATCAAGCCCCGAAAACGGCTCGTCCAGCAGCATCACGCGCGGTGTTGGCGCCAGAGCTCGGGCAAGTGCAATCCGCTGTTGCTGCCCACCGGATAATTCGTGGGGATAGGCATTGTAATAATCTGCCATACCGACCTGCCGAAGCGCACGTTCGACCGCTTCCTTGCGTTCAATCTCATTTGATGAACGCAGACCGAACCCGATATTCTTGGCAACGCTCAGATGCGGAAACAGGGCGTAATCCTGAAACACCATACCGACACCGCGTTTTTCGGGTTCAAGATATTCCCCGGGCCGGGCTACAAGCTGATCATTAATGGAAACGCTGCCTTGCTGAAGCTTTTCAAGCCCTGCGGCAATACGCAATGCAGTAGTCTTGCCACATCCCGAGGGCCCCAAAAGACAAACCAGTTCGCCGGGCGCAACGTCAAAGCTTATGTCTTTGAGAACCTTGGTACTGCCGAAATCATGGCTGACATTGGACATTCTCAAGCCGTCGGGCATCAGATCTCTCTTTATTCTTTTGCCGGGAAACCCTGCAATTAAGTTGCAAAATCTTTCCCAGATTTAATCCTACCCAACAGCGCATGCAAGAAGCTGGATCAAAGAAGCACGATAAAAGATGTGAATGGACCCGATTTAACGGTTCTCCGCGTCGTATTCTTCTTCCAGATTGGGATTATCGCTGTAGATGGTTTCATCAAGATCGGCCAGATTACGGGTCGTAAGAGCTTCTTCGACAACAGCATCGGTAACTTCGCCATCATCAACCAGATCGGGCAATGCTTCCTCGTCGGAACTGGCACCGTATCGGCCCATGCCAGGACGGCTATCAAGCAATCCAGCGGCTTTCAAATCGGCAAGTCCCGGCAGATCGTCACGATGTTCAAGTCCGAAATGATCCAGAAAATCATCCGTCGTCGCCCAAAGAACCGGACGGCCCGGCACACGTTTGCGCCCCTTCGGACGGATCCATTTCGCTTCCAGCAGAATATCAAGCGTCCCCTTGGACAGGGCCACACCACGAATTTCTTCAATTTCGGAACGTGTAACCGGCTCGTGATAGGCAATGATCGCCAGCGTTTCGAGCGTTGCACGCGTCATTTTCTTTGCTTTTTCGACCTCGATATGAAGATCACCTGCAAGGTCGGCCGCTGTGCGAAACGCCCATTTCTCGCCAACGCGGTTCAAATTTATTCCGCGTTCTGAATAATTTGCCTGTAATTCTTCAAGCAAAAGGGAAACATCTGAACCTTCGGGCAAACGCGCAGCAAGAACCCGTTCACTGACCGGTTCCGCAGACGCAAACAGCACAGCTTCAACAATTCGAAGGTGCTGAAAGTCGATTTGAGGACCGTGTTCGATACCATCGATTTCAAACTGCGGGTCGGTTACTGTCTCAGTCACCATTATTATCCATCCCTGCCCCGGATTTGGCTCTTAGCTTGTCCATATCGCTGTAATCCCCGGATGTGATGTTCAATTCAGGATCGCGTCTTTTTTGCGGTGACCTCAGCATGATCGGGCCAAACACCTGCTCTTGCGAGATTTCCAATTCGCCATCGCGGCACATTTCAAGGCTGGCAACAAAGTGCGCAGCCAGTGCCGACCGTGCCTTCAAAGGCGTGCCAAGACCATGTGGCATGAATTCCAGAAGCTTTGTCCATGTCGGTACAACCCGACGCCCGAATAGATCGCGCAACCTCCGGATTGCATCGTCCATCGCATAAAGATCGAATGCCTCAATCTCTAATGTCTTGGATTCAGATGTCAGCATGATCTGTGCATAGGCTCTCAACAGGTCATAAAGCGACGCATCATAAACCGACGCCGTCGTGACCCGGACTTCCTCCGGATCACCCCGGCCAAAGAAATCACGCCCGAGGTTGGGCCGCTCCAGCAGTTTCTCACCGGCCGCTTTCATCGCTTCCAGCCGCTTCAGCTGGAAGGCCAGAAGCTCTGCCATTTCCTCTGCACTGAGCTCTTCCTCATCGGACTCCTGCTTTGGCAGCAACAACCGAGATTTCAGATAAGCCAGCCACGCCGCCATCACCAGATAATCGGCCGCCAGTTCCAGTCGCAATTCACGCGCGGTATTAATGAAAATCAGATACTGCTCGGCAAGCTCCAGGATCGAAATCCTGATTATGTCGACTTTCTGGTCGCGTGCCAGCTCCAGCAAAAGGTCAAGCGGCCCTTCAAACCCGTCCAGATCCAGCATAAGGCGTTCAGCAAGACTTGGCCCATCATCAACGGGTGCCTTGTCAAATACCTCGTCCGGAATATCGAGTTCGAACTGTTTGGCCATAATCCCCCCGGGCCGTCCGCCTCATATCAGGCGAAAATACCGGCCAGAAAATCAACAAGTGCAGATGCAGGCTCAATCACCAGCCATTGGAATATCGGTAGATTAACGCCAAGAAGCCCCGTGACATAGGGCAACAGGAAGATCAGCGCAATCAGAAGGATCATGCCGGTTTTTTCCATGCGCGCCAAGACCCGCGCAATTGGCATTGGCGATATCGCTGTCAGAACCCGCCCTCCATCCAATGGCGGGATTGGCAGCATGTTAAACACCGCCAGAATGCAGTTCAGCCAGATCGACTGCTGTAACGTCTTTGCCAGCCAGTCATTGACCGCCGGCGAAAATGACGGCAACCCGACCAGTAATAGAATTGATGCAATTGCCAATGCGACGTTGGTTGCGGGCCCGGCAACCGCCACCCCGATTACGCCAAGACGTTGCGGATGCAAACGATGGAACGCGACCGGGACCGGCTTGGCATAACCAAACAGGAACGGCGCACCAGTCAGCAACAGCAAACCGGGAATCAGAATAGTCCCCACCGGATCAATATGGCGGATCGGGTTCAGGCTAAGCCGCCCGGCGCGTTGCGCTGTATCATCCCCGAACAGCTTGGCTGCAAAGCCGTGCGCGGCTTCGTGCAAAGTCACCGCCAGCAATACCGGCAACACCCACGTAGACGCGGAAATGATAATCTCGATAATGTCGTTCACCTATTCAGCTTCCCTTACGCCTGCTCGCCAGCCGACCAGACCGGTGATAGCAATTCAGCCAGTCGAGCCTGCCAATCGGCAATCTGCGCCGAGGGTGGCTGTGTAATATTAAAACCTGCGATCTGATTGCTCAGCAATTGCGAACGTGTCAGCGCCTCACCGGCAAGTTTCGGGGCCATGGATACGACTTCCTCCATTTCCGTGCGCTTGCCATTGCAATGAAGAGCAATGTCGCACCCGGCGGCAAGGCATTCGTGAGTCCGGCTAGCAATCGATCCACCAAGCGCTTCCATTGATAGATCATCACTGATCAGAAGGTTTTCAAACCCGATATCACCGCGGACAATTTCGGAAATGACCTTGGCCGATACGGTTCCCGGGCGTTGATCATCAATCGCGGTAAACAGCAAATGGGCCGACATCGCTACAACCACATCCTTCATCTGACGGAACGGTTCGAAATCAAGGCGACTCAGTTCTTCGCGCGACGCGGTCACGATCGGCAAATCCTTGTGACTGTCGACCGATGCACGCCCGTGACCTGGAATATGTTTGATGACCGGTGCGATCCCGCCGTCCAGCAACCCGGCGGCAACCGCACTTGCCAATGGCACAATCTGTTCCACCGTCGAACCATAGGAACGGTCGCCAACCACGTCGCTCATACCAGGGAATCGGATATCAAGTACCGGCGCACAGGTGATGTTAAACCCCGCACCACGCAAATCTGCCGCCATCAGGCGCGCATTAATATATGCGGCTTCGCGGGCATTTTCAGGTGCTGTTTCAAACAATTTACCAAACACACCCGCCGCAGGGATTTTGCGCCAGTGCGGCGGCTTGAGGCGCATGACGCGCCCACCTTCCTGATCGACAAAAATCGGCACATTGATATTGCCGACAACTTCGCGCAGTTGATTGTTCAACGCCTTGACCTGCTTCAGATCCGTGACATTACGGGCAAACAGGATAAAGCCATAGGGATCAGCTTCACGAAAGAAGCCCTTCTCCCAATTGCTTAACTCTGTACCTTCAACACCCAGAATACAGGCACGCGGTTTTCTTACCTCAAGGCCGGACAATCAGACACCCCACATTGCGTTGTTTCAAGTTGCGACAAAGCGTTTCAGCCGCAGCAGCGTCCGGCAAAGGACCGGCTTGCAAACGATAGAACACACCCTTGTCACCAAGGTCTGCACGTTTCAGATACATCTGAAGACTGCCAAGCAAGTCCTTGTTTTTAGAAGACAATCTTTTCCATTCCGCTTCGGCCCCCGACGTATCGCGAACTGAAGCCAACTGAATGCGGAAGTCTTTCTCCGATATGCCGCTGGCGCTGGTGGCAGCCGGTGCTATGGCCTGTTCCTTGGCCTTGGCAACAGCGATTGCTTTTTCTGCATCGCTTGGTGCGACAATTGCTGTTTCAGCTGGAGTTATCGCAGACGCATTTACATCTTTGCCCGAACCGATCTGCGCTGCATTTGCGACAATCTCGGCCTCCGGTGTCTGTTCGATCACCGCTGGTTCTCCCGTATTATCGGGGGATGGTATGACATCGGGCACCTTTGGCATATCAGGCAGTTCCTGAAGAACCACCTGATCCTCGGGCTGGTTACTATCAAGCTGTTCATAAATCGTTGTATCCCGGTGGGGAACTTCCATTCCGCCGGGATCATCCGGTCGCAACTTGATCGGCAGTGGATCTGGCAAAAGGATTGGCAATTTGCCTTCTTCCTGTGCTGGCTGCCCCTGATTATATAACCAGTAACCGGCCCCGCCCAGACCACCACCAATAATCACAAGACCAAGAACGATGGTTCCCACCCCTTTCGCCAAGCCGCCGCCTGGGGCTTTTTTGCCAGCCCCTTGATAACGCTGCTCCGCTCTAAGGCCGAAACCCTGTTCTTCGTTCATCGTGATTACATCTCCTCGACCGGGGCAACGCCCAGGACATCAAGACCGGACGCAATAACCAATGCGGCAGCACGGATCATGGCAAGGCGCGCCTGCGTCACCGCCAGATCATCGGCAACGATGAAACGCAATGCGGTATTGTCACGCCCCTTGTTCCACAAGGCGTGGAATTCGGCAGCAATTTCGCTCAGGAAGAATGCGATACGATGTGGCTCATGTGCAACGGCGGCCTGTTCAACAATACGCGGCCATTCAGCCATCCGACGCACCAGCATCTTTTCATCTTCCGACACCAAAGCCGATAGATCGGCCCCGACCAGTGCAGCATCCGAGAAATCCTGATTAGGGAACGCTTCGCGCGCCTGACGAAATACCGAATTAACGCGGGCATGGGCGTATTGAACGTAAAATACCGGGTTGTCTTTGGACTGTTCGGTTACTTTGGCAAAATCAAAATCAAGCGTCGCGTCGTTCTTGCGCGTCAACATGATGAACCGCACGACATCCTTACCAACGCGTTCAACCACATCACGCAGGGTCACGAACGTTCCGGCACGTTTGGACATTTTAACCGGCTCACCATTGTCAAATAGGCTGACCAATTGGCAAAGCTTGACATCAAGGTCGCCCTCGCCGCCCGTAATCGCCTTGGTCGCGGCTTTCATACGTTTGACGTACCCGCCATGATCAGCACCGAAAATATCGATCATGTGGTTGAAACCACGTTCGTATTTGTCAAAGTGATAGGCAATATCGGACGCAAAATAGGTCCAACTGCCATCCGACTTTTTCAGAGGGCGGTCAACATCATCACCAAATTCAGTCGCCCGGAACAGCGTCTGCGGGCGCGGTTCCCAATCATCGGGCGTTTTGCCTTTTGGCGGTTCCAGAACGCCGACATAAATGTCGCCCTTTTTCTCCAGATGCTCGAACGCGGCCTGCACCTTGCCTGCGGCAACAAGTCCGGCTTCAGACGTAAAGACGTCGTGATCAACGCCCAGAAGACTCAGGTCTTCCTTGATCAATGCCATCATCTCTACAATGGCAAAACCTCGGAACTCTTCCAGCCAATTTTCCTCGGGGGCTTCGACCCATTTGTTGCCGTCACGCGCCGCAAGCTTTTTGCCCGGTGCCACCAGATAATCGCCCGGATAAAGACCAGCCGGAATTTCATCGATGGTTTCACCAAGTGCTTCGCGGTAACGCAGATGCAGGGATCGCGCCAGAACATCGACCTGCGCACCGGCATCGTTGATGTAATATTCCTTGGTCACGTCGTAACCGGCCTTGGCCAGCAGATTTGCCAGAACATCACCGACAACCGCCCCGCGGCAATGGCCGACATGCATCGGGCCGGTCGGATTGGCCGAGACATATTCGACATTCATCTTGGTGTTTGCACCCAGATTGCTGTTGCCATAGGTCTTGCCGTTTTCAAGCACTTCGGTGATCTGCGACAACCAGAAATCATCGGCCATTCGCAGATTGATGAAACCGGGCCCGGCGATCTCGACCTGTTCGATATGATCTAGCATGCCGAGTTTTTCGGCAAGTTTTTCTGCCAGATCACGTGGCTTCATCCCCGCAGCCTTGGAAAGCAGCATCGCGGCATTGGTCGCGGCATCGCCATGCGCGGCATCGCGCGGCGGTTCGACCGTGATACGTGCGGTATCGCTGCCAGCGGGCAGAACGCCGTCTTTTTCAAGGGCGAGAATCTGGTTCTCGATGTCGCTTTTCAACAGGCTGAAAACATTCATCACTTTTGGTCTTTGCAAATTTCGTTCATGGTCCATCACAACCATTTTGATGTGGCTGTTTTGGGACATTTCGCATCAAAACGCAAGCAACCGCTTGGTTGCCCTGCTCTCAGGTTTTGACATTTCTGCCATGCACGCTAAATAGACCCTTAAGGAACGCGATCAGGCTGTGTTAAAGTTGCCACCATGATCGTCAATATACCCGTTGGGTTGCCCGTGAATATCCAGTAACTGGAATATTTCGGGATAGCACAATCAAGGAGTGTCGAATGACGGAAACTGCCCGGCAGGTCCAGATGACCGAAAGTGCCGCAAAACGTATTCAGGAACTGATTGCCAGCGATGGCAAGTCGGGCCTGATGTTGCGTCTTCAGGTTTCCGGTGGCGGGTGTAGCGGTTTTCAGTATGAATTTTCGCTTGATTCCGACAAGACCGATGAAGACCACATTTTCGAAAATCACGGCGCGAAAATGGTGATTGATGACGTATCGCTCGATCTTCTCGGTGGTGCGGAAATCGATTTTGTCCGCGAACTGGTTGGTGCAGCGTTTCGTGTGAATAATCCAAACGCAACATCATCGTGCGGTTGCGGATCCAGTTTCTCGGTTTGATCCGCATCGGAAAAACGATTTATAAAGCGGGGTTCGTGTTTCACGGACCCCGTTTTTGTTTGGACATAATGCTGTTATGTCTGTGCAGAAAGCCGCAAAATTCATCCTGAACATCGAGGCCCGCATGAAAATCGCCACCTGGAACGTCAACTCGATAAAGGCTCGCCTGCCCAATATCCTTGAATGGCTTGGCGACGCAAAGCCCGATGTTGTCCTGCTTCAGGAAACCAAAACTGTCGATGACGGCTTCCCGGCTATGGAAATCGAGGATCTTGGCTATAACATCGCCCTGCACGGCCAGAAGACCTATAATGGGGTGGCGATCCTGTCAAAATTCCCGATTGAAGATGTCGAACGCGGCCTGCCGGGCAATAACAACGACGAACAGGCACGCTATATCGAAGCCACTATATCGGGAAATCGTCCGATTCGTGTGGCATCGATCTACGTCCCGATGGGAAGCGAGGTCGGATCGGAGAAATTCGAATATAAGCTGAACTTCCTGGATCGCCTGATCAAGCGTTTTGAGAAAATCCGTGAAAGTGGCGACGCCGCCGTTATGGGCGGTGACTACAACATCGCGCCGGATGACTCGGATGTTTACGACCCGATCAAGCTGCACGAAACCGTTCTATGTTCGACCGTGGAACGCAAAAAACTGCGAACCATGATGAATATGGGCTACACCGACGCATTCCGGACCTTCAATCCGCAGGGCCACCAATATAGCTGGTGGGATTACCGTGCGGGGGCGTGGAACAAGGATAACGGGCTTCGCATCGATCACCTGCTGTTGACTCCGGCCGCAGCCGACCGGCTCAGCGCATCGGATATTGATCGCGACCCGCGCGCCAAGGAAAAGGCATCGGATCACACCCCGGTCTGGTGCATGATCGACGACTGATCAAGGATCGTTCGCGGCCCGGCAAGACAAAGTCATCGAACGCAAAAGGCAGCAGAAAAACTCTGCTGCCTTTCAGCTTGGGCAAAGCATGAAGCAAGCCTTGCCAAGTGCGCAAATTTGTCGTGCTACTCGCTCGCCAAGGGCCCAAGAAGCGCAAAGTCAGATTAAACTCTCACCCCCAGACGGTCCCTGTCTGACATATCTATTCCGCGGCAAGCTGTAAAACGCCGCGATAGGCAACGATATCTTCGATGCTGATCACAACAATGTCGTGCTGCTGTGCGTAGGCAATCAGTTCCGGTAAACGCGCCATGGTGCCGTCCGGATTGGTGACTTCGCAAAGAACACCTGCCGGTTTAAAGCCCACCAGACGCATCAGATCAACCGTTCCTTCGGTATGACCGCGACGTTCCAGAACACCCCCTGCACGCGCACGTAGCGGGAAGACGTGCCCCGGACGGGCAAGGTCATCCGGCTTTGCTCCATCGGCAATTGCGGTTTTGACCGTGGTCACGCGATCAGCAGCGGAAACACCGGTGGTCACGCCAACCTTTGCTTCGATGGAAACGGTAAAACCGGTTCCCATGCTCGACGTGTTGTTGGCAACCATCGGCGGTAAATCAAGTGCAGTTGCCATTTCATCGGTCAGACACAGGCAGACAATGCCGCTACAATCTCGGATCAGCATCGCCATCTGTTCATTGGTCAGATTTTCTGCGGAAAAAATAAGATCGCCTTCATTTTCGCGATCTTCATCATCGACAACCAGAACCCCCTTGCCATTGCGCAAATCCGAAAGTGCACGTTCCATACGTGCAATCGGATCGCCAAAGATCGAAAGTTCCGGTTCCTGATGAACACTCTGATTCATAACGGTTCTCCGTTTAAGGAGCTTACGAATCAAGGCATCAAAAGAAAGGTCTGCACGCACGGCAAAGCCGCACGACAGTCATAGGCTGACAACAACAGGTTCCCCCGTTATCCGCCACGCTTTATCCTCTCCCATCCGGACTGTTACCGTCGGCTCCGGAATCTCACCGGATCTGCTGACCCTGCCAAATTGCTTTGGCAGGCGCTCGCGGGCTTCCCTGAAATCAGGATTACCGCCGGTCAGGAATTTCACCCTGCCCTGAGAATAAGCGCCGTGTTTCAACGACATGCCTGACCACCTTGATCAGACCTCTTCACTTTAGAAAATGGAAAGATTGTTGTCAAACCCCCTATACAGGGTGTCAGTGGAAACACTGTGTTGCCGGGTAGTAGGGCGACAAGGTCAAATCTCGGCCAGAATTTTTCCAGCCCTGAAATGAAATTCGCAACCATTTTTGCGTAATTCGCGCGGTGCCCACTGACATACAGCACATTTACGATCCGAAGTGGTATTACGCGATTTACATTCCTTATGCAGGTATTTACCCAAAAGCGCGTCGATGTAGCTTCCCTGAAACGCATCCACACCAAGGCTTCGGCCCATGCGCAGTGCCGTGCGACTGTCACACCGGGTCAGAATCAGGTTGCGGTCGGCAAAAACAGAAGCAAATTCGCGAAGCCTGTCTGTCGCGTCAGCCCGTTTGGAGCCGATAATGTTCTGATCCCAGATCACCTTGACGAAATCGACATTGATCTTTTGAGGCGACAGGAATTCAAGCGATGGCAAGGTGATACGATCAAGCCCCACACGCACGCCAGCAGAATGCAGCAGATTGCAGGCATCTTCGAATTCCCACCAATCTGAAATCGCATTTTCAAGCGAGATTTCAATCGCCAGATTTTCAGCAAAACGACTGTCTTCCGAGCCCAGAAACTCGGCAAAGCGATCACTGAATACCGTTTGCACCATCATATTCAGATGCAAGGTATCCGGCAGCATTTGAGGGGCCAGACTTTTGGTGACATCCATCACCTTCTCATCAAGCACGCGCGACAGGATTTCAACCTCGCCCGGGCCTTCCAGAAGGAAACTGGCAAGATGGTGCTGACGCAGATAATCCAGCGAACAATAAAGTTCATGGCCAAGGATTTCGCGACGGCTGTCGTGAAATTCCAGAATAGCCTGACGGCGACAGGAATCGAAAACCGCTTCATCAGTGATGGCAGAACGCAGCATTTCGGCCATATCAAAGCGTTGCAGGCTTTCGTTTGGAAAATGGTTTTCTTCAGGAAGCCCCAACAAACCAAACATTGCCTTGCGGTCTTCTGGCCAGGAAAATTCGTTCCAAAGCTTTTGCGGGATGTCGCCCAAACCCTGTCGATGGATAACGTCCTTGAGCGTTTCGGTCACACTGGTCAAAAACGTATCGGTTTCACCAAACGATTTGGATGGACGAATAAAAGCGACCATACCGTTTTCAAGACGATATTCTTGGGTCTTTTCAGGCAGATGATGAAATGCATCACGCGAAATATCCTGATAATCCTGCGGTTCAAGGCGCAAGGATACGGGGATATTCAAAATTGCAACAATCGACCGCTTGCCATTGGCCCCGTGTTTGCGCAGGTTTTCAACGAACCTTGCTAAGGTCAGTTCCGATTTTGTTGAAGACGCGGTCATGTGCATTCCCGTCAAAAGGCGTGGGAAACGAAAATGCCCGATTGAAGTTAATTTTAGTTAAACATCTATACCAAAGCATAGTGATTTTTCAAAATCACTCACCAATTGCATAGCGTGATCGTGCTTCGCCTGATCAAAGTCAAAAGCAACGCCATCAATCGAGCGAACAAACCTTATTCCCTGCAATGCGTTACAGACAAAAACCAAATCCATTGACAGCAGGTCTTTCAGATCGATAGACGCCTCGTGGACGGCAACCGCCTGATCTCGACACCAATCAATGACGAATTTCCGTGCCAACCCGGCAAGAATTCCGCAATTGGCAGGTGCAGTATAAAACGTGTTGTCACGAATCCCGAACAGGTTGGCGATTGTTGTTTCCGCGACAGAACCATCAACAGAAAGAACGAGTGCCTCTTCCGCGCCACAAGCGGCGACTTCCTGTCGCGCCGCTATATTGTCGAGATAGTTAAGGCTTTTGACCTTGCCTGCAATCGACCACGGATTGCGCCGAACCCGTTTTGACGTCGCAAGGATCAATCCCTCATCCTTTGCCGCTTTGGCAAAGGGAGCCGCCGTTATCAGAACCGTGGGATGGCAATCCTGGGGTGGTAACAACCCGCGCGGGCCGCTACCACGCGTAACGGTCAGGCGGATAACCGCTTCATTCCCACCGAGTTCCATACAAAGCGATGCGATAGCCTGGGCAATTGTTTGGGCATTTGGCAATAATATCGGATCAAGCCCGATTAATTCGGCATGGCTGGTCAGACGATCAAGATGCCGATCAAGCCAGGCAACCCTGCCTTTATGGGCCCGCATGGTTTCAAAAAAACCATCTCCCAACAGCAATCCCCGATCCGTGACGGCAATATGCGCATCCGTCTGACCAATGATATTGCCATTAAGCCAGACTTTCGTCACGACGCAGCCTTTCGCGGAACGGTCGCACCGGCAATGGCAAGGAAGTTAGACAACAAATCATGTCCCTGCTCGGTCAAGACGGCTTCGGGATGGAATTGGACACCAAAGATCGGCAGATCCCGATGGGCAAAAGCCATGATTTCGCCGTCCGGTCCCGTCGCGGTCTGAACCAAAGTGCCATCCAGCGGAAGATCAACAACCAGCGAGTGATAGCGCGTTACCGTCAGCGGAGATTTGATACCGTTAAACAGTGCCGAACCATTGTGATCAATTGCCGATGTCATGCCATGTACCGGTCGGTTTGCGCGCTTTACGACGCCACCAAATGCCCGTGCAATCGACTGATGCCCCAGGCAGACCCCCAGCATCGGGTAATCGCCGGATAATTTGGTAATCAGGTCGATACTGTTTCCCGCTTCATCCGGGCCGCATGGTCCGGGGGAAAAGACGATGGCATCGGGATTCAACCGACGTACTTCATCAACATCGATCCGATCATTGCGCACGACATCAACCTTCTGTCCAAGCTCCACGAAATAGCGCGCCAGATTGAAAACAAAGGAATCGTAATTGTCGATCAGCAGGATCATTTCAACCCGATCCGTCCAGGAGTGCGTTGATGATAATGCATAAGGTCAACCATCTTACACCGCATAGGGCCGGATCCCCAATGCTTCGAATATCTTGGCGGCCTTGACCAGCGTCTCATCATATTCAGCAGCGGGAATGCTATCGGCGACGATTCCACCACCGACATTGAACGCCATACGACCGCCATTTACACAAATGCTTCGGATCGCAATATTGGTATCCATGCTGCCATTAAAGCTGATAAAGCCGATTGCCCCGCAATATGCACCACGCGTCGATCTTTCAAGTTCGGTAATGATTTCCATTGCGCGGATTTTTGGTGCGCCTGTAATCGAACCGCCTGGGAAACAGGCCGCTAGCAAATCGACAGCAGACTTGCCATCCTGCAATTCCCCGGTCACAGTCGAAACCAAATGATGGACATTTGCATAACTCTCAAGCGTACAAATCTGCGGCGTCTTTACGCTATGCGGCTTGCATACTTTCGATAAATCGTTACGCAGAAGGTCAACAATCATAATATTTTCTGCGCGATCTTTCGCAGATAACATCAATTCCTGTGCGAGTTCGGCATCCTCGACGGGCATGGCCCCGCGCCTGCGTGTGCCCTTGATCGGTCTGGTTTCCACCTGCCCATTCGCGACCTTCATAAACCGCTCGGGCGAATTGGACAGGACTGCCACATCGCCAAAATTCAGGAAAGCCCCGAATGGTGCCGGACTGGCAAGGCTGAGGCGGCGATAAAGGTCAAACCGTTTGGGAATGGCATCATAAGTATATTCGGCCCGGAAGCTTTGCGACAGATTCGCCTGAAAAATATCCCCGGCATGGATGTAATCAACGACGGTCTGCACGGCACCTTCGTAGCCGACACGATCAAAGTTCGACTGCCAAGGCATGATATCTGGCCTATGAGGAATTTCGGGCGTTTCAAGCATTGGCCGTGCAAGCCGAAGGTACTTACGAATAATCCCGATGCGATCAGCCGCACGTTTTTTCCGTGCAGTCGGCGATGTTTCGGGAATCCCCGTCGAAATAAGCCACATGCGGCGATCAAGCTGATCGAATGCGATAACAAGGTCATAGATGCCAACCGCCATGTCGGGCATGTTGAGCCAGTCCTGCGGAGCATGGGGAAGCGTTTCGAGCTGTTGGGCAAGCTCATAACCGAAATAACCGACAGCCCCGCCCTGAAACGGGGGTAAATCCGGATCGGCTTCCACACGATAGCGCGCCATCAGATCGGCTAGAACCCCGAACGGATCACCGGGAACGGGAAAACCGTCAAGCTTCACCTGCCCGTTCTTGGCAGTCAGTTTATGCAACGGCGATGCAACAACATAAGCAAAGCGGTCCCGGTCACCGGAATCAAGAAAATGACTGTCTGCGAACCCGGCAAAGGCACCGTAGGCATCAAGCGGTTCGATATAAGGGCATTCTTCAATCAGCATTTTACGGTTCGGCCCATCATCGGGATAAAGTTGCATCAGATCGCGAGATAACGGTTGGTCGCCAATTTATGCGATTCTATAACTCTGGCGAGGATGAATTTCAAAATTCGTCAAAGATCAGAGTGAATGAAACGCAAAAGGGCCAACCCGATGGACTGGCCCTTTGACGTGATTACAACAACCGGAATTACATCGCCGCGATGCGGGCGTGAGCTTCCTGAAGTTTGGCAAGGGTATCGCGCGCTTCTTCAAGCTTGGTTTTTTCGGTCGCGACAATATGTTCAGGCGCACGGCTGACGAAACTTTCGTTCGACAATTTGCCTTCCTGACCCTTGATATATTTGGTTTTGCCGTCGATTTCCTTTTCAAGGCGCGACTTTTCGGCCACGACATCGATGAAATCGGCAACCGAAACGAAGACGGTTACACCGTCAACGACGGTCTGAATGGCCCCTTTGGCGATGGCTTCAACATCGCCCTGCCCTTTGAATTCAACCACAGCCACACGTGCCAGACGTTTAACCTGGGCTTCCTGCGCGGACACGGCTGCCTTCATTGCATCGGATGCATCGACCAGATAGATCGGAACCTCAGCCGCAGGCGGTACGTTCATTTCGGAACGAACACCACGAATATTACCGATCAGGCGGATGGCAAGATCGATTTCATCTTCGGCGGCACGGTCAATCAGTGCATCGTCGAATTTCGGATAAGCCTGCGACATCAGAAGCGTCGCACGATTATCAGCCGACTTTTCCCAAAGTTCTTCGGTGATATAGGGCATGATCGGGTGCAGGATCAAAAGAATCTGATCCAGAACCCATGCAGTCACAGCCCGGATTTCGGCTTTGGCGTCTTCGTCCTGGCCCATAAGGACCGGTTTTGCAAGTTCCAGATACCAGTCGCAGAAAGTGCCCCAGACAAACTGATAAGCACCGTTCGCTGCATCATTGAAACGATAGCTTTCGATGCCCGATGAAACGGTTTTTGCCGCCTCGGCGGTCTTACCGACAATCCAGCGTGCCAGTGTCGAACTGACATTGGCAGGATTGAACCCGTCGACCGGTTTGCATTCGTTCATTTCAGCGAAACGTGCCGCATTCCAAAGCTTGGTCGCGAAGTTGCGGTAACCTTCAACGCGGGACGCTGCAAGCTTGATATCGCGACCCTGAGCCGCCAGTGCCGTCAGGGTCAGACGCAGCGCGTCACAGCCATATTCGTCAATCAGTTCCAGCGGATCAATTACGTTGCCCTTGGATTTCGACATCTTCTGACCATGTTCGTCACGGACCAGCGCATGGATATAGACATCCTTGAACGGAACTTTACCGTCCATGAAATGCATGCCCATCATGATCATGCGGGCAACCCAGAAGAAGATGATGTCAAAACCGGTAACCAGCACATCGCCCGGATAATATTTATCAAGTTCCGGCGTTTTATCCGGCCAGCCAAGGGTCGAGAATGGCCATAATGCCGATGAGAACCACGTATCAAGAACGTCGGTTTCCTGGGTAAGTTCAACATCCTTGCCGAAATGCGCTTTGGCTGCGGCCAATGCTTCTTCTTCGGTTTCCTCGACAAATATTTCACCGCCCGGACCGAACCATGCCGGAATGCGATGTCCCCACCAAAGCTGACGCGATATGCACCATGGCTGGATATTGCGCATCCATTCAAAATAGGTGTTTTCCCAGTTTTTGGGCACAAATTTGATACGACCGTCTTCAACTGCCTCGGTCGCCGGTTTGGCCAGAACTTCGGCATTCACGAACCACTGATCGGTCAGGTACGGCTCGATCACGACGTTTGACCGGTCACCATATGGCACCATGTGAACGGTGTCTTCGATCTTTTCCAGCAGACCGAGTTCTTCCATTTTGGCAACGATCAGTTCGCGTGCCTTGAACCGATCCAGACCACGATATTCTTCCGGCGCGTCATCATTGATGCGCGCATGATCATCCATGATGTTGATTTTTTCGAGATCATTGCGTTTGCCGACTTCAAAGTCGTTGAAATCATGCGCTGGGGTGATTTTAACGGCGCCCGATCCCTTTTCAGGATCGGCATATTCATCGGCAACGATTTTGATGCGGCGTCCCACGATTGGCAGAATGCAGTACTGACCAATCAGATCCTTGTAACGTTCATCATCAGGATGAACCGCAACACCGGTATCACCCAGCATGGTTTCCGGACGCGTGGTCGCAACGGTGATGAACTCGCCTTCCTTGCCCTCAATCGGGTATTTGAAGTGCCAGTAATGGCCTTTGACTTCTTTCTGAACGACTTCAAGATCGGAAATCGCGGTCAGAAGTTTCGGGTCCCAGTTGACCAGACGCTTGTCACGGTAAATAAGTCCCTGTTTGTGCAGGGTAACGAATACCTTGCGAACAGCAGCCGACAGACCATCGTCCATGGTAAAGCGTTCACGTGGCCAATCGGGCGATGCGCCAAGACGGCGAAGCTGATTGGTGATCGTGCCGCCGGATTTTTCTTTCCATTCCCAAACTTTTTCTATGAACTTTTCGCGGCCAAGGTCATGACGCGTCACGTTTTGTTCGCCAAGCTGGCGTTCAACGACCATCTGTGTCGCGATACCGGCATGGTCGGTACCGGGCTGCCACAGCGTATCCTTGCCCGACATCCGGTTATAGCGCACCAGAATATCCTGAAGCGTAAAGGTCAGTGCATGCCCCATATGGAGGCTGCCGGTTACGTTGGGCGGCGGCATCATGATGACATAGGGATTTGCACCTGATGCCGGATCGGCGGCAAACGCCCCCGATTTTTCCCATTTATCGTAAAGTCTGCCTTCAACGTCGGCCGGGCTGTATGTCTTCTCCAACATGGTCTTTTGATCCGCTGCGGGTTTTATCACTGTACAAAGAAAAAGCGGCGCACCGTTGGCGCGCCGCTGTAAATCATATTTCGGCTCGCCTACAGGTCTTCGGCGCGGTTCACAATCCGCTCGATTTCCTTTTTCACAAGGCGTTCGATCATATAGGGAAGGTTTTCGTCAAGCCATTCCTTAAGCAACGGACGCAGCATATCGCGCACAAGGTCTTCAAGCGTGATATGACCAGCGTTAAGGCCAAGGGCGACGGCACGTTTCTTTGCAACGGCTTGCGCCAAATCCGAGATGGTTCCGGTTGCCGTGTTTTCGGTAGCACGGGAAATCAGCGGCTCGTCATCTTCGTCGTCCTCGTAGACCGTAGGCATTGCCGGTTCGGGTTCCGGTTCGTCGAAGTCATCCATCAGATCGGGTTCAGGTTCTTCGAATTCGTCTTCTTCCGGGGTTTCATCGAAATCGAGCATATCGTCGAGTTCGAGCTCTTCCTCGGGCTCGTCAAGCTCAAGCTCTTCCGGTTCTTCATCGAATTCAAGTTCTTCGGGCTCTTCATCAAGTTCGAGCTCGTCGATCTCTTCTTCAATTTCCGGTTCGGGCTCTGGTTCCGGCATCGGTTCTGGTTCAGGAGCGGCCTGTTTCTTGTCATCATCCCCTTCATCAGCAAGAATCTTGCGGATGGACTGGAGGATGTCCTCCATTGAAGGTTCTTGTTGCCCGTCACTCATTTTTTATCTTCCGCACTAGATTTCATTACCGAACCTACCCTTCCCCAAGGCCTGACAGGGCCTAAAGGCCCTGTCAGCAATCAGGTCAATCCGTTCCCCACCACTGATCCTTGACTTTGTTATAGTTGGATTCAGTGTCATAAATTTCGACCGGAAGGCCGAGAACCTGCGCATTCAAGGCTCCCATCGCCGCCTTGACCTGGAATTCGGCAACCGCTGCGTCACGGCGCGAACCAACAAGGTTCACACGTGCCTGAAGCAGTTCCTGTTCCTGATCAAGAACGTCAAGGACAGTACGCGAACCAACAGAAGCTTCGCGCTGCACACCATCAAGGGCGACCTCGGCAGATGATACCTGCGCCTGCTGGGATTCGATGCTCGCACGTGCCGTCACGAGGGTTTCCCAAGAACTGGTCGCATTTTCAATCACGGCGCGACGGGCCTCATCAACCTGAACCCGGGCCTGACCGGCTGTTTGCTTGGCCGCACGAACAGATGAATAAACCGCACCTTTCTGATAAAGCGGAACGGTGACCTGTGCGAGTATTTCTGCACTGTCCGAGGTCAGATCCTCCTGCGAGGCTTCGTAAGCGCGCTGCACACCGGCACTCAGATTGACCTCCGGATAAAGCGACCCTTCGCTCAGCCGGATGTCAGACTTTGCCGCATCTTCGGTATACTGGGCCTGAACCACATCAGGATGCTGATCCTGGGCAATCGCCAGAACATCCGTAACACTGGTCGGAAGCCCCGACAGCGGATTCGGAATTTCAAGATTATCAGGCTTGTTACCCACCAGACGCTCGTACTGGGCACGGGTATTGGCAAGGTTACCCTGGGCTGAGATCAGGTCTGCCTTGGAACCGGCAAGACGGGCTTCGGCCTGTGAGACGTCGGTACGTGTCACTTCACCAACCGAGAAACGGTCACGCGTTGCTTCAAGCTGACGTTCAAGAACGCGGACGTTATTCTGATTAAGTTCGACAACTGCCGTATCACGCAAAACGTTGAAATAGGCCGTTGCAACCTGCAGCAGCACATCCTGTTCTGAAGAACGCAGGGCCGCACGTGCCGCACGGATACGCGCTTCCGCCCGATCAGTTTCAGCAACGGTACGACCACCACGATAGAGAGGCTGAACAACTTCTGCACCGACAGTATAAGGCGTCAGGCTATTGTCCGTTTCGGTACCATTTTGATCGGTATCCAAGTCCCGGAAGCCAGCTTCGCCCGAAAGCGAAACGTTCGGGCGCCAGTTTGACAGCGCCTGCGAAACCTGTTCATCCGTTGCACGAAGCGACGCACGACCGGCTTCCAGCGTCGGGTTGCTTTGATATGCCTTGATCAAAGCTTCTTCAAGGCTCTCTGCAGAGGCCCCATTGGCAACGATACCACCAGTGGCCAGAATACTGCAGGTCAGCAAGAACCGTTTTAACATTTATCTACCCTTGTAAGATCCTACACCAAGTCCCGACCCCGGCGCAGTTTCGCATATGGTAACGACGGAACGAATATTTTCCAACAAAAGAGGCATTTGTTTGAGAAAAAATAAAAATGCCGACCTTTTCGCCATCAAATTATCAATTGTAACGTGTCATATCCGGGTCGATTTCCAACGCCCAGACATCTATACCGCCAGCAACATTAAAAACATCTTTAAATCCGCGATCCTCAAGCAGCATTGCGGCATGGCGACTGCGAACGCCATGATGGCAAAGAAGTGCAACCGGTTTTTCGGGGGCAAGTTCCCCTGCCCGATCCGCCAATTCGCCCAAAGGTATATGGATCGCGCCCGCGATTGCGCAAATCTCCAATTCCCAATCTTCGCGCACATCAACAAGTACGAGGGGATTGTTTCCTTCAAGACTTGATGCCAGTTCGCTGCATCGAAGATCGCGCACCATTTACCTGCCTACCTGCTCTATTTTCCTGATCGGGTTGCTGAACCGGTTTACATAAAATTTTGCCCGGAGTTTTCCCCGGGCAAAACAAAATCATATCAGAACACGAAACTTTCTGCCGGTTCGAACCCGGGAAGATAGGGAATGTTGGCATCGAACAGATCACGATGCCCAACGACCCCGTTTTCACGTTCGTAAAGACGCGCAACACCAACCTTGCCAGGTGCCCGAACGACAACCAGCAAACGACCACCCTCGGAAAGCTGATCAAGAATGTTGGCAGGAACTTCGGCAACCGCACCGTCAAAGACGATCACATTATACGGCGACTGCTTGGCGTAACCCTCGTCAAGATCGCCTTCCACCACGATGACATTGTCATAGCTGTGCGCCTGGAATGTCTTTTCAGCGATGGATGCCATTTCCTTGTCGCTTTCAACCGCAACTACGGTTTCGGCAACGCGCGAAAGAACTGCACCCGTATAGCCATAGCCTGCGCCAATCACCAGCGCGACGTCGCTACGTGCAATCTCGGCAGACTGCATCATGCGTGCGATTACCATCGGCTCCATCGCATATCGGCCATTTCCGACAGGAATATCTTCATCGACATAGGCAATGCCACGCTTGCCTTCCGGCAGGAACAGCTCGCGTGGAACCTCCTCCATCGCAGCGATGACCAAGGGATCGGTAACCTTGTTGGTCCGAACCTGATTTTCCACCATGTTATGGCGCGCGATTTGGTAATCCATGTTTATCTGACCTGAAAATTCTCGCGAGAAAAAGCCTGCAACCGGTCTTTGTCCCCAAAACCACGTCACAGATGTTGTCCTGTTTATAGTCAGCACATGGGCAACTGACAACAACGGATCAACGGCAGAGCGGCAATTATTCGCGAAAACATATTGAAAACATATCCAGAATGGATTTATCCGCGCACAAATTGTTTGTTGGCGATCTTCAGATTGTTTTCTGTTTAAAAATCTAAAATTGGGTGCTTGACGGCCTGTATTCGATAGGGCTATACACCGGCCAGCCAACGCGAAGGCGCGATGGCGGAGTGGTTACGCAGAGGACTGCAAATCCTTGCACGCCGGTTCGATTCCGGCTCGCGCCTCCACTAATCCGGCATAGCTCAGTTGGTAGAGCAAATGACTGTTAATCATTGGGTCGCAGGTTCGAGTCCTGCTGCCGGAGCCACAAACCCCTGGAACTCTGTTCCGGGGGTTTTTGCTTTTGTGCCCTGCCCTGCAAATTGCTACCAATAGCGCATCATCCGCCCTGAACTTCGATTAGGATCAATATATGTCATCCCCTGTTTCGCGCCGTCACATGGCCAAGGATTTGAGTTTCTCGCAATTGGCGTGGGGCGCATGGCGATTGCGCGACAGCACGGACATCAAAAATGTCGGTGATATTCTGGCATTGATCCACGCCTGCCTTGATGCTGGGATTACCACATTTGATCATGCAGACATTTATGGGGGCTACGGATGCGAAACCTATTTTGGCGAGGCATTGGCAAAAGCACCAGAACTGCGCAAGAGAATGGAAATCGTGACCAAGTGCGATGTCGCACTGGTCAAGGATGCGCGGCCTGACAACCGGATCAATCATTACAACACCAGCAAGGCGCATATTCTGGCATCGGTTGAAGATTCGCTTCGTAACCTGACAACCGACAGTATCGACATGCTTTTGATCCACCGTCCCGATCCACTGATGATCGCCGACGAGGTTGCGGATGCATTCAACACACTCCGTCAATCCGGCAAGGTTCGTCATTTCGGTGTTTCAAACTTTACGCCGTCACAATTCAATCTGTTACAAAGCCGCCTTGATTCACCGCTCGCCAGCAATCAGGTGGAATGTTCGGTTCTGGAACTTGCCCCGATCTTTGATGGCACGTTTGATCAGATGCAGCAAAAGCGGATCCATCCGATGATCTGGTCACCACTTGGTGGCGCACGACTGTTCAACGCGCAAAATGATGTGACAGCCGACCGCTTGCGCCCCGTTCTAGAACGAATGCGTGACAAATATAACCTGCCCGGCATCGCCGAAGTTGCAATTGCATGGTTGTTGCGCCTGCCCTGTCAGCCGGTGCCGGTCCTTGGCACCATGAAGACACACCGCATTATTGATGCAACAACATCCTGCGGCGTTCAATTTGATCGGCAGGACTGGTTTGAAATTCTGGTCGCGGCACAGGGGCATCCGGTCCCCTAAGCATTTACAGGCACAGGAAACAGGCGTTCAATTAACCGGAAGGCGACGGGCGATACGATACCGTGAAAAAAGATGGATTTCGGATCATTTTTTCTCAAAAAGGTCTTGCGGGATCAAAGCTGTTTTATTATACCCCTGCCACGCGCTTCAAACGGAGTGCCAACCCTGATCCGGCATAGCTCAGTTGGTAGAGCAAATGACTGTTAATCATTGGGTCGCAGGTTCGAGTCCTGCTGCCGGAGCCAATTAAAAAGGGACCGAACAATTTGTTCGGTCCCTTTTTCTTTTGATATTGCTTTATCCGCCCCAAAACCGGACCTAACGACCATGAAAACAGCCAAAATCGAATTGAAACAAGTGAAACTTGGCACGCTTTCCGGTGCGACTGAGGGCTGGATGATTGTCTGCGAAGATGATGTCATTCATGGCCTTGTGCACCGGATAGATGGTGATTTGTTTACAATTTCCTCTACGACCGATGAACGTATCCAGGCATTTGGCTGGTGCCCGATGTTTGACAGCCTTGCCCATGTTCAAAATGATCTGGAAATAGCGCTGGCCATGCAAAGTGCCAGAGAAGTCGAGGAATGGATTGAACAGTCCGAGCGTTTCGATGACGAAAGTCATAATGGGCATCTGCATTAAGTAAAGCAGATTAAATAAACTTGCCGATCAGCGGATGTTTGCATGGCATATGACGGTTGTGCGAAACTGTTATGTCCACAATGCTTTATTGATCCACAGCAAAACAATATATGCTTTAATAAAATATGATCTCGCATCTGCGAAAGCGGATTTTGACAGGTGGCCCGAACAAAGATGATGGCCATTCAATTGCCACCGGCCGCGTCATCGCGTGCCCCATGGAAAAAGCGGGAATTCGGTCATGAGCACGATCAATCTGGACCATCTTTTCAAACCAAAATCGGTCGCAGTCATCGGCGCATCCAATCGGTCCCATTCCGTTGGACAGGTGATCATGCGCAATCTGCTGGCAGGCGGTTTTGACGGACCGATCATGCCGGTTAATCCGCACAGCCAGTCAATTGGTGGTGTTCTGGCCTACCCTGATGTTGAAAACCTGCCGGTTGTTCCCGAACTTGCCGTTATTTGCGTCCCCCCCAAAGCCGTTGTGCCAACCATGGAATGCCTTGCCGCCAAAGGCTGCATGGCCGCCATTGTGCTGACCGCGGGTCTTGGTGCCGAACAATATGACGATCACCGCAGCGTGAAACAGGCGATGCTTGAAATTGCCGCAAGCCATAAAATGCGCCTGCTGGGCCCAAACTGTCTTGGCCTGATGGTGCCGGGTATCGGACTCAATGCCAGTTTCAGTCATCAAAGCATCGGCAGTGGCAAAATCGCTTTTGTGTCGCAGTCGGGCGCGCTTTGCACCGCTGTTCTCGACTGGGCGGCGGCACGCGGCATCGGTTTTTCGCACTTTATATCGTTAGGCGAATGCGACGATGTCGATTTCGGCGACGTGATCGATTATCTGGGGTCGGATCCGAATACGCGTGCGATCATGCTTTATATCGAATCCATTCAGGAACGCCGCGGTTTCATTTCCGCAGCACGCGCCGCATCGCGCAATAAGCCGATCCTTTGCATCAAATCGGGCCGCTTTGCCGAGGGTGCAGCCGCAGCCGCATCGCATACCGGCGCGCTGGCCGGAGCCGATGACGTGTTTGATGCCGCCATCAAACGTGCGGGCGTTCTGCGCGTTTATACAGTTTCGGAAATGTTCTCCGCCGCAGAAACCTTGTCACGTATGCGCCCGTTCCGGGGCGACAAACTTGGCATTATCACCAATGGGGGCGGTATTGGCGTTTTGGCCGTTGATGCCCTGATTGAACGCCAAGGCCATCTTGCCAAGCTTGAAGACAGCACGATCGAGGCCCTTAACGGTGTCTTGCCATCAACCTGGTCACATGCAAACCCGATCGACATTATCGGCGATGCCCCGGGCGAACGATATGCAAAGTCGATTGATGCGGTCCTGAAAGATCCCAATATCGACAGCCTTCTGGTCATGCATGCCCCAACCGCTATCACCGATCCGGTGGAAGTTGCCCAAGGCGTGATTGATGCGATCAAGGACAGTCGCAAAAACATCCTGACCAACTGGGTTGGCGAGGCAACCGTCGCCAAGGCACGCAATCTGTTTTATGCCGCTGGGATCCCGACATATCGTACCCCGGAAAATGCCGTTGCCGCCTTCCAGCACATGGTGAATTACCGCAAATTGCAGGAAGTCCTGATGGAAACGCCGCCATCAGTTCCGCAGGATTTCACGCCGGAAACCGACAAGGCGCGCCAGATAATCCACACAGCCATTCATTCGGGGCGCGATATGTTGACCGAGCCAGAGGCAAAAGCCGTTCTGGAATGCTATGGCATCAATACGGTCAAAACCGTAGCCGCAGAATCGGTTGATGACGCCATCGAAACGGCGAATGCCATCGGTTATCCGGTCGCGCTCAAGATTCTCTCGGATGATATCAGCCACAAGTCCGACGTTGGCGGTGTGGTTCTGAATATCGACAGTGACGAAGAGCTCCGAGCTGCCGGCAATAAGATGCTGCGGACCGTCAAACAGAAATTCCCAAATGCGCGGGTACGAGGCTTTACCGTTCAGGAAATGATCAAACGTGCTGGTGCGCGTGAATTGATCGTTGGCATGACCACCGATCCAATTTTTGGCCCGGTGATCCTGTTTGGTCATGGCGGGGTCGAAGTTGAAGTAGTCCGCGACCGGGCCATGGCGCTACCACCGCTGAATATGAAGCTGGCGCGCGAGCTTGTGGAAGGAACGCGTATCTATAATCTGCTGCGCGGTTATCGCGATGTGCCGCCGGTCAACCTGGAACAGCTTTACGTCACGCTGGTGCGGCTGTCACAGTTGGTTGTGCATCTTGGGGAGGTGCTTGAACTCGACATGAACCCGCTTCTGATTGATCAGACCGGGGTGATAGCACTGGACGCACGGATCAAGGTGACACCAAAAGTGGTTAGCGATGATCAACGTCTGGCAATTCATCCCTATCCGCGCCACCTGAAACAGGAACTGATCCTTGAAGACGGGACAAAATACCTTCTGCGTCCGATCAAGCCGGAAGACGAGCCGAAGCACTATGAATTCATGTCGAAACTGACACCGGAAGACATTCATTTCCGGTTCTTTGGCTCGGTCCGTGAATTGCCGCATTCGGAAATGGCCCGCCAGACACAACTTGATTACGATAGGGATATGGCATTCCTTGCCATCGTGCCAGAGGGGCCAGAAGCAGGCGATATCCATGGCATTGTTCAGGTCGTAATCGATCCGAATAACGAGCATGCCGAATATGCGATTATGGTTCGCTCAGACATCAAAGGGCGCGGGCTTGGCCGCATATTAATGGAAAAGATGATCGAATTCTGCCGCCAGAAAGGGACAGAAACCTTTATCGGGCAGGTTCTACCAGATAACCGCCGTATGCTGACGCTTTGCGAAAAACTGGGCTTCTCGCGCAAATATCTTGCCGATGAGGAAGTGTTTGAAGTCACCCTGCCCTTGCAACGCGACGTCGCCTGATATCGGGTTGATAAATCATGAAAAAAGCCCGGTCACATTGAATTGGCCGGGTTTTTATTTTGCCATCAGACGACATCCAAAAATTACGCGGTTTCAGGCGTCAGTTTGGATTTGATGTGTGCCAATGCCTTTTCTGGGTCAATCCCCTTTTCGCGCAAGGCGTCGGCGGCCTCGCTTTCGATTTTGCGAAGTTCGCCCAAGGTTGTCTGAACGTCTTCAAGCTGTTGTTCCAGTTCGGAAATGCGACGACGCCCGACCAGCATCAGATGCGCCAGTTGATCTGCACCCGACCGTTCAGCGTCATAAAGATCAATATATTCCTTGATGTCTTCAAGCGAAAAACCAAGACGTTTGCCACGCAGCACCAGCATAAGGCGCGCGCGATCACGATAGTTATATACACGCGTCGCACCTGCCCGCTGCGGTGATAGCAGGCATTTGGTTTCATAAAATCGGATAGCGCGCGGCGTGATGTCGAACTCTTCGGCAAGCTCGGTAATGCTGTACAGCTTATCGTTCATGGTTTTTCTTATTGAATGAATGCAATGGTGCAACATCGCAACATTGGTACTTACAAGTCAATATATTTACGCTTACGTCACTTCGCTGCAGGCCATTCCCAAGATTACGACAACGTCGCCAATTCCCTAGTCCCTTGCATTCGAGTTACTTTCGTTCGTCTTGGTACGAATAAATGCCAAATCAACCGGCACATAGTCCGGACCGTTAAATAGCTTTTTGCCGGTCAATGCCCCGGGCCAGCTTTGGGGATCGGATTTCCAGACGGTGCCATCGGGCATTGGGACTTCAAGCGGATCACGGAAACCTTCGGCATATTCGGGCACCAGTTCCAGGTCACCACAAATACCCGCCTTGAATATCGGCCCTGCTGCCGGCCGTGGATTGCTCAGCACACCGGGCCAGGCATCAAATATTGCGGGATAAGTCGCGTGATTGCACACATCACCGGAAAACCGCACACCGCGATCTTCATCCCTGCCAAGATCAAGTTCGTCAGTAGGACCAAACAATGTCTGATCAAGCGGCATCAGGTTGATGGGCAAAGTCGCCGGATTGGCATACCCAATGGCATTACGCCGGTTTTGCCACATCCTAGTTGCGCCCTTTTTGACGTATTTCTGACGCAGGAAGAAGCTGTTGTGGAAGCATTCAAAAGGCATACTTGGCTGCGCATGGCTTGACTTGCCGAATTTGAAAACGGCACCACCGTTGTTTTCATCCCCCTCCGGCCCCGGGCGGCTATCAAACCAGCCGCGATTGCCGAAATAATACCAGTACCCGCCAGCCAGATTATCCTGCGAGAAAAGCTTATGACAGTTATAGAACTGGTTATAGGCCACCCACCAGCCCACGGCAGTTGCTTCGGGTTCAATCGGATTGTCGCGCACGAAACTGAATCGGTTATCAATGATGCGGACATTGCGGTTAAAGCTGCCGATCGGCTTTTGCAGATTGGTCGCGGATACATCCATTCGAACGGCGTTATAGCAGTGGCGCACATCGTTTCCACGGATTACGATATCGCCCGCAATGTCATCCGCCCCAAAAAATGCACCGTTCAGGTATCGATATGGTGCTTCCTTGCCCGGAATGATTTCGCCGTCATGGATCATCGCCCAGTTAAGGTACCGCCAGATCACATCATCCTGAATCCAGTCGCAATTTTCGATGATGATGCGTGATGTGTGCTCGCCCGTCGCATAAAAAGCATATGTTCCGCCGCGGATTTGAAGGTTTTTGAATATCAGATCATTGCTGTCGCGGATATAGACGGCACTCGGCCATGCACGTTCGATACGGATATTATCAAGACGAATATGGCGCTTTCCAATGATGCGAAACGCCGCGTATTTGGCACATCCGGGATCGATTGCCGAAACTTCGGGATCGGGCGGACGGCGACCGTCAAGAATGGCACCATATTCACCGCGAATGATGATCGGCTGATCTTCAAGGCCGCTTATCGGGATATCAACCGGTTCCGGCAGGAAATAGTTTCCCGGCATCAAACGGATCAAATCACCAGGCGCACAATTGGCCACCGCATTATGAAGTGTTGAGGTTTCGCGCCAGGTAGAATCGACCCAATGACGCCCGCCATCCGGCGTGACATAAACCATCCTGAGCATTTCATGTTCCCCTTGTTACCCCGATGCCCGATTAGATTTTATTGCCGGGCTTGTGTTTTATAAGACGTCACGCCATATCTGTCGCTGTTTCACCGCTGCCGGACCAATATGAACCAACCACCGAGCCAAGCCGCAAAGGCAATAGATCATCGTGATCGTAGTCAATCCCTGTCGGGTTTGTTGCGCCATGCTGCATTTTGCCTGATTGCTTGCGCGCTTATCCTGTTTGGTGGCGGCACATCCGTTACTGACACGCCAATTTCCGACGGGTTGACTTTCCCCTATCCGTTTAATACCGTCAATCATGATAGCGGCCCGTCGCAGGCAGTCCTTCCGGTGGCACCGGATCGTGCCATTGCCGGTCCCCGCCAAACCCCGGACGATTTACCAGACCATAAGCCAACCTTCCCCGATGATGCCGTTGTTGTACCGTCGGTCACACAGCATACAGCCGCCCAACGGGCAAAATGCATCTTTGTGGCAAGTGCAATCGCCACTCATGGCGCTGAAATTCTTCCATTTTCCCCGCGCGCTCCGCCCTTTCGGGTCTGATTTCTCCTACTCATAATCGCGGCACGATATGCGCCGTGTTTCCAGAAATATCAGATGACAGCATAACCGGGTATCAGGTTGGCCCGGTCTGACTGCTGTGCGGAGTTTATTTTTCATGCGTACATCAAGATGGCGCGTGGTTGTCTATAGCCTTGTCCTTCTGACAGGTTTTCTGACAGCCCTGCCAAACCTTTTCACCCCGGCTCAGCTTGCAGACTGGCCCTCATTTTTACCAACACGCCAGGTTGCCCTTGGCCTTGATCTGCGCGGCGGATCGCACCTTGTGCTTGAAATCGATACTGCGGCAATGATCGCCGAATGCCTTGAAATAACGCGCGATGATGTCACAAACGCCCTTCGCAAGGCCAATGTCGACACCAACAGCATTCAGATCAGTAATGATCAGGTGATTATAAGCCTGTCTGATACCAAGGACCACGACGGTGCCCTTGATGCTCTGGAAGACCTTGCCAATGTGCAGGTTGAAACACCACGACACGGATCAACGGCAGAATTTGTCATTACCGCGCCATCCGATAACAGCATCCATATCGCACTTAGCGAACAGGGCATTCGCAACCGGGTCGACGCCAGCGCCCAGCAAAGCCTTGAGATCATTCGAAGCCGCATCGACCAGATCGGCGTATCGGAACCAACGATCCAACGGATTGGCAGTGATCGTGTTCTGGTTCAGTTGCCCGGCGTTCAGGACCCGTCACAGGTCCGAAAACTTCTGGGCAGCACCGCAAAACTTGGCTTCTATATGCTCGCGGATCGCAGCAGGACCGATAAACGCGACAGCGTACTAACTTTGCAGGACAAGGACGGGCAAAGCTATCACTTGCATCGTACTCCAGCCCTTTCGGGCGATCATCTGACAGATGCCCATGCCGGATTTGATCCGCAAAGCCATCAACCAGTTGTCAATTTCCGGTTTGATACGGCCGGTGCGGCAAAGTTCGCCGATATCACACGCGCCAATGTTGGAAAACCCTTTGCCATTGTTCTGGACAACGAAGTCCTTAGCGCACCAGTCATCCGGGAAGCGATAACCGGTGGTTCGGGCCAGATCAGCGGCAGCTTCACGGTTGGTGAAACGGTAACACTTTCTGCACTTCTTCGTGCCGGGTCCCTGCCCGCACCAATGACCGTGATCGAAGAACGAACCGTCGGCCCCGACCTTGGTGCAGATGCCATCGAGATGGGCCTTTATACCGGCCTGATCGGGTTGGGACTGGTCACCGGATTGATGTTTTTCCTGTATGGGCGATGGGGCATGATCGCCAATCTGGCACTTGGCCTTAACGTCATGCTGACATTCGGCGCACTGAGCCTGATGGGAGCAACACTGACCCTGCCCGGTATTGCCGGGATTGTTTTGGGGATCGGGCTTGCAGTTGATGCCAACGTTCTGATCAACGAACGTATCAGGGAAGAAACCAAAAGGGGCCTTTCGGCGTTCATGGCGCTCGATTCCGGGTTCAAGCGTGCTTATGCCACGATTGTTGATTCCAACATAACAACCCTTATCGCAACCGCCCTTTTGTTTGAGTTCGGGTCCGGCCCGGTGCGTGGCTTTGCCATCACCATGGGTCTTGGCATCGTGATTTCGATGTTTACCGCGGTTGCCGTGGTTCGGGTCATCATGACCGAAATCGTCTGGCGCACCCGTATGAAAAAGCTCGTCATTGAACCGCTTTGGCGTTTCATGCCCGAAAAAACCAGCATTTCTTTCATGCGGGCACGTTTTCTCGGCATCGGAATGTCGCTTTTGCTGTCTGCTATTTCAATCGGATTGTTCTTCAAACCCGGTCTTGATTACGGGGTTGATTTCAAGGGCGGCATTCAGGTTGAAGTTGCCAGTAGCAGTGGGAATGACGGTAACAGCCCGCTTGACCTTGGAGCCTTGCGACAGGAACTTTCGACATTGGGGCTTGGCGATGTCAGCCTTCAGGATATCGGCAAGGATGGCCATATCCTGATCCGGGTTGAACGTCAGCCGGGCGGCGAACAGACACAGACAGCAGCCGTCGAGACAGTTAAGAAAGCCGTACAATCAATTGATCCGGCAGCAGATTTTGAACGCACAGAAGTCGTTGGTCCCAAAGTCAGCGGTGAATTGGCCCAATCTGGTGTCAGCGCTGTCATCTTCGCAAGCCTCGCGATGCTCTGCTATATCTGGTGGCGGTTTGAATGGCCATTTGCCGTTGGCGCGATTGTGACATTGATCCTTGATGTGACCAAGACCATCGGCTTTTTCGCGATTATGGGGCTCGACTTCAACCTGACGGCCATTGCAGCCCTGCTCACCCTGATCGGCTATTCGGTCAATGATAAGGTGGTGGTTTATGACCGGATGCGCGAAAACCTGCGGCTTTATCGAAAAATGCCGATGCGTGAAATCATCGACATGTCGATCAACCAGTCACTTGCCCGGTGCCTTTTCACATCTCTTACAACCCTTTTTGCGATGGTGCCAATGGCGATCTGGGGCGGGTCTGCCGTTGAAAGTTTTGCCGTTCCGATGGTGTTCGGCGTTGTGATTGCCACGACATCGTCGATCTATATAGCGGCACCAATCCTGCTGTTCCTCGACACATGGCGACAGAAACAACGCCAGAAGCATGCGCGACTGGCATCAGAAACCGACATTGATGACAATCCCCTGATAAAAAAGTCATCCAGTTAACAATACCATATGACCATATCGAAACCGGCTTTCATCGTCGGTTTCGATAAATCCCAGATAATCATACGTTTTAAAATATTTTATGAAATATCTTGTTTCAATGGATTGACCCGGCAAATCGGTCACCATAGGGTACGGCATCACTCCAGTTTCACAGGACAGAAAGATGTTGATTCCTTTCCGGTTTATCGTGACCGCGGGCTTTTCATTTGGGTTGCTGATCAGTGCCCAGCATGCTGCACAGGCTCACTTCCAGAAGATGATCCCGTCAACCAACGTGGTCACTCAGGAAACAGGTCGCGATATCGAGGTCGACCTGACCTTTACCCATCCAATGACCAATGGCCCGGCAATGGAAATGGCACGGCCGGTTCGGTTTGGCATTCAGACCGACGGCAATAAAACCGATCTTCGCGACAGTCTGGTGGCAAAGACGGTCGATGGCAAAGCAGCCTTCGACGTCACAGTCCGCATTGATCGTCCCGGCGGATACGCGCTTTATGTCGAACCGATTCCCTATTTCGAACCCTCCGAGGGTAAATACATCGTCCAGTACACCAAAACGATCATTGATGCGTTTGGTGCCGGTGAAGAATGGGACCAGATGGTCGGCTTCCCGGTCGAGATAGAGCCCCTGACACGCCCCTATGGCATCTGGACAGGTAATGTATTCAGCGGGATTGTCCGTCATAACGGCGAACCGGTACCGTTTGCCGAGGTCGAGGTTGAATATGCCAATGACGGCAGCATCACACTACCAAACGAAAGTTTTTCAACGCAGGTCATCAAAGCCGATGGCAATGGTGTTTTCAACTATGCCATGCCCCATGATGGTTGGTGGGCGTTTGCCGCCTTGGTCGAAGATGGCACGATGACGGCCCCAGGATCGGATAATCAGGTCCCAGTTGAACGCGGCGGTGTTATCTGGGTCAAAACCGACCCAATGGACTGACGTTCAAGCAACACGCTAGACCTGTCATACTTATTTGTAAAAAATATGAAACCTGCTTGACTTCGCGACTGCGAAATCGCTACGATTTTCAGGTAGGATTTATGATCTGCTTGCCCCACCAGAACAAAATGCACACTTAAATTGATCCGTTTGCAGGCCAGTCCTGTAGACCTCAGGATTGCAAATGCACTTAACAGGGATTTGACCATGCACATCGTCGATGGAGCCCTATCGAGTCAAGTCGTTGTAACCGGCGCCGTTTTTGCGGTTGCAGGTATCGGTTACGGACTTCGTAAAATCGATATTGATGCGATGCCCCGTGTGGCGATGATGAGTGCGGTTTTCTTTATTGCCTCCCTGATCCATGTTCCTGTCGGGCCAAGCAGCGCACATCTTATCGTAAATGGCTTGGCAGGTTTGATGCTGGGCTGGGCTGTTTTCCCGGCAATATTCATCGGACTGTTATTGCAGGCCGTTTTCTTTGGTTTCGGCGGCATCACCGTTCTGGGTGTAAATACAATCAACATCGCCCTGCCTGCGGTTTTGATGTGGTGGCTGGTTTCACCGTTTCTGGTACGTGCCGAAGGTAAATCGATCTTGCTGGCAGGTTTTGTCGCCGGGTGCGGTGCCATTGCCCTTTCAAGCATAATGGTTGGCCTGTCACTTGCTGCTAGCGGGCAGGAATTTGTTCCAACCGCAAAGCTTGTGGTCATGAGCCATATACCGGTCATGGTGGTTGAAGGTATCCTGACCGCAGCAGCCGTGCATCTTGTCAAAAAAGTCCGTCCGGTCATGTTGGCCCCCGTCGGCTCGCTTCGAAGTGCTGCCTGATCGATGCCGCGATTTCCCGTTTTATACGTATTTTCTGTTCTGATCGGCACGCTGTTCATATCCGTCAACGCCCAGGCACATAGCCTGCATGTTTTTGCGATGGGAAACGGCGACGTCATCGACGGCTATGCCTATTTCGGGGGCGGTGCCCGGCCACATGCTGCGGAAATCCAGCTTCTCGATGATACAGGTCGCGTTATTTTTGCCGGAAAGACCGATGATCAGGGTGAATTCAAACTTCGCGTCAGCCACAAACAGGATTATGTCATCGAAGCCAATTCCGGTGATGGCCATATCGCAAGCTTCGAAATCAATGGTGATGAGCTTTCCAGTCAATTGCCCTCAGGAAATGAAGGTATAGACGTTCAGGTCAGCCAAATTGGCACAGCATCCTCGTCTCAAAGCGAAAAAACACATCCCCCATCGTCAATCATTGCCACGGATAGTTCCAACACAACGGTCACCCTTTCGCGGGACGAGTTGGACAACCTGATCGATGCGGCTGTATCCCGTCATGTTCGGCCCTTGCGCGAACAGGTGGTTGCCTATGAGGACAAAGTCCGATTCTCCGATCTTCTGGGTGGGATTGGTGTCATCGTCGGAATATTCGGGGCCTTTGCATGGTTCAGGGCCGGAAAATCAAGGCCCGATCAGCAGAATGAAAAACCATGATCGGCGCGACAAATGTCCTTGTACCGTCACGATCCAATTCAGTTCTGTCACGGATTGATCCACGCTGTCGTTTGCTGGCAGCTCTCGCACTGATCGTAACAGCCGTCAGTTTTTCAAGCTGGCAACCATTAGCAATGCTGGTTCTGGTCGCTGCGATCATTACCGGCTTTGCCAAACCCGACTGGTCCAGAACACTTAAAATGGTTTTGACCATGGATGGCTTCATCCTTGTGATGCTGACCATGTTGCCCTTTACCGTGCCCGGTGATGTGATATTCACCCTTTGGAGTTTTGACGCCAGCTATCAGGGCCTCTTTCAGGCCGTGCTGATCGCGCTTAAGGCAAATGCTGCGATCCTTGTTCTGATTGCACTGGTGGGCGGAATGGATGCAATCCTTCTGGGGCGAGGTTTGCAGGGGATATACGTTCCGGCAAAGCTGGTGACGCTTTTCATGTTTACCATTCGCTATATCGATCTTTTGCGGCGGGAATATCTGCGCCTGCGTGTTGCCATGCGGGCACGCGCCTTTGTCGCGCGTAACAATCGTCATAGCTGGCGCAGTTTTGGATATTTACTTGGGATGCTGCTGGTGCGCAGCCATGATCGTTCAGAACGCATTCTTTGGGCGATGAAATGTCGTGCCTATCACGGTCATATGCATTTCGGCTCCCTGCCCCGGTTCAGTCCTCAGGATTATCTGTTTGCCAGTGCCCTCATCCTTTTCACCGCTGCCCTGATCGGGTTGGAGGTCGCATGTCCGCCGCTGATCTGATCACAGTCAAAAACCTGCATTTCACCTTCCCCACCGGGCGCAAGGTCTTGAATGGTGTGGACCTGTACCTGCGGACCGGTGAAAGATTGGCCCTGATCGGGGCGAATGGCGCTGGAAAAAGCAGCCTGTTGCATTGTCTGATGGGTTTGGTCACAGCAGAGAATGGCGAGATCGCCATTCTTGGGTCAAGATGCGAAACAGAATCAGAATTTCGCGCCGTTCGCGGCCGGGTTGGGTTGCTGTTTCAAGATTCCGATGATCAGCTTTTCTGCCCGACCGTTCTTGAAGACGTGATCTTTGGCCCGCTTAACCTTGGTCAATCGCGCGATGATGCGCGAAAAATAGCGATGCAAACGCTAGCTGATCTTGGACTGGATGGATTTGAAACCCGGATCACTTATCAGCTTTCCGGTGGTGAAAAGCGACTGGTTGCACTTGCAACAGTTCTGGCGATGTCGCCCGAAATCCTTCTGCTTGACGAACCAACCAATGGGCTTGATGCCGATGTAGAGCAACGTCTGATCGCAATTTTGCGCTCTTTACCACAAGCGATGGTGATCATTTCCCATGATCATCTGTTTCTTGATCAGGTCGCAACACGTTCCGTTCGCCTTCAGGATGGCGTTATATCCAAAGCCTGACTTGCCTAGCATTTGCAAGCTCGCCTATGCTGCAGCAACATTAAAAGAACGGGAAATGCCCCATGAAACCTGAATCCATTCTTGTGTTCTGGTTCAAGGAACTTGAGCCTAAACAATGGTTTGAAAAAGACACTGCAATTGACCGTCATATCGCGGAACGATTTGCCGATTTTCATGCCGCAGCAGCAGCCGGGGAATTGTATGGCTGGCGCAAAACCGCATATGGCCGACTGGCTGAAATCATTATTCTGGATCAGTTTTCTCGCAACATCTATCGCGACAAACCGGAATCATTTGCCGCCGACCCTATGGCACTCGCTCTGGCACAGGAAGCCGTTGCACATGGCTTTGATATCAAACTGACCAAGCCCGCCGAAAAATCCTTCCTGTATATGCCCTACATGCATTCGGAATCAGAAGCCATTCACGAGATCGCACTGGATTTGTTTAACCAGCCGGGCCTTGAAAACAATCATGGCTACGAAATCAAACACAAACGGATCATCGATCGTTTCGGTCGCTATCCGCACCGTAATGACATTCTGGGGCGGACATCAACGCCAGATGAAATTGCGTTCCTAAAAGAACCAAACTCTTCATTCTAAAAATAACAAAAGGGGATGATTCGTCTCACCATCCCCTGATTTGATTTGGCAGTCACTCACCCCTGCGATTTTCAACCGATCTTGCGGTCACGCTTTTCCCACCAGCCATCAACCAGTGCTTCGGCTTCGTCCATGTAGTCGGCCTTGCCTGCAAGGAACGCCCCCATTGCCGCACTGCCTTTGATGCGCGCAATCGCGGCACTGTCTTCGACCTCGCCGCGCCATACGGCCATAAAATGCTGCAAGGTCACCGGGCTGTTGTCTTCATCGTCCTTTTCAGTCCGCGCCAGAAGTGCCGGCCAGCGAACGTCGCTAAGCTCGCCATTGTCAAGCATACGAAGATCGACATGCTTGAACGGTGTGCGTTCCGCCTCACCGCCGCCGCCCTTGATGACGCCAATACGCGGTAATTCCAGAAGCTTTCCGGTTTCCCGATGAACATCAAGAAACGCCGGATGGAATACGCCAAGAAACGCCGCACGCGCCTGCAACGGATTAAGCAGACGCAGCAGGGTATTGACCGGACTGCGCAACCCCAATAAAGGCCGCAGACCAATCAGCTCCTGCAATTTCGGATGGATGTGGCGCAGCGGCAAATAGGCAAAGCCCTTCGACGCAATATCGGAACGTGCTTCGTCGGCCGACATCGCCAAGGGCAATTTTAGCGTCTTGACCGCAACCTCGGTGCTCACACCGTTGGTCAGGTGCGAATTATAGCCATGCATCAGAACCGGAATACCATTCCGCGACAGCAACATCGCAGACAGCACGAACCACGGCAAACCGCGCGAACGCCCTGCCGCATAGGATGGCCAATCCAGCATCGGATGACATTTTTCCGGAATCAGGCTTTCATCGTCCAGCTCAAGCCGCGCGGCCTTGCGAACGGCTTCGATCATGCCTGCCAGTTCTTCGGGCGTTTCGGCACGATAACGCAGCATCAAAAGAAACGCGCCCAGTTGGATCGGTTCCACCTCGTCACGCAGGATCATTGAAAAGGCTTCAAATGCCTCTTCGCGCGTCAGGCTGCGTGAACGCCCCGGTCCACGGAAGAAAGTCCGCAGATATCCGGAAAACGGATGAGCTTCCGGCAGATGGTTGTCATCTTCAAGCTGCTCAAGATGGTCGTCGGTCATACGATCGCACCACTTCTGTTATCAGTTATGTTCGCGTGTAAATATCCACTCGTTATCATTTGACTGATCTTTTTGATAGCGATAACCGTCCATATCGAACGATTTAAGGTCCTCGGGCTTTTCCAGACGATTGTCGATCATGTAACGCGCCATCATGCCACGTGCACGTTTGGCCGAGAAACCAATGACCTTGCCAACACCGGCTTTGACTTCCTTGAAGACCGGCGTGATCACCGGACCGTCAAGCACATCTTCTTTCACCGACTTGAAGTATTCATGCGATGCCAGATTGATCAGGCTGCGGTTCTTGTGATCAGCGGTAATAGTATTGATCTGTCTGGCAATCTTATCACCCCAGAATGCATAAAGATCCTTGCCACGTGGGTTCGAAAGTCGGGTTCCCATTTCAAGACGATAGGGCTGCATCAAATCACGCGGTTTCAAAAGACCATAAAGGCCCGAAAGCATCCGGAAATGGTTTTCGGCCCAGTCGATATCTTTTTGATCCATCGTGTCGGCATCAAGACCGACATAGGTATCACCACGGAACGCGTAAATTGCAGGCTTGGCGTTTGTGCGATCAAAAGGCCGTGAAAAATGCGCAAAGCGCTGATAATTCAGATCAGCAAGATTTTCACTGATCCCCATCAGCTTCATCAAATCGCTGCGGCTTTTTTTACGCGCAACTTCAATAAGTTCTTCAGTATCGTCGAGAAATTGCGGTTCTGAAACGGCCATTTCAGGTGCATCCGTTTCGAAATCAAGTTTCTTTGCCGGAGAAACAACAGCAAGCATTAAAACGCCTCTTCTCTTTCATCTCTGATCATTTTGTCGTAACAAGCCACAAGGCATGGAGAAAGTCTAGGGCCAAGCCCATGTACACGCGTATATACGTTTGTGCATCGGTTTGGACCCTTTGCATTCCCCATAGATTTCTAATCTTGCAGAAAATCCGCAGGGTACAACCCACCTGTGGAAGAAAGGACGAGTTATGAGTGAACAAGTTCGCGCGTCGCACATTCTTCTGATGTATGCTGGTTCGGCACGCTCCAGTGCAACCCGCACCAAAGAAGAAGCGCTTACCGAAATCAACGCGCTCAAAGACCAGATCGCCAATGGTGCTGACTTCGGTGAAGTCGCCAAAGCAAACTCTGACTGTCCGTCCGGTCAGCAGGGCGGTGACCTTGGCTTCTTTGGACGTGGCATGATGGTTCCGGAATTCGATGCCGCTGCTTTCAACATGGAAGTCGGCACTACGTCCGACGTGGTGGAAACCGATTTCGGTTACCACCTGCTGCAGCGCACCGCCTGATTGGCGCTCACCAAAATACCAAAGGGCTCGCAACAACTTGCGGGCCCTTCTTGATTTAGCACTTCGGAAATCTCATCCATCAAAAATCGACCAGTGGCGCATCAAGCTCGTATTCGCCCTTGTGATCCTCGATCTCCAGCACCCAGACATCTCGATCAAATTTCACCTGTTTGCGCCAGTATTCGTCGCAGGCGAACTCGGTCTCGCGTCCACCATCCGCGCCGCCGGCCACCTGCATCCAGCCCATATCGCCATCAAGTGTCGTCACCCGCGAAAAGACATAGCATCCGGCCGCAAAACGATTGAGCTTCAGCAGCACCGCACCGGCATCTTCATTGCCCATGTGCACCACCATCGCCGTAATCAGCTTTGATTGGCAGATCGCAATCTGCCCGCGAACCCAGATGCCAGCCTTAAGCCGTGGCTGCATTACTGGCCACCCCGCTTTGCCGTCACATTTTCAGGCATTTGCAGGATCAGATTGGCATTTGGACAGATGCTTTCCCAGATGTCCCATTCCGATGGCTTTGCCGCCCCGAAATAATCGCCCTTTTTACCCAGCATATCGAAAATGATCTGAAAATGAAGATGCGGAATCCAGTCGCCATTAATCGGGAAATCGCCAAAAGCACATAGAAGATGGTCTTTTTCCACGGGCTGTCCGATATAAAGACCTTCAAGCGAATCACGGCTTAGGTGACCATACAATGTATAGAAAGTCACATCCGGTTCCGGATTGTGTTCAAGGATGATGGTCGGCCCATAATCAAGATGCAGATTGTTATCGCCAAAGCTGTGGACGACGCCATCAAGTGGCACATAAACGGGCGTACCCGCCGGGGCGAAAAGATCAATGCCAAGATGCTGGCTGCGCGCCTCGCCATCATTTTTGAATTGATCGGATTGATAACATATCCGGTCTTCGCGATAACGACCGACACCTACCGGCGCATTGGCATCCGCCATCTGCTGCCACATGATTTCGGTCTGGCGCGCCGGATCGCTGGTACCACCAATCACCACATCGCCATTGCTTGAAAAGTCATAAACGATTTTAGCACAGCTTTTCAGATCGCAATCCAGGACCGACGCGAAATCAGCCTGATGATCAATGATCCATTGGCGAAGTCGCGGTGCATCAGCCACCGGTTCCTGCCCCTTTGCGTAACGATCAAGATAAGACTGAAAACGTGCAGACGCATCATCAAGAATGGCTGTGCTCACAATGGTGGCTCCGGCAAAGAAAAAGGCAGGATGAAAACACCCTGCCTTTGCCTACATGATATTTTGTCATAAGGGCAAGTCCCAAGACTTACCAGTTGGTGACTTCGTACTCGCACGCGACATCGTCATCATCGGTATCGGTCAGTGCCACCGTCAGGCGACGCATCTGCGGATTAAAGCGTTTAACGAAATTCAAAAGCACCAGCGCTTCTTCGGAAAGATCGCCGGCATCTTCATCGTCTTCATCAAGTTCGCACAGCTCTACCAATTCAAGGAATAGAGCCGCAAGTGCACGTTTGACGTCTTCGCCGCCTTTAAGACCACCGGTCAATTCACCAAGCGGCCCCAGATCAACATCAAGCTTGCGAAGCGTCTTGCTCATCTGGTCGATGGCATCTTCGTCAAGAACCATCTCGGCCGCGATCATGTGCGTGCCGACTTCATTGATGTTCAGGAAACCGATAAATTCGAACAGATCGTCCTTGTTACGGCCTTCGGCCAGAAGCTGTTCGGTATGCGCTTCGAATTCTTCGAAGTCGATGTCTTCGCCAAGATCGTTTTCGAGGTCGCTCATGTCGCTCTCCAGTGAAAATTTGCGCCGCTCATACTCTGTATCGGTGAAAAATACAACCCGCACCGGGTCAATAGGGATCAGACATGCATGGATCACAGATCGGAATGAATACAGGAAACATTAAACCCGATTGCGAAGAAACATGTATCCTCAGTAGGATGACGTTACAGGCCGCCGTGTTTTATGGTCGAAACGAATTTAAAGACGGATCACACTATGCCCGAATTTACGTTACTGGACATCGCCGCTGTTAGTTGGGCATTTCTCTGGTGGGTGGGCTATACCATCTTTGCCGATGCAAGTTCGCGACGGCGTAATTCGATTTCGGCCCATATGGCGCGCAATCGGCATCGCTGGATGGAACAGATGCTTCAACGCAATCTGCGCATGGTTGATACCTCCATCGCGGGTAACCTGATCACCGGCATCAGTTTCTTTTCATCGACCACCATTCTGGTCCTGATTGGTTTGATCGCACTTCTTGGCTACACCGAAAAAGCAATCCAAACGGTATCCGCCCTGCCCTTTGCCGTCGAAACAACGGCAGCAGTCTGGGAATGCAAGGTCGTGCTGCTGATTCTGATCTTTATCTATGCGTTCTTCAAGTTCACATGGGCATTCCGTCTGTCGAACTATTGTTCGATCCTGATCGGTGCTGCCCCGGACCCAAGCGCACCGGATGCGGTCAGGGCAGCCGCCCGGGCATCACGCATGAGCATGATGTCAGCGCACAATTTCAATCGCGGCATTCGCGCCTATTTCTTCGCGCTGTCAGCACTTGCGTGGTTCTATCATCCGGTCGCGTTCATCATCGGCGCCGCATGGGTTACGCTGGTTTTATACAATCGGGAATTTCGGTCCCACGCACTTGATATTCTTGCCGGGCATCACTGACACGAAAAAGGCCGCATCAATTGGCCTTTTTGCATTTTTCAAGCTGGTTGACGACGGCGGCGCAACGCGTATCCGGCAAGCACCAACATCACCAACCCAACCGGCAAGGCCGCCGAATACAGCAAGGTTGACCATCCTGCCCCAGCATATATCGAGCCAGCTGACAATGATGCAATGGCAACAGTGCCAAACACCACAAATTCATTGATCGCCTGTACGCGGGCCTGCTCCGCCGGGCGATAGTTTTCGGTCAGGAAGGTGGTCGCGCCAACGAACATAAAGTTCCATCCAACCCCAAGCAGCACAAGAGACGGCCAGAAATTGCCGATCAAATCCTCCCCGCCCAGACCAAATGCCAGACAGATCAGGTTCAGCACCGCCCCCGCCTGAATGATGCCGAGGGCACCAAACCGGCGGATCAGGTTGCCGGTAAAGAAACCCGGCGCATACATACCCACCACATGCCACTGAATGATGAAGGCGGCATCGCCGAACTCGTAATTGCAATCAAGGATCGCAAGTGGTGTTGCAGTCATGACAAAGCTCATGACCGCATAGCCAAGTGCCCCGGCAATCATTGCAACGATCACGGCAGGTTGCCCTATCACCACTCTGAGCGGACGCGCCGGTTCATCATGCTTGGTGCCACGCATATCAGGAAGGCGCAACTGGCTGATCGCCAGAACCAGCAGAAATTGAATCCCGATCAGTGCCAGGAAAGTTCCGAGAAATGGCACCGTATCAAACCAGTTGCGTGCAAAACTTGCCAGGTTTGGTCCGACGAAGGCAGCAGCAAGCCCGCCCAGCATGGTCAGTGAAATCGCACGAGAACGGAATTCCGGCGGCGCGGCCTCGGCTGCGGCGAAACGATATTGCATGGCGATGGCATTGGCAGACCCGATGCAGGCGCAAGCTACACACAGCAACCAGAAATTCCCCCAATAGACCGTCCCCATGCCTGCCACGGCACCGACCATGCCGATACCAGATCCGATCCAGAATCCGACACGGCGACCGAACCTGCTCATCATCAATGCCGACGGAGCGGTCGTCGCCATCATTGCAATCATGGTGAACGCAACCGGTAACGTAGAAAGTGATTTATCTGGCGCCAGCGAATAACCGATTACGGCTGCAACCGTAAACAGCAGTGACATCGCGCTGGCCGACAGGGCAACACATAAACTTAAAAACAGAACATTTCGGCGCACTTCGGGACTGGACATACGGGGCGTACCTTCATCAGGCTCTGGCGTGGTGGCGCCGTTTCAATCTGGTGTTTTTGCAAACTACAAGAACAAGGAACTGCTGTAAAATCTTAACCGGGTTACGGCTTGCCCTGCTCTCTTTTGATGCTATATTGGCTTTTCAATTAACGGGATAGCATCAATGCACGGCATGGCCGACAATAAATTGATGGAATGCACAATCACCGCATGTCTTTCGGGCAACGCGGCTTTGTGTGTTGTTTCCCCGGTCGCTTTTTTCAAAGAGCGAACTTGACCTCATCCTGAAATTCCTTTTCTTGTGCCTAAAGCCCGCGTAAATATGCGGGTTTGAAAAATGCGCACATGACATTTATGCCCGCAGATAAAGCAGAGTTGAGCCAGACATGATTGCCCTCACCCTTCCGGACGGCGCCGTACGCGAATTTGACGGCCCTGTATCGGGTTTCGATGTTGCCAAAAGCATCAGTCCCTCGCTGGCAAAGAAATCCTTTGCCATCATCGTTAACGGCGAATTGCGCGACCTGTCGCGCGAAATCGATACTGATGCCGCCATCGAAATCGTGACCAAGGGGCACAAGGAGGTTCTGCCGCTGATCCGGCATGACTGCGCCCATGTCATGGCCGAAGCGGTTCAGGAACTCTATCCGGACACGCAGGTCACGATCGGCCCGTCCATCGAAAACGGTTTCTATTACGACTTTGCCCGCAAGACACCCTTTACGCCGGACGATCTGATCAAGATCGAAAAGCAGATGCACAAGATCGTCGAGCGGAACGAGAAAATCGAACGCGAAGTCTGGGATCGTAACGAAGCGATCAAATTCTTCCTCGACAAGGGTGAAGACTATAAAGCGGAGATCATTCGCGATCTTCCGGAAACCGAAACCATCACCTGCTATCGCCAGGGCAATTTCATTGACCTGTGCCGTGGCCCGCATGCCCCGTCGACCGGCAAGATCGGCAAAGCCTTCAAACTGATGAAGGTTGCCGGTGCCTATTGGCGTGGCAACTCGGATAACGAGATGCTGCAACGTATCTATGGCACCTGCTGGGAAACGCAGGAAGACCTCGATGCCTATCTGCACATGCTTGAAGAAGCCGAAAAGCGTGATCATCGCCGCCTTGGCCGCGAAATGGACCTCTTCCACATGCAGGAAGAAGCACAGGGTTCGGTTTTCTGGCACGACAAGGGCCTGAAGCTGTATCGCAAGGTAGAAACATATATCCGTGAACGTCTTGATGCAGAAGGTTATCAGGAAGTGCGCACACCGCAGCTTGTTGACCGTATCCTTTGGGAAAAATCCGGCCACTGGGAAAAGTTCCGCGAGAACATGTTCACCACGACCCCGGATGAGGACGACCCGGAAAAGGTTCTGGCTCTCAAGCCGATGAACTGCCCGTGCCACGTGCAGATTTTCCGTATGGGCAGCAAGTCCTATCGTGACCTGCCGCTGCGTATGGCTGAATTCGGCTGCTGCCACCGTAATGAGCCGTCCGGCGGCCTGCATGGCATCATGCGCGTGCGTCAGTTCATTCAAGATGACGCGCATATCTTCTGCACCGAAGACCAGATTGTCTCGGAAACCAAGATTTTCTGTGACCTTCTGAAATCGGTTTACAAGGATTTTGGCTTTACCGACATCCTCGTCAAATTCTCGGACCGTCCGGAAGTCCGTGCCGGTTCCGATGAAATCTGGGACAAGGCAGAAGCCGCCCTTCGCGAAGCCGCCGAAGAAGCTGGTCTGACGCTTGAAATTAACCCGGGCGAAGGCGCGTTCTATGGGCCGAAGCTTGAGTTTGTTCTGCGTGATGCGATTGGTCGTGACTGGCAGTGTGGCACCCTTCAGGCCGACTTCGTGCTACCTGAACGCCTTGACGCGTCTTATATGGGCGAAGATGGTGAAAAGCATCGTCCGGTCATGCTGCATCGCGCGATCCTTGGCTCGCTTGAACGCTTCATTGGCATTCTGATCGAAAACTATGCCGGTCGCCTGCCGCTTTGGCTGTCACCTGTTCATGCCGTGATCTGCTCGATCACCAACGAAGCCGATAGCTACGCAGAGGACGTCAAAAAAGCACTTCAGGCCAAAGGTTTGAATGTTGAGCTTGACCTTCGAAATGAGAAGATCAGCTACAAGGTTCGCGAACACAGCCACGCGAAAATCCCGCTGATCCTTGCTCTTGGCAAACGCGAAGCAGAGGAAAAAACAGCGTCGGTCCGTCGTCTCGGTTTTCAGCATCAGAAAACCATGGGGATTGATGAGCTGGCCGAAAACATGGCGACCGAAATCCGTGATCGCGTAATCGAAGCCGATTTCTGATCGCCTGCCCACTTCAAGGCGAAACCACAAAGGCCCGCATGTTTTATTGCGGGCCTTCGCATTTTGCGTATTTCAGGACGGCACAGCGGAACCAAAGGTTTCAACATTCGTTTGGCAATCGCCACCTAATTCAGGGCTTTGGAATATAGTTCTTTCACCAACTCGTGACTGCACTTAACGCAAAGTTGTGCTAAATCCGAAACTGATCCCAAGCTCCCAACGTATCTGGTGCATATGTTTTTTCAGGAAAAGGTAGCGACAATGAATTCCAAAGGTAAAACCCGTTATTTTATTGCATCGCTGGCGATGACGCTTGCATTGGGTACTGCATCCTCCGCAGCTTTGGCGATGGGCAGCGGCAGCAGTTGGGGCAGCGATACACCCGATCTGTCCGAAGTCGTCGAAATGATTGATGCTGGCAAATACGACACAGCTATCGCAAGCCTTGAAGGCATGCTCGAAGATGATCCGAAAAATGCCGATATCCTTAACTATCTTGCTTATAGTCAGCGGAAATCAGGCGATCTTGAAAGTGCGTCCCAAAACTACGAACGCGCATTGATGATTGATCCGGAACACAAGGGTGCTTTGGAATATCAGGGCGAACTGTTCCTTCAGACCGGAAAGCCCGACATGGCGCGTGAAAACCTTGCGCGACTGGAGAAAGTCTGCGGTATGGATTGCGACGAATACAAAGAGCTGTCAGCAAAAATTCCGCAATAGATTTGCACCGCAAAAAACCTTCCGAAACTATTCGTTAGGATAGCTTTGCAACACACACATTTGTCGCCATGTATTACCCCTCTTGTGGGTAATACATGGAACTGGACTTGGTCATGCCTGACGCTGTGCTGCGGAAAAGTTATACTGTTGTTGTCGTGCGCAGCACCGGACAGCAAATGGACCTGGAAACGCTTTCGGATTATCAAAGCGCGATCAATTCTGCGAAAAACGCATTGACCAACAATAACAATTCCGAAGTTCGCGTTGTCGAAAACAAATATGACGACGCCACAAAACGCGACAAAAAACAGGTTGTGAAAATCCTGACCCGTCAGAAAAGTGGCGCAGGAAATGGCGGCGCGGCAAAATCACGCGCAAAGGATTCCGGCGTCAGCCACGAAGTGGCCAACCAGTTTAGCAAGGGGATCGTCAACATCGTTCTGGCGATTACCGTTCTGGTGCTTCTTGCCGGGATTGTCATCCCATTGATGAACCGCTGATAGTGCATAACACCGCTAATCGCATCGAAACGACGATATCCCACGAGACGCTGAGATAAATCGATCATCTGTTTTCTCTGACTGCTTGACAGTGTGCCGCCCGGTTGCAAAATTGGTGAAGTCCATGCAATGGACCTTTGGGGGCTCAAAGGGAAATCAGGTGCCAATTGATCAATAAAAGCGCCAAATCCGTCATATCGTCGCGCTGGAAATACGGCTGCCTGACGATTGCCCTATTCGTCCCCCTGCTCTCCGGATGCTCTTCTGACGATATGATGTCGCTGTTTGGCAGCGAAACTGGGGCCAAACAAATCAAGATCAGCGATACGGACAGCCAGTCGCAAACGGCAATAGCAGCTGGCATCGATAGTGCTGCCTGCGGCCTTTTCTTTGATAATGCATCTGCCGGGACAGTTTCGAACCAGGCCCTGAATGACAATGCAGCAGAACCGATATCGCTGCAGGGCAATCCGGCCGATGACCTGCGTCAGGCCGTGGCACTTGATCTTGCCAACGAACATGCAAAGGCGCGGCGCCTTTATCTCTGGTTGACCGCGGTCGATCCGAATGCCTCGATCTCGATCAATTGCGGTAACGGCATTATGCTAAGCGGTACGATCACAAGCCTTGCACAAAAGCGCATCAAGGCGATGGATATCAGCAATCCTGATCTTGCCCGCTCGCGCGAAATTGATGCGGTGGTTGCTTCGGCAATCGTTGCGCCCGGCCCGGAACTTCCCGATCCGCCGACGGTGCAACGAAATCGCGATTTTTACAAAAACACTGTCGCGGTCGACATTCCGCCCGAGGATTCAACGGCTGCACGTCCTGCAATGGAAATGGATGTCAGCAGCAATACAGCACGCCTGACCTCTGTTGACCGACCAGCAAGGAAAATTGCCGCACCGTCTGTTGCCCCTCAAACAGAGCCACTAACCGCGGCAACGACACCACCTACGATCAAAGGCGATGCGGTTACGCCAAGCGCGTCACACAAGGCTCTGATTTCAACAACGCGTCCCATTGAAAGCGGCACGCTGGAACTGATAGATGAAACACCTGCATCGCAAAGCACCTTGATCGAAGTTCCAATGGTGGATGCGCCAAACAAAGCACAAGCTGAAGAGAGCGCGGAGAAAATTCCAACCGAGCCAGCAAAGATTGCTGAAGCCCCTGCACCTTCGATCCGTGAACAGGAACCCAAGCAAGAAGCGTCTCAATCGGTTCAAACAAGCAGTTCTTCTTATTACGCGGTGCAATTGGCGGCCTATCGTTCGCGTGAAATGGCTGAATCCCGTTGGTTGAAATTTGAAACTATGGGCGACGGCATCCTTCGTGGCGCAAGCCACGAGGTCCAAAGCATTGCGATTGAAGGTCAAGGTCTGTTTTTCCGTCTTATGACCGGACAGTATTCCAGCCAGTCCGAAGCACAGTCAGCGTGTGGCGGCCTGAAACGCGCCGGAATTGACTGTCTGATCCGTCACATAAAACCCTGAAATCACATCTTCGGAAAAAGCTTCAGGGTTTTGACTTATCGTCGGGTGGCATACCCACCCCGGATGCTTTACCTGCCCAGTGACCGAATGACCGGTGCCGATGAAGCGCTTCCGGCCTTGTCTTACGGCCATGCCTGCGAAGAAACCCCGGCAGGCGCTTCAGAACCGCCTCGATTCTGGTGTTATGCCGATAATATCGCCAACGCAAATACTGGATGAAACGCCTTGTGCGTTTTGACCCGGCCGCCAGCATCGGGATGCCAATCGCAATAAAAACCATCCCGAAAAACGGGGGCGGCAGAGGCAGGAATACGAACCCGATGAACAGGTTGATTACACCGCCACCAATCAGCAAGGATGATTTCAAATGTCTTGCGCGTCGCAAATCAGCGGCTTCCAGCGATAATGACATGCAGTATTCTTATTATCGCGTCCCGCGCGGCCCTTACCAAAAGAATGTTCGAAGACAATTTACCGTGAAGGCAATTGCCAAAGCATCGATCTGGGTTAAATTGCAACTCAGTCCATTAACTCAAGGCAGGTTCTGACATGTTCTCTTCGATCGCCCCAGAAAAAGTCTCTATCCCGTCTGCCGAAACAGCCCTGCCCGGTCGCGCCGAGAAATTGCAGGTCGCAGACCGTCACGCGGTTACCGGAAATCCGATGACCGGCCCGTTTCCCGACAACCTTGAAACAGCTGTCTTTGGTATGGGCTGCTTCTGGGGGGCGGAGCGTCTTTTCTGGAAGCAGGATGGCGTCTTTACCACAGCAGCAGGTTACGCGGGTGGCCACACTGAAAACCCCACATATCGCGAGGTTTGCAGCGGCATGACGGGCCATGCGGAAGTTGTGCAGATCGTCTTTGATCCGACAGTGATATCCTATCAGGCATTGCTGCGACTGTTCTGGGAAAATCATGACCCGACCCAGGGAATGCGCCAAGGGAATGATATCGGCACACAGTACCGGTCGGTAATCTATACCCTGAACGACACACAGAAAGAAGCCGCCGAGACGTCGAGAAAACAATATCTTGATGCGCTCAAATCCGCCGGGCGCAATGCCATCACAACCGAAATCAAAGACGCCCCGCCATTCTTCTATGCAGAAGACTTCCATCAGCAGTATCTGCACAAGAACCCGGATGGTTACTGCGGCCTTGGCGGAACCGGCATTTCGTGCCCGGGATTATAAAACGCAATACAAGGTTTAATGATCAGCCTGCATGAACACCAATGCGGGCTGATCATCTTACACCGGTTTGCCGCCATATTCACGGCTAAGATCTGCACAAACCCGCCGGACTTTCAATCCGAACTGTTCAATCCGTTCGTTCGGTATGCGGGCAGCGGGGCCCGACAAGGATAGTGCCGCAATCGGCAGTCCTGTCTCATCACGTACAACGCCTGCAACACAGCGCAAGCCAATGGCATGTTCTTCATCGTCAAGTGCGTATCCACGCTGTCTTGACCGGTTCAGATCACTTTTCAGCGTATCGGCACTGATCAGTGTACGTTCGGTGATTTTTGGCAGACCATGCTGCGTGATTACCGCATTCACCTCTTCATCAGGCAGAAATGCAAGCAGTGCCTTCCCCACCCCCGAGCAATGCATCAGCGCCCGGCGGCCTGGCGTTACCAATGCCCGCATCATCTTGCGGCATTCCACCTGCGACAGGAAAATAACTTCGCCGCCATCAGCCACAGCCAGATTGACCGTTTCGCCACTGTCTTCCATCAAGGCGCGCATATAGGGGCGCGCGATCTGGCTAAGATTACGGTTTTTCGTAAAGGCATTACCCACACTGAACGCCTGCACGCCGATCGACCACAGCGTTCGTTCACCATCGAATGTGACATAGCGTTCATGCTGCATCGTCGTCAATAACCGGTGCACGGTAGAGGGCGGCAAATGCACCTGATGGGCGATTTCGGTCAAGGTCATCCCGTACTCGCTATCCGCAAGCGTGTTCAGAATGCTGATTGCCCTTACCAATGACTGAACCTGCTGCATGCAGATCATCCTTCCGGTCGCAGGCTTTGGAGCCTTGGGAACTGATATATTGTAATATTATGGGATCGGCTTCAGACACGCACGGACTTTTCGCGCATCCAGACCAAAGTGGAATAAGCGATCAAATAAACTGTCGCTGCCGCGAAGCTAAGCAATGTACCAACATTAACACCCCAAACCGGATACGTGAACGTCACCGCAAGAATATAAATCCAAAGCGATCCCATACCTCTTGGGAAGTTACGGATTACCGTGTGCAATGGACCAATGCCATAAGATGCATGCAGGATCAGCATCATCGGATAAAGCGTCACCGGGAACCCTGAAAAAAGCCCGGCCCATTTCGGTCCGATCCATGCCGCAATACCGCTGATGCCAAGAACAATCAGGGCGGCAAGAACAGCTCTAAACAGCACGATGCGTCGGGTCAACCGCACCCGGTTCAATATGCGAACATTCTCGATCCCCCGAAACAGTATCAGAGCGACGATCATGGCAGCCAACAGGGTAACGGCACCTGAAATCCGGGTAAACTGGATCTGCTGGCAAATCCATGAAACGAACATGAATGCGCCAAAGGCCGCGACGGAACTTACCGGTATCTGCAATATCATCCGGCAGTCTGACAACAACCGTGACGTCAGGTAATAGGCATATAGAAAGGCAAGTGTTGCGATCAGCCCCGGCAGGGCATAGACGGCGCTTTCTGTCGCAAACACAACGCCCTGCTCCAGCCCGATGAAATACAGCAGGATCGCCGTTCCAAGCGGGTAACCGGAAAGCACCCCGGCGGCACGCGGGCCTGTACGCTCCGCAAGGATGGATAACCCCAGCACAACAGAAATTGATACTGCAAGCTTGGCAAACAGCAACGTCAAGGTAACCTCCCGCGGCTTATTTTAACAATTCATCGATGAATTGTCGTAATATTATATTTTACCGCTATCTCCTTTTTCCAGCCTGCGCAAGCAGGAACCAATTTTAGGATGTTTCACGAACACCAGGCGCATAAGCAAAAAAGCGAGCCCCGACGGTGCCCGCTTTTCTGGTTGCTATGCTTTTCTTGGTCTGGCTTTGCTGCCGACCCGGCCCTATGACGCCATTGAAAGCTTTGCCCCCGGCTTATCAACTGCTTTGGTGGCATTTCGGGGTTGTTGAACAATCACCCCGCGCCAACCAAGCCCCTTATATGTCTCATAACCGGGCGTTAGCGCATAAGCAACCAGTGACCCATCCGCCAGTAGATAGGAACCACGATTGGGGTCCTTGACCTCCAACCGGATCTGCTCGCTCAAGACGCCCTGATTATCGGACGCCGCGATGATGCGATTTTGCGAGTCAATCAGCATTACACGCGTGCGTGCACGCTCTTCATCGCTGAAGTTCAATGCCTTTACCACCATCGGCGCCTGGTTTTCCCAATCAAAGAAAACCCCCATAACACCGATAACGTCGCCTTTTGCCTTACCGCCCCGTCGAACAGCCGTCGCATAGGTCGCCGTAGCCGCGTTATTTAGCAGCTCACTGTGCGCGATATCCGCAACCGCATACGCCCCGCCATCCCGACATCGCATAGCTTCGCGGAACCACGGCATGTGACCGATATCTGTACCGATAAGACGGTATTTATCCGGACGCCCGGTGGCAATGATCCGGCCGTTACAATCCGCAATCCAAAGGTCAAGATAGACGGTATAGGAATCAAGGATCACGCCAAGGCGCTGCGATGTCTGGCTGGCGATTTCACCGTTGTCCGGGTTCTCGCAAACATCAACAACCGCGGCGTCTGTGGCCCACCATCGAACATCACAAGACCGCTCAAACAGGTTTCGGTCCATAAGCTCGACAACATATCGTGACAGGTCGGCAAAGCGGTCGCCACGCGCCGTTTGCGCCGTTCGCTCAAGATCAAGCGCCAGACTTTCAAACATATGTTCGAGTTCTTCGGTAATGACGGTTACGCGCTGCGAGATTTCCTTAACCTCGTTGGCAACGACGCCAAACCCGCGGCCTACTTCCCCCGCACGTGCTGCTTCGATCAACGCATTCAGCGCCAATGTCCGCGTAGCCCGGGTTACACCTTTTATTTCTGTGATCTTCTCATTGGCAAGTTGCGACATCTCTGTTGCCACCTGCAAAATTCGTTCGGGCATTCCCGCAAGCTCCCCTTGCAAAATTTGGTTTCACCCCGTGTTGATGCTTTTTTTTTATGCATCATTCTTAAGCGTGCAATTTATATGCAATTCATGCCCGATTGGTTAATGAAAAAATGCTTACATAGTGCGTTTGAGATAATTTTCCCGATTAAATCACGCCAAAAGAAAAAGGGCAGGAAATTTCCCGCCCTAAAATTCAACCTGATGAACACAAAAATTACCGCATCAATCACACCAGAACGTCATTCAAATCTCGGCAAAGTGGATAACGGCATCAGACAGCAGTTTTAAACCGGTAATAAACAGCAAGGTGTAGCACACCCGATAAAACAGCTTTTCATTGACCTTGTCATGCGCCCAAAGCCCCAGCCACGTCCCGAGAATCGCCACCGGAACCAGAACAAGCGCGGTTCCGAAATTGGCACCACCGAATTGCCCTAGATACCAGTAAGGAATCAGCTTCACATAATTGACAACGATGAAGAACATGACGGTCGTACCGACAAAAACCGTTTTATCCATTCGTTGCGGCAACAGGAAAACAGAAACCGGCGGACCACCAGCATGCGCAACAAAGCTGGTGAAACCAGCAATGGTTCCCCAAAACGATCCCTTACCCCAATTCGCGCGCCTGGCTTCATCGCCGCGTTTTTTTCCGCGGAACCAATGATCAAGGGTAAAGCCGATGGCAATGAGTGCAATGATCATCTTCACGGCATACTCATTCAGATAGCTGAACGATAATGTGCCGACCAGGATACCAAGAAGTGCGGCCGGTATCAGAATCATCATATTGCGACGATCCCAGTTCTTCCGGTATGCCCAGACATTGGCAACATCCATCAGACACAATATCGGCAACATAATTGCCGCAGCCGCCTGCGGCGACAACGCCAATGCCATCAGTGGCACTGCCATAACACCAAGCCCACCCCCAAACCCGCTTTTTGACACACCAGCAATCAAAACTGCCGGAATTGCAACAAGGTAAAAGAAGGGATCGGTGATAATTTCCATAAAATCGTCCTACGGAAGGTGATCGTCTCGTCTAAAACCTGAGCGGCAGATTACTTTTCGGTCAACCGCGGCATCAGTTCGACGAAGTTGCATGGACGGTGACGAATGTCGAGTTGATAGAACAGGATATCATCCCAGGCATCCTTGCACGCACCATTCGACCCTGGCAGGGCAAACATGTAAGTTCCGCAAGATACGCCAGCGGTTGCACGCGATTGAACAGTCGATGTGCCAATCTTGGCATATGACAGCCAGCGAAACAACTCGCCAAACCCTGGGATCTCCTTGTCATAAACCTTCTGGTGGGCCTCTGTCGTAACATCGCGCCCGGTCACACCAGTCCCGCCCGTACTGATGATCACGTCAACCTTCGGATCATCGCACCACTGCCGGAGCTGCGAAACAATCGTGTCGAAATCATCCTTTACGATAGTCCGCGCCGCGACCTTGTGACCTTTGGCTTCGATCCGATCGGCAAGGATCTGGCCAGAGGTATCATTCCCCAGCGTTCTGGTATCGCTCACCGTCAGAACAGCAATATTTACAGATACAAACGGGCGATTTTCATCGATTCTGGACATGCTATCAACTCCGGATGGTGGCTTCATTTCCGACAGAGTAGTCAGCATGCAGACAAGCGCAAGCCGTTTCGAAATACCGCACCGCACAACACACCCTCGGCACATCACAATCGAACAAAACATCGCAAATTTTGGTTATTTAATTACCGAAAAACGCCTGAATTTCCCGAAGCCCGATCACCCTCCATTCAAAAAACAGGCAACAAACCCAATAAAATTAATGTTAATTTTCATAACACTAAGAAGAAAACCTGAAACTCTTAAACTTGACTTTCAGCAAGATAGTTCACACCTCGCCCACTCTGCCCCATGACTTTTCTTGCCGTGCAACATAATTCACCGTAAAAAAGTGGTAGGGAGATACCGATTTGAGCCTTAAAAATGGTCGGTAATTGCAAGAAAACAGGCAGGAAACAAAGGATCCATCATGAGCGATTTGCTTTGGCAGCCCAGTCCAGCGCGCGTTGAAAACGCCAATGTCACCCGGTTCCGCAACTGGGTGAACGAAAAGCACAGCCTGAAACTGGACAGCTTCCCCGCGCTCTATGACTGGTCGGTTGCCAGCAAGGAAGATTTCTGGCCCGCAATTATCGACTATGTCGGTCTGAAGGCAGAAAGCTGGGGTGACGCAGTACTTGTTGACGGCAACAAAATGCCCGGTGCAAAGTTCTTCCCGAATGCCCGACTGAATTTTTCAGAAAACCTGCTGGTCCGCGATGACGACACCGACGCGCTCGTTTTCTGGGGGGAAGACAAGGTCAAAACCCGTATCTCATGGTGCGACCTGAATATCGCGGTATCGAAATTCTCGCAGGCACTTCGCGCCGAAGGCATCAAAAAGGGTGATCGCGTATGCGGATATATGCCCAACATGATCGAAACCGTGATCGCAATGCTGGGTACAGCCGCAATCGGCGCCACTTGGTCATCGGCCTCCCCCGACTTCGGGGTTCAGGGCGTCGTTGACAGGTTCGGCCAGATCGAACCCAAATTAATGATTACGGTTGACGGCTATCACTATAATGGCAAAAGCCACGACATTCGCGAAAAAGTCCGTGATGTTGTCGACAGGATCACGACGATCCAGAAAGTTGTCATCGTCAAATATGCCTTTGATGGCGCCAACACGACCGGCATTCGCAATGGCATTTCCTACGATAATTTCCTTGCCCCCTTCAGTCCGGAAAAGATCGTATTTGAACAGGTCGAATTCAATCACCCGCTTTATGTGATGTTTTCGTCCGGCACGACAGGCAAACCGAAATGCATTGTGCATGGCGCTGGCGGAACACTTCTTAAACAGGTTTCCGAACATGTCCTGCATTGCGATGTAGTGCCAGGCGATCGGGTATTCTACTTCACCACCTGTGGCTGGATGATGTGGAACTGGTTGATGGGTGGCCTTGCCGCTGGCGCGACACTGCTGCTTTACGATGGATCACCGTTCTACCCCAGCGGCAATATATTGTTTGACTATGCCGATGCCGAGGGCATGACCCTGTTCGGGACATCGGCCAAATATATCGATGCATTGGCAAAGGCCGAACTTAAACCACGGGAAACCCATGATCTATCGACGGTGCGTGCCATGACATCCACCGGATCGCCCCTGGCCCCCGAAAGTTTCGATTATGTCTATCGCGATATAAAATCCGATATCCATTTGGCCTCCATCTCTGGCGGGACCGACATTCTGGGCTGCTTTGTTCTTGCTTGTCCGGTCTTACCGGTGAAGCGCGGCATCATTCAGACCCGCGCGCTGGGTCTTGCCGTTGATGTTTTTGACGATGACGGCAAATCAATCCGCAATCAAAAGGGCGAACTGGTCTGCACCGCCCCCTTCCCCTCCATGCCGATCGGTTTCTGGAATGACCCCGATGGCGCACGCTATAAAGAAGCCTATTTCAACCGTTTCGATAACATCTGGTGCCACGGCGACTATGTCGAGCTTGACGATGACGGCGGTATGGTCATCTACGGCCGATCAGACGCGACACTTAACCCGGGCGGTGTCCGGATCGGCACCGCCGAGATTTATCGTCAGGTCGAAAAGCTTCCCGAAATTCAAGAATCCATCGTTATCGGTCAGGAATGGGATAACGATGTTCGGGTCATCCTTTTCGTTGTGCTGCGCGAAAAATATCAGCTGGATGAACTTCTGATCGACCGTATACGCAAACAGATCAGGAACAATTGTACGCCCCGTCACGTCCCGGCAAAGATCATTGCCGTGGCCGATATTCCCCGCACAAAGTCAGGAAAAATCACCGAACTGGCCGTCCGGGATGTTGTGCATGGGCGCCCGGTGAAGAATCAGGAAGCACTCGCAAACCCCACAGCACTTGAACTTTTTTCCAATTTACCGGAACTGCGCAGCTAGGCCGAGACGTCCGGCTCAAAACATCAAAGCCCCGTCGCGTGATCGACGGGGCTTTCGTTTTTGCAAAAGATTAATCAGAACCATAAAGCGTGCCGATTTGATTTCAGCGCACATCGCAAGTCGATTCCGCGCCGCAACAGAGTTTATTTTTTGAGCAACAGTTACAATTGGTTAAAAAACGCTCATTTCATTGCTGGCAACAAAAAAATTTTGAGATTTGTTGCTTTTCAGAACCTGACCATTCGAACAGGTTTTTAACCTTTTGAAATATGGTGTTTTTTAACAGCAAAAAGGCTCTGTAGTCGTCAAAACAACGTTTTTCAGTACATCACCAAAGCGTGGAAATGGCGTGAATTTGAAGAACAAGCCCCCAGCGTAAAATTTTTCAGGCTTGACACATACCAGCCGAAAATTTCTTAATTTGGTGGTCCGATAAAAACAGGACAGTAGGATATGCTGCTCTGGCATATCCAGGGTGGCATAAAAGTTACCAAAGCCATAAAGAATGCTTTGCTAATGAGGGAGCTCATCTAATGAAAATCAAAACGATCCTGGCCGCTGGCGCAATGTCTGTTGCAGCCATCGCCGCAAACAATGCCCACGCGGGCGCTGTGCTTGACGGCATCAAGGCTAAAGGTTTCGTTCAGTGTGGCGTGAACACCGGTCTTCCGGGTTTCTCCGCTGCCAACGCCGAAGGCAAATGGGAAGGTATTGACGTTGACGTTTGCCGTGGCATTGCTGCTGCACTTCTGGGCGACGCTAACAAGGTTCAGTACACCCCATTGACCGCTGCGCAGCGTTTCACCGCTCTGCAGTCTGGCGAAATCGACATCCTTTCGCGTAACACCACGGCGACCCTGACGCGCGACGTCAAGCTTGGCCTGACCTTCCTTGGTATCAACTACTATGATGGCCAGGGCTTCCTGATTCCGAAAGCCCTGGGCGTATCCAGCGCAACGGAACTTGACGGCGCAACCGTTTGCGTCGAGCCGGGCACCACCACCGAACTCAACCTAGCTGATTACTTCCGTGCCAAAGGCATGAGCTTCGAGCCGGTCGTTATCGAAAACATCAACGAAGCAACCGCTGCCTTCTTCTCTGGCCGTTGCGACGTTTACACCACTGACGCATCGGGCCTTGCCTCGATCCGTACCACCATGGCGCCGAACCCGGACGACTATATGATTCTTCCGGAAATCATTTCCAAAGAACCGCTTGGACCGGCTGTCGCACAGGGTGACGAACAGTGGGCTGATATCGGTCGCTGGGCTCTTGCCGCCATGATCGAAGCCGAAGAATACGGTGTCACGATGGCAAATGTTGACGAAATGAAGAGCAGCACCAACCCCGGCATCCAGCGTCTTTTGGGCGTTTCCCCGGGCATGGGCGAAGCTCTTGGTCTTGACGAAGAGTGGGCATACCGCATCATCAAGCAGGTTGGTAACTATGGCGAAAGCTATGAGAAAAACGTTACCGCGAAACTGGGTGTCGAGCGCGGCCTGAACGCTCTCTGGACCGACGGTGGTCTGCAATATGCTTGGCCGGTTCGCTAATATCTAGCGTCGGCTAAAAATCGCCTAACGAAGCTCCGCCCCACTGCCTGAACGCATGGGCGGAGCTTTTCGTTAAGGCAACTCACATTGGATACAATCTACACCTGAGGGTCAGATGAGTAAGACTCAAAATGCCCCGGGAGGTGTTCGTTCCAAGACCGTCGTCGATTACCTGAATGACGAGAATGTTCGCGCAATACTGTATCAAATCATTGCGATCGGACTTGTCATATTGGCGGGCTGGTATCTGGTTTCCAATACGCTGGTAAACCTGGAACGACAAAACATCTCAACCGGTTATGGCTTCCTTGATCTCGAAGCTTCGTTCGAAATCAGTGAAAGCATGGTCCAGTACAGTGCACAAAGCAGCTATGCAACCGCACTGTTGGTTGGCCTTCTGAACACCGTAAAGGTGTCTTTACTCGGGATTATCCTGTGTACCATTATCGGTACCATTTTCGGGATTGCGCGCCTGTCGTCGAACTGGATCGTTCGGAAACTGGCGACTGTTTACGTGGAAATTTTCCGGAATATCCCGGTCCTGTTGCAACTTTTCTTCTGGTATGCCGTCATTCCGAACGCGTTCCCGCATCCGCGCGACGCATTCGAACCCCTGCCCGGCGTCCTGCTGACGTCACGTGGCATGTATATGCCGGTTCCGGTTGCCGATAATGCCTATACTCTGATGGGGATTGCTGCGATTATCGCCTTCGTTGCCATCTTTCTTATCAAAAAATGGGCCAAAAAACGCCAGGATGAAACCGGTCAGCCATTCCCGGTATTTCTTGTCGGAACGGGCATTTTTGTCGGCCTGGTCTTTATTGCCTATCTGATCGGCGGTGCGCCGACCGATATGGACATACCGGAACTCAAAGGCTTCAACATCCGTGGTGGCACAAATGTTTCACCCGAATTCCTTGCCGTGCTCATTGGCCTGACGGTTTACACGTCAACCTATGTTGCCGAAGTTGTCCGGTCCGGTATTCAGGCCGTCCCTCACGGCCAGTGGGAAGCTGCCGATAGTCTTGGCATCAAGCGTTCGGTTGCCCTTCGCAAGGTGATCCTGCCGCAATCCATGCGCGTCGCCATTCCGCCACTGACCAACCAGTATCTGAACCTGACCAAAAACAGCTCGCTTGCTGTCGCGGTCGGTTATCCCGATCTGGTGTCGGTATCAAACACGACCATGAACCAGACCGGTCAGGCGATCGAGGCAATCTCGATCTTCATGTCGATCTATCTTGGTCTGTCCTTGTTGACCTCGCTCTTTATGAACTGGTTCAACAAGAAAATGGCACTGGTGGAGAGGTAAGATGGCAGATAAGGCAAAATTACCTCCGCTTCCTACAGGCACTTTTTCTGCCCGTGCAGTTACATGGTCAAAAAAGAACCTGTTTGACGGTTGGTTCAACACCCTCCTGACACTAGGCTCCATCGCATTTCTTGTGTGGCTTATTCCGCCACTCGTGAACTGGGGGATCCTCAATGCAACGCTGACGCCCTCCATCGAAGGTTGTGCCGAAGTCACCGGCGCATGCTGGGGCTTTGTAAACGCCAACTTGCGTCTCATTCTGTTTGGAACCTATCCGTACGACGAACAATGGCGTCCGCTTTTGGCAATGATTGTCCTGATGGGCATCATTTGCTTCAGCCTTGGCGGGGTTAAATATCCTTCCTTCCGCAAGGCAATCATCCCGATGTGGGTGATCGGAGTTCCGATCATTGCCATCCTGATGTGGGGCGGTGCACTTGGCCTGACCTATGTGCAGAACAGCTATTGGGGCGGACTTCCGCTGACTCTGATCCTGTCGGCTATCGGCATCATCTTTGCCTTCCCGCTGGGCTTGCTTCTGGCACTGGGACGTCAGTCGAATATGCCTGCGATCAAGACGATCTCGGTTGTCTATATCGAAGTGATCCGTGGTGTGCCGCTGATTACGGTTCTGTTCATGGCATCTGTCATGTTCCCGCTGTTTCTTCCGGACGGTGTGACCATAGACAAACTGCTGCGCGCGCAAATCGGTATCATTCTGTTCACCGCGGCCTATCTTGCCGAGGTGTTCCGTGGCGGTCTCCAGGCTGTGCCGCGGGGCCAGTTCGAAGCCGGCGACAGCCTTGGCCTGTCCTATTGGCAGTCCATGCGCCTGATCATCCTGCCGCAGGCTTTGCGTCTGGTAATCCCGCCGACCGTGAACAGCTTCATTTCGATGCTCAAGGATACGACACTGGTGGTCATCATCGGTCTGTTCGACTTCCTTGGCACCGTCAAGCTGGCACTGCGCAGCGACCCGGCATGGACGAAATACTACGTCGAGGGTTATGCCTTCGCCTCGGCAATTTTCTTCCTGATCTGTTTCTCCATGGCCAAATATTCGGCCTATCTTGAAAAAGAGCTCCGCAAGGGCGAGCAACGGTAAGGAGAGAGGAAAAAAACAATGACAGCTACAGAAGCACAAACCACCAATGGCGTTGTCCCTCCTCCGTCGAACGAGGAAGTGATTACCGTCAGCAAGGCCAACAAATGGTATGGCAATTTCCATGTTCTCAAGGATATCGACCTGCATGTCCGCAAGGGCGAGCGCATCGTTATCTGCGGGCCGTCCGGTTCGGGTAAATCGACCCTGATCCGTACACTCAACCGTCTTGAAACCTATCAGAGCGGCGAAATCACCGTTGATGGCATTCTGCTTGGCGACGATGTCAAAAACATCGAAGCCGTGCGCCGCGAAGTCTGCATGGTGTTCCAGCACTTCAACCTTTTCCCGCACATGACCGTGCTGGAAAACCTGACGCTGGCCCCGATCTGGGTTCGCAAAATGCCCAAGAAAGAAGCCATTGATCTAGCAATGCACTATCTGGAACGTGTCAGGATTGCAGAGCAGGCCCATAAATTCCCCGGCCAGCTTTCCGGCGGTCAGCAACAGCGTGTGGCAATCGCCCGCTCGCTCTGCATGCAGCCGAAAATCATGCTGTTCGATGAACCGACTTCGGCCCTTGACCCGGAAATGGTCAAGGAAGTGCTCGACGTTATGGTCGAACTCGCCAAGGAAGGCATGACCATGCTTTGCGTGACCCACGAAATGGGCTTCGCCAAAGAAGTCGCCGACCGCGTCGTGTTCATGGACGCCGGTGAAATCGTTGAAATGGCGGGACCGCAGGAATTCTTTGCGAACCCGAAAAGCGAACGGACCAAGCTGTTTCTCAGCCAGATCCTGTCTCACTAGGCAAAACGCCCGGTGGACTTCCACAGATTGCGTACCGAAAACGGCCCCCCGAAACGGGGCCGTTTTCTTTTTTGCAAATTTCGGGCTTGCCCCCTGCCCGTCAAATGCCGAAGATCGGCGGGCAAACAGCAATGGATAAACATCTTCATGACCACGCCCTCCACACCTGCTACCGCTGCGTCAACATCGGGCTTCATCACGGTTCAGTCACTGACCAAAAAGTTCGGTCCGAATACTGCGCTTGATGATGTCAGCCTGTCGCTCGGCAAGGGTGAAACCATGGCGATCATCGGCCCGTCGGCGGCGGGTAAAAGCGTGCTTTTGAAATGTATCGTCGGTCTTCACGGAGCCGACAGCGGTAAGATCATGCTGGGCGGTGACGATGTCAGCCAGGTCAGTTCGCCTGCGCGAAAACATTGGGCCGAACGGATTGGCATGCTGTTTCAGCAAAACGCCCTGTTTGACAGCATGAAGGTTTGGGAAAATATCTGTTTTCGCCAGATAGAGCGCGGAACCATGACCCGCAAAGAAGCCAAGGATCATGCAGTGGACCTGCTTGGTCATGTTGGCCTGTCCGAAGACAGTGCCTTTCTTTCCCCGGGTGATCTTTCCGGCGGCATGCAAAAGCGCGTTGGCATTGCGCGTGCCATTTCAACCGATCCGGAAATTCTGCTGCTTGATAATCCGACCGCAGGTCTTGATCCGGTTCTGTCGAACCATATCGAACTGATGATCAGCAAGATCGCGACCCAGCGCGGTACCACCGTCATTACCATTACCAATGATATGCAGATCGCACGCACGCGTTACGCTAACCTTGTGATGATGCACGCGGGCAAAGTTTACTGGTCGGGTCCGACAAACGATATTAATGACGCCCATAATGAACATCTGACCCAGATGCTCAATGGTTCGTCCCAAGGTCCGATCACCATGCGGATGGGCAAGCGCGGCGACCATATGGTTGCCTGATCGCAAATCGTTGTTGCCGGTCAATTCGCGGTATAAACCGACAAATCCGCTTCACGGATGACATCGGCCCAAACCGGGCCGGGATGACGGTCGGTAAACAGGGCGTCAATTTCCGAAAGATGCCCCAACCGCACCATCGCGCGACGCCCGAATTTCGATGCATCGGTACACAGGAACGTCTGGCGGGCATTGGAAATGATCGCACGCGCCACCCGGACTTCGCGATAGTCGAAATCCATCAGACTACCATCTTCGTCAACGCCGGAAATCCCGACAATCGCGTAATCCACCTTGAACTGGTTGATAAAATCGATGGTCGCCTCACCAATCACGCCAAAGTCACGCTGACGAACAACGCCACCGGCAATAATCACCTCAAAGCCCGGGTTGGCGGCACAAATCTGGGCGACATGCAGGTTATTGGTGATGATTTTCAGGCTCTTGTGTGACGATAACGCGCGCGCAACCTCTTCATTCGTGGTGCCAATATTGATGAATATCGACGCCCCTTCGGGGATATGCTGCGCCACCAGCTTGGCAATCTCGCGCTTGCTGCCAAGGTTAAGAACCTGACGATCAGTATATGCCGTGTTTTCCGTGGTCGAAAGGCTGGCCGCCCCGCCATGATAACGCGCAACAAGCCCTTCTTCGGCCATCTCGTTGATATCACGTCGAATGGTCTGGGGGGTAACGGCAAAATGATCGGCCAATGTGTCAATCGTCATGAAACTGTTCGCCGCGACCAGTTCAAGAATTTCGCGACGCCGCCGATCAAGCTTGCCCATATTGTTTCCTTCCGCCCTGAATTTTCGTCTTTGATTGTTAATTTTCGTTACCGATCAAAATGCTTTCTAATTAACGGCAATGCAAGCCCTGCGCACAAAGAAGTTGTTATTTAAACAGAATGGGCACCAGAATCATGGAAAACACCACCAGCAGAGCAAGCCCGGCAAGGTTCACAACCGCACCGGCGCGAACCATATCGCCAATTTTCAGATAGCCGCTGGCAAAAACAATAGCATTCGGGGGCGTTGCCACCGGCAACATGAAGGCACAGCTCGCGGCAATCGCCACCGGCACGGCAAGCAATAGCGGGTCGATGCCCTCGCCCAACGCATAAGTTGCCACCAGAGGCAAAAAGGTTGCAGCCGTCGCCGTATTGGATGTCAGATGGCTGATCAGGATCACCATCAAGGCAATCAGACCGATCTGCACGAACACCGGCAGGTCTGGTAAAGCACCGGCATTTCCGGCAATCCAGGCCGCAAGGCCGCTGTCATTGATCAACGCCCCTAACGCCAGTCCGCCGCCAACCAAAAGCAAAACGCCCCAAGGCAACCGCAATGTCGCCTTCCAATCCAGGACATAAAGATTTTCACGTGCCTTGACCGGGATCGCAAACAAGGCAATCGCAGCAAACATCGCAATTGATGCATCGCTGATCGGGACATCGGGCAAAGCCACCTCGATCAGCGGTCGGAAAAGCCACAGGCAGGCCGTCGTCACAAAGACGATGGCAACCGACTTCTCCCCGCGTGACATCGGTCCCAGTGCGGCAATATCACGCGCCAAAGCATGTCGTGCATTTTCCGGAAGATCATCCGCATGCGGATAGACAACAGATGTCAGTATCCACCAGCAAAACAGCAAAAGGACCGCAGCAAACGGAACCCCCAACATCATCCATTGCCCGAACCCGATGTTGACATCAAAATTACTGGCAAGATAACCGGCAAGCAACGCATTCGGCGGCGTCCCGATCAGGGTCCCGATCCCGCCGACGCTCGCACCAAAGGCAATCCCGAATAGAAGCGCCAGCGCAAAATTGCGCGTCAGCGGAGCAAGCTTTTCCGTCACACTTTCATCGTCGTCCTCAATGCCTCTGGACGGTTCCGTTTCATTGTCGCGAAGCAAATTCACAATCGAAAGCGCAATCGGCAACATCATCGTCGCGGTTGCGGTATTACTGACCCACATCGAAAGGAATGCCGTGGCGGTTATGAAGCCCCCGACAAGAGCACGCGGCCTAAACCCTACCTTTTTCAGGATCATCAGCGCAATGCGTCGATGCAGGTTCCAGCGCTCCATGGCGATCGCAATGATGAATCCCCCCAAAAACATGAATAGCAGGGGATTGGCATAGTGCGGCGTTACCTGTGCAACCGATGCCAAACCAAATACCGGCGCCAGGGCGACCGGCACCAGTGCTGTTGCCGCTATCGGGATCGCTTCCGACAACCACCAAACGGCCATCAAGGCGGCAAGGGATGCCGTGTACCAGGCAATCGAACTCATACCACTTGGTGGCTCCATCAGCACCATGGCAACAAACAGGATCATCCCGCCCCAAAGCCCGGCCTGCCGCCGTAATGCGCCGGGTCGGCGGGGCGATGCTGGGTTGGCACCCGTCGACGAGATCGGAAGCCTGTCAATCAGAGGAAATCGGATCATCGGATGCTCCGGCCATAAGGCAGCATATGTGCTGTGAAACGCTGTGATATGCCATCAACTTACGACATCACAATCTCTTCGCAACAGTTTGATTTTTATATAATTATTCCAATTTTCAATTACTTTCGGAGTTTTCCGTATCGCGGAACGCATCCCACCATCGATTATATTTCCGATCCCGGCGATCAATGATAGCGTTACAACCAAAATCAAATGCAGCCAATTGTGCTGCCAAAACAACGATACCACTGGGAGGATAGAAAACATGATCACACGACCTTACCCTGTCCGGAATGATCCCCGCGTCACGCAACGGAGTTCGATCATTGGATAGCTTCGATTACATTATCATTGGCGCCGGTTCTGCCGGATGCACATTGGCCAATCGCCTCTCGGAAATGGGCGATGCCAGCATTCTTCTGCTAGAGGCCGGCGGCAAGGATACCAATCCATGGATTCATATTCCCGTGGGTTACCTTTATTGCATTGGCAATCCGAATGTCGACTGGTGCTTCAAAACCGAGGCAGAGAACGGCCTGAATGGCCGATCACTGGGATATCCGCGCGGCAAGGTTCTGGGCGGATGTTCGTCGATCAACGGCATGATCTATATGCGTGGTCAGGCTGCCGATTATGATCACTGGCGGCAATCTGGATGTAACGATTGGGGCTGGGATGATGTCTTGCCGCATTTCATAAAATCCGAAGATTACTATCTCGGCTCAGATGATATGCACGGGTCAGGCGGCGAATGGCGGGTTGAACAGGCGCGCGTACGCTGGGAAATCCTTGATGCGTTTCAGGATGCCGCCGAACAGGCAGGCATCCCGAAGATCGCCGACTTCAACCGCGGCAATAACGAAGGGTCGGGCTATTTCGCCGTCAACCAGAAACGCGGCATTCGCTGGAATACCTCAAAGGCATTTCTGAAACCTGCCCTGTCGCGCAAGAACCTGGAACTGCGCACGCATGCGCAAGTTCGTCGCCTGATCATTGAAAACGGTCGCGTCACGGGCGTTGAATATGACCGCAATGGTCAGGTTGAAACCGTCACGGCACGTCGTGAAATCGTTCTGTCGGCCGGTGCCGTCGGATCGCCACATATTCTGGAATTGTCGGGTATTGGTCGCGGCGATGTTTTGCAAAAACATGGCATCCAGACTATCCATGAAAGCGCACAGGTCGGTGAAAACCTTCAGGACCACCTGCAACTGCGCTGCGCCTTCAAGGTCTATGGCATTCGGACCTTGAACGAACAGGCCAGCAACCTTGTCGGCAAGGCCGGGATCGCGCTGGAATACCTGTTTAATCAATCAGGGCCGATGTCGATGGCCCCAAGCCAGCTTGGCATCTTCACCAAATCCGATGCATCATTCGAAACGGCAAACCTGCAATATCATGTGCAGCCGCTGTCGCTTGAAAAGTTCGGTGATCCTGTCCATCCCTTCCCGGCCTTTACGGCAAGTGTCTGTAACCTGCGGCCACAAAGTCGCGGTAGCATCCATCTGAAATCACCCGATTTCCGCAATCAACCGGCCATCGCCCCCAATTACCTGAGCGCGGATGCCGATAAAAAGGTTGCGGCAGACTCAATCCGGCTGACCCGCAAAATTGCCAATCAGCCCGCACTTGCCCCGTACCGACCCGAAGAATTCAAACCTGGCCCGTCATACGAGACAGAGGATGATCTGGTCAAAGCCGCGGGCAATATCGGCACGACAATTTTCCACCCTGTGGGCACATGTCGCATGGGTGCGGACCCGGCATCGGTGGTTGACCCGCAATTGCGCCTGCGCGGGCTTGACGGGCTTCGGATTGCGGATGCCTCAATCATGCCCACCATTACATCGGGCAACACCAATTCACCGACCATCATGATCGCGGAAAAAGCCGCCGCCATGATCATGGAAAGCGCACGCAACTAGCCTCAAAGACCAAACAAAAAGGGCCGGACAGTCACCCTGTCTGGCCCTTTGCATTTTCAGTCTCCGTGTATCAGGCCCTGATCACCCTTTGGCGCGGGCAACGATCCGTTCGCGGACTGCGGCGGCTGAACCGGTTCTGGCGACCTCGCCATCGCCAATGACTATTGCCTCGCGCAAAAGGGTAGTCGCTTCGTCAAGCTGTACCTGATCACGGACATGAGCGTTACAAAGCGGCGTTTCGGCTGAAACCGCCTGTCCGACCTTGATGAAATCGGTAAAGCCGACAGCAAAGTCGATCTTCTGATCGGCACGCGTCCGGCCACCTTTCAACGCAACCAGCGCAAGCCCCACCTTGCGCGCATCCATTGATACCACCCGCCCGGTCTTTGCGGCACGTACCGGCTTGATCATCGGTGCCATCTCAAGATGGGCCGATGTGTTTTCAACAAAATCGACCGGTCCGCCAAGGGCCGACACCATTTTACCAAACACCTCGGCAGCCTTGCCCGATGTCAGGGCGTCGCTGGCTTTTTGCAGCCCATCGGCAACATCGGTTGCAACACCGGTCAGTGCCAGCATTTCCGCTGCCAACGCCATCGTGACATCATAAACACGCTGTTCCTGATGTTTGCCCGTCAGGAAATCAACCGCTTCGTGCATTTCAAGCGCGTTACCGACCGTATCGCCCAGAACCTGCTCCATATCGGTCAAAAGGGCCGTTGTCGGTACACCATTGCGGGTTGCGACTTCGGTGATGCTTTCGGCCAGTTCGCGCGCACGATCATATTCATTCATGAACGCACCCGATCCGAATTTGACATCCATCACCAGCGCATCCAGACCCGCCGCCAGTTTTTTCGACAGGATCGATGCTGTAATCAACGGAATGCTTTCCACCGTCGCGGTAACATCACGAATGCCATAGAAACGCTTGTCCGCAGGGGCAAGATCCGCGGTCTGCCCGATGATGGCGCAACCGACTTCACGGGTGACCTTGGCAAATTCATCCAGGGTCGGCGCGGTGCGATAGCCGGGAATGGAATCAAATTTGTCCAGCGTCCCGCCCGTATGGCCCAATCCGCGTCCCGAAATCATCGGAACAAATGCACCGCACGCGCCAACAATCGGCCCCAGCATCAAACTGACCTTGTCGCCAACACCACCGGTCGAATGCTTGTCCACAACCGGCCCATCAAGGCCAAGCGCCTTCCAATCAAGAACGGTCCCAGAATCACGCATATTGCGTGTAAGGGCTGCGCGTTCATCCATGGTCATGCCGTTAAAGAATACCGCCATGGCAAGGGCTGCAACCTGCCCCTCGCTTATGCTTTCATCCGCAATGCCTTTGACGAAAAAGGCGATTTCGGCGTCTGTCAGAACTTCGCCTTCACGTTTCCGGCGAATGATTTCCTGCGGCAGCATATGCTGTCTCCTGCGCGCTTATTATTGAATTACGTTTCCAAACCCGATCAAAACATCTTCATGCATCACTTGAAAAATAACGCAGCAGTATTTTGATTAAATTGGCAGATCCTTCTTTTGCCATTTCAAGGGTCTGTTCATGACTAAGGGCGGTCGGGCTCATACCCGCGGCCAGATTGGTGATGTTTGAAACAGCCGCCACCCGGAATCCCAGACGCCGGGCAAGAATGTTTTCCGGCACCGTCGACATGCCCACCGCATCCGCCCCCAGAACCTTAAGCGCGCGAATTTCGGCCGGCGTTTCGAAACTCGGCCCGGTGCACCAGCAATAAGTGCCTTCAAACAGATTAATGCCAAGCTCCGCCGCAGTATTTTTCAAGCCCGATCCGATTTCAGGATCATAAGGCACATCCATTCCGACAAAACGATCATTGCCATGATATCCGATCAACGGATTGGGCCCAAACAGGCTGATATGATCCGTAATCAGCATCAGGTTCCCCGGTGATGCCTCGGGGATAAGCGATCCTGCCGCATTGGTGAGGATAAGCCGCTCTGCCCCCAATTCACGCAATGTTTCAAGCGGCTCGCTCATCAAATCCGAACGGCCATGTTCATAATAATGCGCCCGACCCTGCATGACGGCAACGGAAACGCCCGCGATACGGCCCAGAACCAGTTGCCCGCCGTGGCCCACTACCGTCGGCTTGGGAAATCCCGGCAGGTCGGTATAGGAAATTTTGATTGCATCACTGACGGCGTCAACAACGCCCCCCAGCCCACTGCCAAGAACAAGTGCGACCTCGGCCTTAAAGCCCGGTGCCTTGGCGGCAATGATGTCCAATGCGGTTTTGACGTTGCTCATTTCAAATTCTCCGGCCCGAAGGAATGGGGAATAAGTTCTTCACGCGTCAGGGTCAGAAGCGTTTTGCCAGCATCATTGATGATATAAATCGTTGCATCCGATCCGGTGAATTCTCGGATTTTCTGACGACACCCGCCACATGGCGTACAGGCAACATCCCCCAGCCCCACAACGACGATTTCGTCAAACTTGGTTTCACCCGACAGAACCATCGCCGAAATTGCCCCAGCCTCGGCACAAACACCTTCGGGATAGGCCGCGTTTTCAACATTGCATCCGGCAATGATCTGCCCGCGCTCCGTCCGAAGGGCTGCGCCGACGTGGAATTTCGAATATGGCGCATATGCCTTGTCGCGCGCGGCAAGTGCCGCGTCAATCAAATCGCGCGGGGCGTCGGCTACAGTTTGCAATGTCATATGTCTTATCCTGTTTTTCCTGCCGCTTATCGCGGGCAGGTTCCATTCTGCATATAGTCGTGAATCGTAATCCTGCCGTTGATGATGTCGTTGCGCGCCGCATCTGCCGCATCCTTCATCGCAGGCGTGATCAGGTCCCTGTTAAAATCGTCTAACGTCCAGTCAACCCTTTCTTCGGCAAGGCCAAGACTGAGAATACCCGGTTTCCAGTCCCCATCTAGTGCCGCCGCTAATGCCTCGAAAACGGCGCCCTCGACATGCTTGACCATCGATGTCAGAACCGATTCCGAATGCAGTCCGTTCTGGTTTGCATCCGATACAATCCCAAGCTTTCCGGCATCCGCTGTTACCTGCAAAATGCCAATTCCCGTGCCACCGACCAGCTGCAAAACAAAATCCGCACCAAGACCGATCTGTGTGGTTGCCAGTTCGGCGCCACGGGTCGTGGTCGTTCCTCGCTGCACTGGTCGAATAAACAACTGTCGGCGTAATTTCGGCGGCCTGCACGGCACAAACCTTGGCAGGCAGCGAAACAGCTAGAAAGGCAATGATGAAAAAGACCTGTTTGCAATTCATCACAGCCTCGTTTGCCAGATATGCCAAACCAGAAAGCTGATCGCAGCGCGATCAGCGTTCCTTCACATACGGACGACCAAGCGATTTTGGCGGCGTGGCGCGGCCAATAAAGCCCGCCAGCAGGATCACCGTCAGAACATAGGGCAATGCCTGCACCAATTGCACCGGCACCTCGCCGATTCCCGGCAGGATAACACCCTGCATGCGGGTTGCTGCGGCATCAAGGAAACCAAACAGCAGGCACGCAAACAGTGCCGGGAAAGGCCGCCATTTACCAAATACCATCGCGGCCAATGCAATATAGCCCTTGCCCGCCGTCATATCCTGCAGGAAGGATGCACCTTGCGCGGTTGAAAGATACGCCCCCGACATGCCGACAAGAACGCCACTGCAGATCACCGCGCGATAACGCATGCCAACCACGCCGATACCGGCGGTATCAACGGCCCCCGGGTTTTCACCAACCGCGCGCAGACGCAAACCGAAACGGGTGCGATACATCACCCACCACGCGGCTGGTACTGCCAGAAACGCGACATAAACAAGAATGTTATGACCGCTCAGCAATTCCGAATATATGGATCCCAGAACCGGGACATCGGCAACGGTATCCGCGCCAGGCAAGGTAATCGGCTGGAACCGGGAAGCATGATCAAGCGACGGCGTCTTGCCGCCTTGCGCAAACAGCGCAATCCCGACAAGTGCCGTCAGGCCCGACATCAGGATATTGATCGCCATGCCCGAAACGACCTGATTGCCCTTATGCGTGATGCAGGCAAAACCATGCAGAAGCGAAAGGCAGATCGTCGTTGCGATTGCCGCCAGCAACCCGGCCCAGGGATTTCCGACATAATAAGCCACGGCAGCAGCCGAAAACGCCCCGCCCAGCATCATGCCTTCAAGTGCCAGGTTGATCGTACCCGACCGTTCCGAAAACATCCCGGCCAGTGCGGCAAGAATAAGCGGGGTCGATGTCCGAAGTGTCGCATCCAGAAGCAGGATAACCAGTTCAAAATTATCCATTATGCGGCCTCCTGCGCACGGCGGCGCAAATGCCACGCTGTATAAATCCGGGTCACGCGCGGACGGAACATATGTTCCATCGCACCGGTAAACAGGATCACAAGCCCCTGAATAACCACGACCATATCGTTCGAAATCGTCGGGATTTCAAAGCTGAGCTCCGCCCCGCCCTGATACAGCATCCCAAACAGCAACGCCGCCAGGAAAATACCAAACGGATGATTGCGCCCCATCAGGGCAACCGCAATCCCGACAAAGCCGTAACCGGCCGTAAAATCGATCAGTAACCGGTGCTGAACACCCATTACTTCGTTAAGCGCCATGAAGGCCGAAAGCGCACCTGAAATCATCATCGCCATGATGATATATCGCCCCGGCTCGATCCCGGCATAGGTCGCGGCCACCGCATTGGCCCCCACAGTGCGGATCGCATAACCCCATCTTGTATGCCAGATGAACAGCCAGACCAAAATACTGCAGACAAGCGCATAAACAAACGACAGGTTCAGCGGGCTGCTTGCCATCTCCAGACCAAGGCCCGCGGCGATGTCATGAATGAACGGTAAACGCAGATGTTCAGCGATCTGTTCGCTTTCCGGGGTCATGGACCCTTGCGGGCGCAGAACATTGACCAGAAGATAAACCATCAGCGACGACGCAATGAAATTGAACATGATCGTGGTAATCACGACATGCGACCCGCGACGTGCCTGCAAATAAGCAGGTATATAGGACCACGCCGCACCGAAAACTGCCGCGGCCAGAACTGCAACGATCAGCATGATCGGGAATGGCAGGAAATCAAGGTAAAGGGTCGCCAGAATAACACCAAGCCCCCCGACATATGCCTGGCCTTCGGCACCGATATTGAACAGACCGCAATGGAATGCCACCGCAAAAGCCAGACCGGTAAAAATGAAGTTGGTGGTGTAATAAAGCGTATAACCCCACGCCTCTTCATAGCCGAACGCACCATAAAGCAGGATTTCAACGACTTTCGTCGGACTTTCACCAATCGCCAGAACAACAAGCCCCGAAACAACGAGTGCCAGCAAAAGATTAAGCAGCGGCAACGCGCCGACATCAATCCAGCGCGGCAGTTGAACACTGTCACTCATGCCTGCCCCTCCGCAGCTTTGGCTTCATGGGGATCAACCCCGGCCATCATCAGGCCAAGCACCCGTTCATTGGCATCAGCAGCACAAACTTCGCCGATGATGGCTCCATCACACATCACCAGTATGCGGTCGGCAAGAGACATGATTTCGTCCAGTTCGACGGATACCAGCAAAACGGCCTTGCCAGCGTCACGCATCGCAACAATACGTTTGTGAATGAATTCGATGGCACCGATATCGACACCGCGCGTCGGCTGTCCGACCAGAAGAAGCTCTGGATCGCGCATAATTTCACGCGCCAGAACCAGCTTCTGCTGGTTGCCGCCGGAAAAATTGGCTGCTTTCAGATCGGGATCATTCGGTCGCACATCGAATTCTGACATCAGATGCTTCGTCGCATCGGAAATCGCATGCCAGTTCAGGAAAAGCCCCTTCTGATAGGCAGCGTCATCCTCATACCCCAGAATGGCGGCTTCCTTGGCCGAAAATGACGTCACCATTGCCATACGATGGCGGTCTTCCGGCACATGGGCCACACCGCGTTTACGCAGCTCGGCAGCATCAACACCACGCCCCGGTGTCACATCCTGCCCGTTCAACAGGACCTGTCCCTCGGTTACGGCACGGATCCCGCCAAGCGCTTCAAGAAGTTCGCTTTGCCCGTTGCCGGAAACCCCGGCAATACCGACGATTTCGCCGGCGCGCACCTTAAAGCTGGCATTCTTGACCTTGCGCACACCCTGCGATGTTTCAAGACACAGATTATCAACCTCAAGAACAGTTTCCGCCGGTGCGGCTTCACCCTTTTCAAGGCGCAAAAGCACCTTGCGGCCGACCATCAGTTCGGAAAGTTCTTCGGGGCTGGTTTCGGCCGTTTTGCGATGGGCCACCATTTCACCCTGGCGCATCACGGAAACATTGTCCGTTGCCGCCATGATTTCGCGCAGTTTATGCGTGATCAGAACAACCGTTTTACCCTGCTGTTTCAGGGTTTCAAGAATGCGGAACAGATGATCGGCTTCCTGCGGGGTCAGAACCCCGGTCGGCTCGTCCAAAATTAGAATTTCGGCCCCCCGATAAAGGGCTTTCAGAATTTCAACGCGCTGCTGCAAGCCAACAGACAGATCACCCACAATCGCATCGGGATTAACGTCGAGCGCATATTCACGCTCCAGACGTTTAAGCTCCCCGCGGGCTTTATCAACGCCCTCGCGCAGGATCGCCCCACCCTCGACACCCAGAATAACGTTTTCAAGAACCGTAAAGGGCTCAACCAGCATGAAGTGCTGATGAACCATGCCGATCCCGACCGCAATGGCGTCTTCGGATCCCTTTATATCGCAAAGCCTGCCATCGACATGGATGGTGCCCGCATCAGCCTGATAAAAACCGTACAGAATACTCATCAAGGTCGATTTCCCTGCACCGTTTTCCCCGACGATGCCGTGAATCGTACCCTTTTCGACTTTCAGATCGATTGATTTATTCGCGTGTACCGCACCGAACCGCTTGTCTATACCGCGCAGTTCAATAGCGGGTTGCACGGCACCGGTCTCCCCGGCGCCGTGCATTTGATGCATCGTATCCGACACTACAAATCCCCGGTTTGTTCGTCCTGCCTTACATCGGGCAGGCGCTGTCGCTCATGTAATCGTGGACTTCAAGGTTGCCGGAAATGATTTCTTCCTTGGCTTTGGCCACAGCCGCTTTCATGTCGTCGGTGATAAGCTTTTCGTTGTTCTCGTCAAGAGCCCAGTCAACGCCGCCTTCTGCAAGACCAAGAACGGTGACGCCCGGCTTCCATGTATCGTTGGCTGCCGCGTCGAACGCTTCGTAAACAGCAACGTCAACACGTTTGAGCATTGAGGTCAGAACCGAACCCGGATGCAGGGCATTCTGGTTGGAGTCAACACCAATGCCAAGTTTGCCGGCATCCGCTGCAGCCTGCAGAACACCGACACCGGTGCCGCCTGCTGCGTGATAGACAACGTCAGCCCCCCGGTCGAACTGCGATTTCGCAAGCTCACCACCTTTAACCGGGTCATTCCAAGCCGCACCGGTGGTGCCGGTCATGTTCTGGAAAACTTCGGCATCGCCATTGGCGTGTTTAACGCCCTGTGCATAACCGCAGGCAAATTTGCGGATCAGCGGAATGTCCATGCCACCGATGAAGCCGACCTTGCCGGTTTCCGATGCCATGGCTGCCAGAACACCAACCAGGAACGAACCTTCATGTTCCTTGAAAACCACCGACTGAACGTTCGGCAGGTCAACAACCATATCAACGATCGTGAACTTGGTGTCGGGAAATTCGGTTGCAACTTTCTCAAGGGCGGACGCCTGCGAGAAGCCGATTGCAACAATCGGGTTCATGCCACGGCGTGCAAAGTTGCGCATTGCCTGTTCGCGCTGCGAATCGTTCTGGATCTCGAAATCGCGATACTCGACGCCTTTGTCGGCCTTGTATTTTTCGGCACCGTTATATGCGCCCTGGTTAAACGAACGGTCAAAACGGCCACCCATGTCGTAAACGACTGCCGGTTTGATTTCTGCTGCGCTCGCTACACCTGCATAGCATGCAACAGCCGCGACCATGGAGGTCAGAAGCTTTTTCATTCCGATGCCCTTCTATTGCTTGATTCTCTTTTATATCCCGCCAGCGCCCTTAACCGGCAGGACTCCCTCATCGAAAAAGTGTTTCATGCAGCAGCACCGCTTTTTTTTGCCCCGGATACCGGTGCCTCTTGTGCGTATCTGCTACAGAACGCCTATGGTAACTACAAAATACGGTACTCTGTAAATAGCAGAGCACGGACCATTGACACAAAACCTGTCCATTCGGTCAGAATTCATTCTACCCCAGCTTGTCATTTTGGCGTCTATCTGCGGGGTTTCCCTTAGTTTTTACCGCATTAGCAAACGCTGACATTTTAGCCGCTGCCGATACTATTTCTTAAAGAATTTCATAATTGCACCGCGCGCCATTTCTACAATTCGGCCTACTGCCCCGAAAACGGCGCCGTCCGATTCTGCATTGAAATGAAAATACAACGCCCCGCCCAGACAAATTCAGATCGACAATTTAACCGTCACGTCATCAACCGGGCGTACCCCCGCCGGAATTTTAATGCTAGGATCGCGTGCGTTCAGGGATTTGACTTTTCATGCCACACCGGGTCGAGGGATGCCGGTGCAACGGCTTGTTCGGAGATAAAAAATGAAACGGAAAATTGCCGGGCTTCTTTCGGCCTGCACGATGCTGACTTTTGGTGCCGGTTCGGCACTTGCGGATTATGATCTTCGTATCCTGCATACCAACGACGTTCATGATCGCGTTGAATCAGTTACCAAATACAACAACAGCTGCAGCGCAGAAGACGAAACCGAAGGTAAATGCTTTGGCGGTTACGCGCGCCTTGCAACCGCCATTCGCGACAATCGCGCCATGGGCGGCAATGTCCTTGTTCTGGACGGCGGTGATCAGTTCCAGGGGTCGCTTTATTATTCGACCTACAAGGGCAAACTGACCGCCGAACTGATGGCAATGGCGGGTTATGATGCCATGACGATTGGCAACCACGAATTCGACGATGGTCCCGATGTTCTTGCCGCCTTCATCAAAGCCAGCAAAATTCCGGTTCTGTCGGCCAACGTCAAGCCGCTTGGCGGTTCCGGCCTTGAAGGCTTCATCAAGCCCGACACCATCGTCGAAGTCGGGGGCGAGAAAATCGGCCTGATCGGTATCACGACCGAAGAAACCCCGGATATTTCAAGCCCGGGTGATCATGTCAGCATCACCGATTCCGAAATGGCGTTGCGCTATTCCGTTGCCCGCCTGCGCCTGAAGGGCATCAACAAAATTATCGTTATGAGCCATTCCGGGTCCTACAAGGATTTTGAACTGGCAAAAACCGTCAGCGGCATCGATGTCATCGTTGGCGGACATGACAACCAGCTCTTCTCGAACACCAATGAAAAGGCCGACTATCCCTACCCGGTCGTTGAAACCGCACCGGATGGCAAACCAGTTCTGGTCGTTCAGGCCTACGCCTATAGCCGCTATCTCGGCGCGCTTGAGGTCACCTTTGACGATGACGGCGTTGCAAAGGCATGGTCGGGCGAACCGATCACCCTTGATGCCAGTATCAAACCGGCCGAAGACGTTCTGGCGAAAATAGCCGAAGTCAGCGGTGCGGTCGATGCCATTCGCACGGTTGAGGTCGGAAGCTTCACCACGGCCGCCGATGGATCGCGTGAAAGCTGCCGCGCGATGGAATGCGCCATGGGTTCCCTGATTGCCGATGCCATGCTGTGGAAAGCTGGCGAAGGGTATCAGATCGCCATCCAGAATGGTGGCGGTATCCGTGCCAGCATTGACGAAGGTACCGTGACAATGGGCGAAGTCCTGACGGTTCTGCCGTTCCAGAATGCTCTGGCAACCTTCAAACTGACCGGTGCCGATGTCGTGGCGTCCCTTGAACATGGCGTATCAATGGTGTCCGAGGGCAAAGGCCAGTTCCCGCAGGTTTCCGGTCTGAAATTCGATCTGGACCTTAACGCACCGGTCGGATCGCGCATATCCAACGTTATGGTCGATGAAGGCGGTACTTTCGTTCCGATTGATCCGGCCAAAACGTATGGCGTTGTTTCGAACGACTTCATGCGCAATGGCGGGGATGGTTATGCCCTGTTCCGCGATAACGCAACCGATGTCTATGATTTCGGTCCGAACCTTGAACAGGCAGTGGCGGAATATATCGGCATGAATTCGCCGATGATCCCGGCAACCCATGATCGTATCATGATGAAATAAACCCGAACTAACCAGGTTAGCCAAAGGGCGGCGCACGATGATCCCGTACGCCGCCCTTCTTGTTTTGCTTGCGTTGAATTGACCCCGCAGCTTATGACTTTGCGCCAGCCATCAAAGACCGTTTAACAATAAACAGAGCATCATCTTGATCAACCCTGCCAGCAACATCCTTTGCCTTGGCGCAGCCCATTTTGACCGAACCCTGCAATGCACGGAAACATTCGTGCCTGCGGCGTCAAACCCTGTCCGGACCCTGCACCGAAAACCCGGTGGCGTCAGTCGCAATATCGCGGTTCACCTGCGGTTGCTGGGATGTAATGTCGGTATGCTGGGTGCGGTCGGCGACGATGGCGACGGCGATCAGATCATCCGCTCCTTATCGGAAATCGGTATCGATACCCGGCAAATCCGCAAAATCCCCGGCGGCCATACCGCGGGTTACACCGCCATCCTTGACGAAACCGGCGAACTGGCCCTCGGCCTGATGGATGCCGAAATCTATGACCGCCTGACATACGATCTTCTGGCTGATCAACTGGCAAATATTCAAAACTGGCCCTGGTGGATGGTCGATGCCAATCTGCCGACCGAAACGCTGATCTGGCTAGCCGACCAGAAAGGCACATCACGCTTTTGTGCCGCGACCGTATCCCCGTCAAAATCGGCACGCTTCAAGCCACTTCTGGACAAACTTGATGTCCTGATCGCCAACCGGGCCGAAGCAAAAGTTTTATCCGGTATTGAAATCAACGACATTGATGATGCCAAAAACGCAATCACGGTTCTACGCGATCATGGCATTCCCCATATTGTCATAACGCTGGGTGCCAAGGGTGTCGTATCTGCCGATGGCCGTGAAACTGCCTTCTGGCGTCCTTTGCCCACCAAGGTCGTTGACGTCAATGGAGCCGGGGATGCGTTTTATTCGGGCTTCCTGTCGGCGTTCAGCAAACTGGAAACCGGCTTTGACGCCGCGATTGGTACCGGCCTTGCCATGGCAAGTCTGACGGCGGAAACCCACGGCACAACTGTCTGGAACCTTGATAGCAAAACGGTTCAGGAACGTGCGTTAAACGCCTACAAAGAAACGATCTAACTGCGAATTTTACCGACTGAATACTTCAACCAGTTGCCAAGTTCCAGCAATCTGCGTTCATAGCGCAGCGCATCATTATCAATCCCGTATTGCCACGCAAGATCGCGCCGATCCGGGTCCTGATGCAGCGTCATCCAGTTGGTCGCCATGGTTTCAAGCGCCCCCTGATCGGCGAACAATCCGGCATCAATCAGGCGCTGCCCGTACCGCCGGAAAATGGCGGCAAGTTCCGCCAGCGTATATTCGGGATGATATTGCACGCCCCAGAATTTCAGGCCGTCATTTTCCATCACAAACGCCTGAATATGGCTGTGTTCGTTCCCGGCAAGGATCACCGCCCCCTTGGGCGGAACCGATACTTCGTCCATATGCACGGTCAGTGCAGAAAAACAGACCGATTTCCCGCGATACATCGGATGCGCAACCCCTGCCCGGTTCAGGCGGATCATGCGGCCCACGCCGATCTCGCGCCCATTGGGCGATGCGCGCACTTCACCGCCAAACGCACGGGCAACAATCTGCATGCCCCAGCAACTGCCAAATACCGGCACACCGGATTCAACCGTTGCCCTTGCCAATGGCAACTGGTTTAAAACCGCGTCTTCATCGATATAGGCATTCAGCGCCGAACCGGTCCACGCAATGCCGTCAAAATCGGTAAGCTTCACACCGTCGGGAAGACAGTCCGGCCCATCATCCGCAGGCCGGACAATCGTAACATCAAGTTCAGGATCAAGGCGTCTCAGGGCCGCTTCATATCCCTCGCCCGATGGCGATCCCCCCAGTGAACGGTTCAATTCATTCACTTCGTGGCGATTGCCATCGACAATCAGGATTTTTCTGACGTTTTCCATGATAACACCCTGATCCTGTGATTGTTCTGGTTATCGTTTCTTGAACTTAGCCAAGCTCGCCGACACAGGCCCGACGGAAGATTTCGGCATAATCAGCCACCGAAAGTTCAATCGGGTTGCCTCCATCGGACGGATCACCCTTGGCTTTGGTCGCGACTTCGTCGGCTCGGTTTACGTCGACACCGATTTCCGCCAGCGTATTGACGATGCCAAGACGGGTACGGAACGCCAGAACCCATTCAAACAGGGTGTCAAAGCCCGGTGCGGCAAGGCCCAGCAAACGGCAAATCGTTTCACAATTGCCTTCAATCGCACGGCGGTTGGCCCGCATGACATACGGCAAAAGGATGGCATTGGTCAGGCCGTGGTGGGTATCGAAAATCGCCCCGATCGGATGGGCCAGTGCGTGAACACCGCCAAGCCCCTTCTGGAAGGCTGTTGCCCCCATCGACGCTGCCGAAAGCATATCGGCACGTGCCTCGATATCCTTGCCATTGTCATAGGCACGCGGCAGCGCGTCGGCAATCAAACGCATACCTTCAAGGGCAACACCATCCGCCATCGGATGATAACCCGGCGCACAATGGGCTTCGAAACAATGAACAAACGCATCAACACCGGTGGCTGCCGTCACATGCGGCGGCAGGCCAATGGTCAGTTCCGGATCGGAAATCACGATTGCTGGCAACATCTTCGGATGGAAGATGATTTTCTTTTCATGCGTGTCTTCTTTGGTAATCACGCTGGCACGGCCCACTTCGGAACCGGTCCCTGATGTGGTCGGAACCGCAACAATCGGGGCGATACCAGCCGGATCGGCGCGGGTCCACCAATCACCGACATCCTCGAAATCCCACATCGGGCGGGTCTGCCCGGCCATTAGGGCAACGGCCTTGGCCGCGTCAAGGCCCGAACCGCCACCAAAGGCAATCACACCGTCATGACCGCCGGCACGATAGACCGCCAGACCGTCTTCAACGTTTTTGCCCGTCGGGTTGCCTTTGACTCCGGCAAACAGCCCGGTCGGAAGCCATGCAGCTTCGTTTGCTGCAATTGCGTCACGCACCATCGGCAGGTCCTTAAGACCCTCGTCGGTGATCAGCAACGGCTTTTTCATGCCGGTTGCCTTGCAGGCATCTGCCAGTTCTGAAATACGGCCCGGACCAAAACGCACGGAGGTCGGGAAGTTCCAGTTTCCAACAATCTTCTTGGTCATTTCTGTATCCTTTGCGCGCAAACGCGTCGTTAAATCTTGGTCCGCAGGTGGAAGCTTTTCGGCCGGGTCAGGGATTCGTAACCCAGTTTCGAAAGCGTGCATCCACGTCCCGAATTTTTCACACCCGTCCAGGCCAGTGCCGGATCAAGGTAATCTGCACGGTTCATGAAAACCGTTCCGGTCTGAAGCCGGTCCCCAATCGAAAGGGCGGCATCCTCATCCGCTGTCCAGATCGATGCCGTCAGCCCGAATTCACTGTCATTCATCAGGGCAATGGCTTCCTCGTCGGATGTCACCTTCATGATGCCGACAACCGGGCCAAAGCTTTCCTCGCTCATGACGCGCATCGAATGATCGACATTGATCAAGACCTGCGGCGCAAGATACGGGGTGCCTTCCTTGTTGGCGGCAAATTTCGACGGATCAATCAATGCCTTGGCGCCGTCGCGGATGGCATCGGCAATCTGGCCACGCACAAAGGCCGCCGATGACGCCCGCACCATAGGGCCAAGGTTGGTTTCCGTATCAATCGGGCTGCCAAGGCGGTATTGCGATACAAGATCGGCAGCCTTCTCTACAAAGGCATCAAAAACGCTTTCATGGGCGTAAATCCGTTCAATCCCGCAGCAGGACTGTCCGCTGTTAAAGAACGCGCCATCAATGACGTTTTCCACCGCATGATCGATATTGACGTCCGAACGCAGATAAGCCGGGTCCTTGCCGCCAAGCTCCATACCGGTCGCGATGAACTTGCCACCAACCGCTTTCTGAACCGCATGGCCGCCCGGCACCGAGCCGGTGAAATTGACGAAATCAACACGGATGTCGCCCATCAGTTTTTCCGCATCCGCATGGCTCAGATGCAGATACTGGAACAATCCCTTGGGTAGACCGGCGGCTTCGAACGCCTCGGCAAAGCGTTCGGCACAAAGCGGGGTCTGGTGCGAATGTTTCAACACCACCGCATTCCCCGCCATAAGGGCAGGAACAACACCGTTCACCGCCGTCAGATACGGGAAGTTCCACGGTGCGATGATCGCAACGACGCCCAGCGGTTCGCGACGGATGAAACGGTTAAAACCGGTCTTCTCGCCCGGATTGTAATCGCCAAGCGCCTCAGGTGCGATGTCGATCATATAATCGGCGCGTTCCTTGAAACCGTTAACCTCGCCACCGGCTTGCGAAATCGGACGGCCCATCTGCCAGCTGATCTCAGCGGCAATTTCATCCTTTTTCGCAACAAAGGCGGCAACCGCCTTGCGCAGGATTTCCTGACGTGTCGCGACCGGCACATTGCGCCATTCGGCCTGTGCGGCACGGGCAACATCAAGTACCTTGTTGATCTCGGCGGCACCGGCAAGCGGACGCTCGACATAAACGGATCCATCAACGGGCGAGATGGTGCGTAAACTCTCAGACATGATGCCTCACAATTGGAGAATGAGTTAGGGCGCGAAGATATGTGACCAGGCGCGAAGCGACGATTCGTCGCCGCGTGCAACAGATCAAATGATTTCGAAGTAACGCTGCATTTCCCAGTCGGTAATCGCCTTGCGGAACTCGCGTTCTTCCCATTCGCGCGACTGGGCGTAATGGGTCACGAATTCTTCACCAAACAGCGATTTTGCCGCCTCGGATTTGCGTAAACGTCCGGCTGCCTCGTAAAGCGTTGCAGGTAAGCTCGTATCTTCGGGGAATTCCTGCGCATAGGCGTTGCCGACGACCATTTCGCCCGGCTCCACCTTGTTTTCAATGCCCCAAAGCCCCGAGCCGATTGCAGCCGAAAGCGCGATATAGGGGTTAATATCCGCCGCCGCAATGCGATATTCAATACGCTGCGATTTGGCACTACCCGGAATGACACGAAGAGCCGTGGTACGGTTTTCAACACCCCACGTTGCCGTCGTCGGTGCCCAGAAACCCGGGATCAGTCGCGAATAACTGTTTACCGTGCAGGCCACCATCGACAGCAGTTCCGGCATCAATTTCTGCTGACCGCCAAGGAACCAGCGCATTTCATCGGACATATTGTGCGGCTTGTTGGCGTCATAAAATGCCGCCCGGCCATCCTTGCCCTTGATCGAAACATGCATATGCCCCGACTGCCCCGGCCAATCAGGTGACCATTTCGCCATAAAGGTCGCCATCCATCCGGCACGCTGGGCCAGAACCTTGGTAAAAGTTTTGAACAATGCGGCTTTATCGGCGGCTCTTAATGCTTCGTCATGACCGATGGCGGCTTCCAGCACACCCGGACCGGTTTCGGTATGAAGTCCCTCAATCGGGAAATCCATGCTTTCACCCAGTTCAAGCAGGTCATGATAGAATTCCGAATGCACGGAATTGCGCAGCATTGAATAACCGTAAAAGCCCGGTGTGATGTTCTTCAGATTGCGATAGTTTTTCTCGCGCACGGAATGCGGGTCTTCCTCGAAAAGGAAAAACTCGAACTCGCAGGCGGCCGAAACGTCATATCCCATCTTATCGGCTTTATCGAGGACACGGCGCAATGTGCCACGCGGGCACACGGTTTCCGCCCGTCCCTCGAACTCGCCAAGGAACAGAACGGTATCGTCTTCCATCGGCAATTCGCGGCAGCTTTCGGGGATCACGCGCACCGGTGCATCCGGATATGCCGTGTGCCATCCTGTAAACTCGGATTTGTCATAGAGCTGGTCATTTGAATCCCAACCCAGAACCACATCACAAAAGGCAAAACCGGAATCGAGTGCCGACAGGAATTTTTCGCGATGCATGTATTTGCCGCGCATGATTCCGTCGACGTCGAAAATACCGATTTTGACGAATTTGATGTCTCGTTCCTTAATCAGTTTTCGTGCGTCATCGGCGGTTTTGACATCCTTCGCCTGCATCGGCGGCCTCCTGTGATTTGGGCTTTGTTTTTGTATCGGACTGACCGGTTCCTGCCCGTTTTTGGTCATCGCGTCTTGTGACGTCTTGTTGCGTAATATAAATTACACTATACAACAAATAAACATAAATTTTGCTTATTTGTATTATTTGTTACAAATTGGAACATCAACTAAACCCTAGGGAATGCAAGGAACACAGACACAAATGATGCGCCTGCGCCCCCTGCCCGGTCAAATGTGACCATTCCCGAGTGGCTTAGCTGTAACGATACGGCTTGCCCGCTTTTTCCATCACGGCAGCATACTGTTTGAAGATGTCCACAACTCTGGCGCAACGCGGGCTGGTCTGTGCAATCTCGTCCCAGAATTTATGTGCTTCGGCTTCAACCGTCGCCCATTCCGCATCGGGGATCGAAGTCAGCTTCAGCTTCGTACCCTGGGTCCGAAGCTTGGCTTCACCACCCCAGTACCAATGCTGGCGATAATAGTGCGAACTATCCATGCACAGCTTGAACAGAACTTTCAGATGTTCCGGAAGTTCGTTCCAACGTTCTTCGTTGGCAAAGAAAGAACCACACCATGCACCGGAAATGTTGTTGGTCAGGAAGTAGTTGGTCACATCGGCCCAACCGACCGTGTAATCCTCGGTGATGCCCGACCATGCAATCCCGTCAAGCTCGCCGGTCTGAACGGCAACCTCGATATCTTCCCACGGCAGGGTGACCGGTACAACGCCAAAGCGCGACAGGAATTTACCCGCCGTCGGGAAGGTAAAGACGCGTTTGCCTTTAAGGTCTTCCAGACTGTTGATCGGATCAACGGTTGCAAAATGGCACGGGTCCCATGAACCGGCCGAAAGCCATTTGACACCTTCAACTTCGCCATATGCCTCGTCCCAGATTTCATTCAGGCCGTATTCTTCAAACAAGACCGGAACGTCAAGGCTGTAACGGGTCGCAAACGGGAAATAGCCGCCAAAGACCGAAATATCGACCGGGGCCGCAATCGAGTCATCATCGGACTGAACCGCATCAATGGTACCGCGCTGCATGGCACGGAACAGCTCGCCGGTCGGAACCAGCTGATCGGCGTAATAAAGTTCGATTTCCATTTCACCGTTGGCGACCTTGTTAAAGGCATCAATCGCTGGCTTGATAACATGCTCGCCCAGTGCCGGACCGGCATAGGTCTGCAAACGCCAGGTGATCTTGGCATTCTGCGCCTTGACATAAGGTGCGGCAAAGGCGGTCGTACCCGCTGCTGCGGTTGCAACACCGGCTTTTTTCATAAAGTCGCGTCTCGTCGTCATTGTATCATCTCCCTGATCGATGAAGTTCGTTAACGCATTCATTAACTGCCCTGCCCGCCTAACGGGTCTGGCAGCGCCTCCTGTTGTTGGAAATTCAAACCTCCCCTGAATTGATTTTGTTTTGAACGGCGGGGCCTTCTGCGACCCCGCCGGTATCGGATTCGTATTGTTACCGGGCGTAATGCCATTCCGGCAGCCACAGCGCGATCTGCGGGAACACCATCACAATGCCAAGCGCCATCGCCATGATGATCACAAACGGTGTGATGGATTTATAGATGTCCTTTAACGTCACCTCTGGCGGTGCCATGGCACGCATCAGGAACAGGTTGTAGCCGAACGGCGGCGTCATATAGGCGATCTGGCAGGTGATGGTATAAAGCACGCCATACCAGACCAGATCGAAACCAAGTGCGCCGACCAGCGGCACATAAAGCGGCGCCACGATCACCAGCATCGCCGTGTCATCAAGGAACATGCCCATCAGGATGAAGGAAATCTGCATCATGATCAGGATCTGCCACGGGCCAAGTCCAAGCTGATCGACAAAGAAACTTTCAATCGCCTTGACCGCACCCAGCCCGTCAAACACCGCACCAAATGCCAGTGCTGCCAGAATAATCCACATGAACATGCAGCTGATCGAAAGCGTCTTGCGAAGGGTTTCTTCCATGACCCCACGGGTCAGGCGACGCTTGGCAAAGGCGGCAATGGTCGCGGCAAGTGCCCCCACCGCCGAACTTTCCACAAGCGACGTAATCCCTATCAGGAACAGACCAGTCATCGAGAAAAAGATGAACAGCGGAACAATCCCCGCCTTCAGCAATCCGATCTTGTCACCCCAGGTGATTTCCGCGCGTTCTTCCTTGCTCAGCGCCGGGCCCATATCGGGCTGCAGCCAGCAGCGAATGGCGATATAAACGATGAACATCCCGGCCATCAGCAGCCCGGGGAACACCCCCGCCAGCCAAAGCTGTCCGACAGGCTGACGCGCAATCATGCCATACAGCACCAGAACCACACTTGGCGGCACAAGAATGCCAAGCGAACTGCCCGCCTGAATAACCCCGGTCACCATGATCTTGTCATAGCCGCGTCGCAAAAGTTCCGGCAGCGCGATACTCGCCCCGATCGCCATGCCCGCAACGCTCAGCCCGTTCATGGCCGAGACCGCCACCATCAAAACAATCGTCCCGATGGCAAGGCCACCGCGGACCGGCCCCATCCAAACATGGAACATCCGGTAAAGATCGTCTGCCAGACCGGATTCGGAAAGCATGTAACCCATATAGACAAACAGCGGCAGTGTGAGAAGCGGATACCACTTCATCAGCTTCATCGCTGCACTGAACGCCATTTCAGAACCGCCATCCCCCCACATGCCAAGCGCGAAGACAACGGCAACAAAACCAATGGCACCAAAAACCCGTTTCCCAGTCAGAAGCATCAGCATCATCGTGGAAAACATCAGAAGAGCGATCATCTCATAACTCATGAAAGGCTCTCCCCGCGGGCGGCTGCCACATCTTTGAAGAAGGTTGCAATCGCCTGCAGCAACATCATGAACACGCCAAAGGTCATAATCGCCTTGATCGGCGACATCGGCGGCGACCAAGCTGAATAACTGGTTTCACCATACTCGAACGCATAGGCGGTCGATGAAACGCCGCCATACAGCAGAAACGCCAGATAGAAGATCAGAAACAGGATTGTGATTGCATCAAGCCCGGCCTGTTTGCGCGGCGACAAGGCGCCATACAGCAAATCCATCCGAACGTGCGAGTCCAGCTGCATGGAATATCCCCCACCCAGTAGGAAATACGACACCATCAGGAACTGCGCGGTTTCCAGCGTCCAAAGGGCCGGAAATTCCATAAGCTTGGTGGCCGCGGAATATAAAAGCACCGCAAGCATCGCAAAGATCAGATACATCGCAAACCGGCCGATGATCCGGTTCACGCAATCGACCCATCTGACGTAGGTCTTGATAAATTCAGGCATCTAACGCCACCCCAACATCTCCCTGTTCTATCGGTCGCAACAGCGGCTGGCCTGTCATCTGCAAATACGATCCCCTCCGTTCGCATCCGGTGGACACGAACGGTGATCCGAAATGCCTTACCGCCCGGAAAAACCCGACAGGTCGAACATCGACACCAAATCTGGATGGAAGTATCCGCAGCCCTGACAACCCATATTGCATCCCCTTGTCTGCACTACCTTTTGCAAGGCCGTACCGTGTGATGAACCGCCTCCCGGGCGACCGACTTTTGCCAAGCCGTTGAATTGTTGCACCGCTTTTTGCGGCACGGGTTTTATCCCTTCTGTAACGAACGTTACATGATTTCAATTTTGATGACAAGAATATCAAATATTGTAAAATTCATTACAATCATTGTATTTGTATGTCAGACAAGGTAAACCGCGCCCGAACAATGCATAAGCGCACTTTGCGGGTGTTTGGCCATTTCATGCGGATGGCATAACCGGGGAAATCTCGCCTTTGAATGTGAAGCAGCAGGCTACAAAGCCAACGGTCGCCGAACAGATCACGCAAAAAGCCGATACACTGACCGCATCGGAACGCAAGCTCGCTCAGGCTCTGCTTGGCAACTATCCGATGGCCGGCCTTGAAACGGTGGCGACCTTCGCCGAACGGTGTGGTGTTTCTGCCCCAACGGTGCTGCGTTTTGCCAGCAAGATCGGCTTTGACAGCTATCCCGACATGCAGGCGCGTCTGCGCGGCGAACTCGAAGCCCGCCTGCAATCGCCTTTAACGCGAAGCAGCCTGCCCCGCTCGCGCAATCATTCCGGTCATCCGATGGGGGAATTGCTTCATGAAATGACTGAGGCCACCATCAGCAACATCCGCACAAGCCTTGCCAATATCAATCCGGCCGAACTGCAAAGTGCCATCGAACTGATCGGCGACTGCAAGGGATCGGTCTATATCCTTGGCGGGCGGTTCACCTCCGCCCTTGCGGTCTATGCCTATGAACATCTGCGCACCATGCGAAGCCACGTTAGGCGCGTTTCGGGGCAAAGTGCCAAATGGGCCGAAGACCTTCTGGATATCGGCAAGCGCGATGTTTTACTGGTCTTTGACGTCCGGCGTTATCAGGCCGATGTCATCGCCTTTTCCGAAGCCGCCGCCAAACAGGACGCCAAAATCATCCTGTTTACCGATCAGTGGCTCAGTCCGATTGCGCAATTCGCCCGGCATGTCTTTCCGGTGCGCATCGAAACCGGCACGACATGGGATAGCTCGGCGGCCAGCATGGTGATGCTTGAAACCCTGCTTGAAGGGGTCGGGCAGCATAACCCGGAACAGGTGCGTGCGCGCATCAAACATCTTGAAATGCTGCGCCGCCCGCCGCAATCGTAATACGCAGCGTATATTCGCCGCAGTAATGATTGAAACCACCGCCGCACCGCGATAGCTTGGGGCATAATTTTTATCCCCAAATACCGGAGCCGCACCGATGCATCCCTTTTTCATTTTCGTGAAATGCGATCTGGGCAAAGCCTATGACGTTGCCACAGCACTGGTCGAGGAAATCGAAGGGGTCTCGGAAGTCTATTCGATCTCCGGCCCGTTCGAACTGCTGGTCAAGGTCTATATCGAGGACGGGCAGGATATCGGGCGCTATGTGAACGAAAAAATCCATCTGCTGCCCCATATCAAGGACACCCAGACAATCATTACCTTCAACGCTTTCACCTGATTTTCTGCAAAGATAAAAGATATACTAACAAAAAACGCGGTGAGATTTTCGCCGCGTTTTTTGTCGGTACCGCATCTGATGCTAGTTGCGCACCACATCGCGGATCACATCAAGGATGATATCGGTCCCCTTTTCAATCAGGACCACATCATTGCCGACAATCTGGCGAATGGCATCCGAACGATATGGCAGACGCGACTGCAAATCCGCCGGAAGATCGCGCTTGGCAATCCCCGGGGGTAAGGTGCCGCCGCGCTCAAGCTTCATGGCAATGCCTGGTGGCAATCCGTCTTGGCCGTTGCCGTTGCCGTTGTCCTTGCTCTTGCCACCTTTGCCTCGATTTTCGTCATCGCCAATATTGCGGTCAACCGCATCAAGCACGTCATAAATGATACGCCGTTCTTCTTGGCTAAAACCACCCGATTGCGCGATTTCGTAAACTGGCGCAGCAGCCGGTTTGCTCGCTGCCGCCGTTGCCGTCAGAACCATCACTGCCAGCAAGGTCGAACCCGCAAGTAACAATGGTTTGGCGATGGACTTGAACGGATCGAAATACATCATCGCAACCTCGTCGGATTATTAAAGCTGATCCATCATAGATGATGTTCGAGAACGCCATTAGCGAGCCCGCCTGATACGATAACGTTTGAAATGATTGTTTTATTCCCGGCTCAAAAGAAAAAAGCACCCGTTTTGGGGTGCTTTGATCAATGGCGGACAAGGAGGGATTCGAACCCTCGATGGGGCTTTTGACCCCATACTCCCTTAGCAGGGGAGCGCCTTCAGCCACTCGGCCACTTGCCCTTATCTCTTTGCTGTTCCGTGCGGAACGACGCCTTTCTTAAACATCGCATCATCCCATGTCAATGCCGGAAACAGGCGATCTGGTCGTTTTCTTTTATCAAATCGGGCGAATGAAACCACCAGCTTTTTGAAGGGCTTTGCCATTGCCTTTTGCGGTTGAGGATCAAAAGAGTCTTCAAACCATCATATTGCTGTCATCGCAGCGAAAAACTTGGCTGTCATAAGGGCACTGTAAGCTTCTTTTTCCGGTTTGAACCCGTCAGAGACAGAAAGCAGGTTAAAGCATCATGCGCACCATCTATCAGAGCACGGATGACAACGGTCATACCCTTCGCGCCCTGAAACTCAGCAAGGAAGGCCACACAAGCCCGGTCTATCTCGGTCTTGTCATTCATGATGGCGAAGTGCTGTTTCGCACCCGTGAAAACTCATCTCGTGAATTTGTCCTGCAAAAGATCAAGGAATTCGTCGCGGCCCACAGCCCGACAATGAATGCACAACCGGCCTGAGGGCCGGTTTTTTATTGCCCGGATACAGCGGCGCGGTCATTCCCGCCCGTGACACCACGCGATACGAGATCGCGCCGGGGCGACACTCCCCGTTCGCCCTGCAACTCGAACCGCCGGTCGTTTGACCGGCGGTTTCTTTATGTACGTCATACGCCTTGCGTCACCGGTTTGCGGCCCCCAGCCCACATCAGGAAAATGGCAACCAGAAGCACCGGCAAAACACCGAAATTGATGATGTTCCACCCCGCCCCGGCAATCAGCGCACCTGCCACCAGCGATGCCACGGTTCCGGTAATGCTGTTGCCAAGCTCCATCAGGCTTTGCGCATGGCCGCGTTCCGATGCGTCATGCCCCTCGCCCAAAAGAGTCGTCCCCGCCAGAAGCATCAGGTTCCAACCGATCCCAAGCAAAAACGAACTGATGAGAAACGCCGAAAAACTGATCCCCGACACGGCAAAGACCACACTGAACACCAGCGCCAGCGCGCCGACCACCGCCATCAAACGCGCGCCAAACCGGTCAATCATCGGGCCGGCGACAAAGGCCGGTAAAAACATGCCGATAATGTGCCAGCGAATAATATTCGCCGCCGTATCAACATCAAACCCGCAAAACTTCATGGCAAGCGGTGTTGCCGTCATCACAAGGATCATGATGCCATGCCCCGCCGCACTGATGGCAATCGCCCCGCGCAACCTTGGACGGCGCAACAGTTCCAGCATGACCGCACCACCGGTGCGCGTTTTTGCAGGAACCCCGCCATCACGCAACATCAACATGATCAGGGCTGCGATGGTCGCCAACCCGGCCAATGCCAGATACGATCCGGCAAATGGAATCGCGACCATGTTACGCGTATAGCTGGCAATTTCCGGCGCGATCAGCGCCGCCAGAACACCGCCACCAACCACAAGTGCCGCCGCACGACCTTTCTGATCATCTCGGACCGCCTCAAGGGCGGTATAACGGTAATACATTGCCGATGCCTGATATCCGCCAATCAAAAACGTGCCCAGACACACCAGCAAAAATTCCGCCTGATACACACCACCCGCCACGACAGCACCGCCAACCACGCCGCTCGCCGCTCCCAGAAACAATCCCGTGCGCCTGCCATAATGCTGCATGATCATCGACAGCGGATGCACACAAACCAGATTGCCCACAACCAGCAAGGCCAATGGCAGGGTCGCCAGTTCCGCCATCGGTGCCAGATCAATCCCGATCAGTGATGTCAGGGTTATCCCGATCAGCGAACAGGACCAGTACAATGCCTGGGCAATAAATAGCAGACGCACTGATCCATTGGTCAGTAACAGCATGTTGCCAACTCCAATAAAAACAGATGATTACGAAAATATCTTCGCCGTTCACCTAAACCGGAACGGCCACCGGCCTTCGTCCGAAACGATCAGCGTATTCCTGCGGACTGACAGATAAATGGCGTTGAAAGGCCCGGCGCAGGGTTTCCGGATGGCCAAAACCGCAAAGCCGCGCCACACGCGTCACCGTCATGCCATCATCATGCAAAAGGGCACGCGCGGCTTCGATCCGGACCCGTTCAACATAACGTGCCGGTGTCATGCCCAGATCACGGGTGAATACCCGTGAAAATGTCCGTGCTGACATCCCCGCACGATTTGCCAGAACTTCCAGCGACAGATCACCATCCAGATTGCCCGGTATCCATTCCAGCAATCCGGCAAGCTGTGCCGTGGTTCCGATGGCGGGTGTCAGATAGGCAGAAAACTGTGCCTGCCCGCCCGGCCGTTTTAAGAACATCACCAGACGTCGTGCTACGGCAAGAGCAATTACCCGCCCGTGATCCGCCTCCACCAGTGCTAGCGCCAGATCAATACCCGCCGTCACCCCGGCTGAGGTAAAGATATGTGGATCACCATCCAGGCCCTGCGCATCATAACTGTACAAACGATCTTCGGTTACATCGACCTTGGGGAAACATTTGCGCATCTCATCACATCGCGACCAATGCGTGGTTGCCAGACGCCCGTCCAACAATCCTGCCTCGGCAAGGATCAACGCTCCGGAACAGACCGAACCAAGCCTTGGCACGCACATTTCGACCTGTACCAGCCAATCCAGTATATCCCGCCGCTCGCGCACCCGATTGACACCATCGCCCCCGGCAATCAGCACCGTATCGGTCGCTTGCAGCTCCAACTCCCGCCAATCCAGATCGGCATACAGCCTGAAACCGCCCGATGTCGGCACTGGCCCTGCCGCATCGGCAATCACCAGCACCTCATAGCCGCGTTCACGCCCCTGCCGCTCCAGTTCGGCATTGGCGGATGCAAAAACCTGTAAGGGCCCGACAACATCAAGACTCATGACATCGTCAAAGGCAAAACAGGCAATCATTCTGATGCTTGTGGTGTTGGTAATGCGCTCTGGCATGGCGATCCCCTTTATTCAGGAATGCAGCATGCCTCACGAAACGAATGGCAACAATGACAAACACCCCACGAATCTTGCCACAGCATATGCTGCAACAATCTTCGCGGGGTGTGTCTCTTCGCAGTTTTTACTGCGTCTCCCCACCAAACACGGGTTCAGCCCCCCCTAAAAACCGCTTCGCTGCAGCAGGGCATAGAAGTCACGAATCGTGCCTTCCTTGGCCGTCATGTCCTTGATGTCATCAACCAGCTTGTCGGTGAAATTGGGCTGCTTCAAATATCCGACGACCCTTTTTCGCGCCATCGATGCCGATTTGCCTTCGATCAGAACGCCACTCGAACAGAATTGCACCAGCATATAGGCGCGTTTGCGCAGATGAAGCGACGGATTGTCGATCCGCTCGATCACCTTTTCACGCACCAGATAATCGGCCAGTCCCTCGTCCAGCTTGTCACCAATGCGTTGTTTCTGCTCGTCGGAAAGGTTCGATGCCTGAAGCGCATCATTCATCACCGTGACCGTCGCCATCTTGTCGCGCGGTTTGGCTTCACTGTCGCAGAAAGCGCGCAATGCCCGCATATCCTTGACCGTATCCATCAGCATGTCGAAAACTTCTTCGCCAAAATCCTCGACAATCCCCGAATTAACAACCGCCAGAAGCCAGGCCATCTTGCGGCAATTCGGCCCCATGCGGCCGTTGATTTCTGCAACACCGTCAATCAATGCCCGTGGGCCGCCAACATTTCGCAGACGTGCGCCACGCTCGGCAATGGCCGTTACCATCGGTGCGCCGTAAACGACCCCCTTCTCACTAATCAGACGATCCAGAATACCGACCAGCGGATCATGATCCCCTTCATGACGGGTCAGGCTGTTTGCACTGCGCAACTCGCGAACGATATAGTCAAACAGCGCATCCTGCGATGTCGAAAGCAATCCCGACCCGAACAGCGGGTTAAGCAGTTCAAGAATATCATCCGCCGCCCCGCGATTGCCGTGTGCACGCCCCATCGCCAGATCAATATGCAGGATAACCGCGTCGCCAAAGCTTCGCGAACTGCCAAGCAGTTCTTTCAGCGCCACCGGCGATCCAAGGATATCGGCAATAACATCGTCAAGCAGCTTACGCGCTGCCTCGTCTTTCTCGTCCCCCTTGACCTTCAGCGCCAGATCAAGCTTACCCACCCAGTTGCGGCTTGATGATAGAACGCGCGTAAGCGCAACCATCGTCAGGAAGTCGGTGTCTTCCGCAAGGTTCAGACGGCGAATTTCATCACGGACTTCGGAAATGGTCGCATCTTCAAACGCCGGCAGGTCGACCTTTTCAACCTCGCGCGCACGGGCTGCCAACTGTTCAATTGCGCCATGCAGCTTGTTCATGGCCTCAATATGGTCGCCGTCGGTCGCCTTGGCATGAATGCCGGCCACCTTGTCGACTGCGGTCGGCATCAATGTATCATGGAACATCAATTTGCGCAGGTTCTGGTAATTATACATCACCTCGCAAGGTGTCAGGATTTCCTGTTCGAAATATTTGCGTAGCAGACGATTGATCGTCGCGCGGCTTTCCGACTGCAACAGGTCGTTATCGGAATCACAAAGCGGCGCATCTTCAATGGCTGAGACACGAACATCCTTGTCGTCGTCTTCACCAGCACCCTGTTTTTCCAGAAGGACCTTTTCAATATGACGACCGTCGGCGCGTTCCCAATCACGAACAACCCGAACCGCAGAGATCTTGGTCTTTAAAAGCTTCTCAGCTTCGTTAACCGCCTCTTTCTCGACATCAAAGGTCGAATGAATGATCCAGCGTTCCCCACGCTGGACTCGTACTTCAAACGTCGTATCCGACATAACGCGCACTGGCTCCCTAACTTCCTGTTTGGGGCGGCATTTGCATGCCATTTCTCAGTCAGGCGCGTGTCCCGTTTTTTTTATATTTATACTTCTTTATAAGGCAATTCTGATGCTGAAAACAATAGGGCGAATTCGAACTTCTCAAATGAGCCCAAAAATCCCCGTATTGCGCGACAGAAAACGCAATCCACAACACATGCGACGCCATCAACACAACCATAGATGCATATACATTGATTTAAGGACCCTATCCAAGTTCTGCTTTGACGAGAACTCAGCGATACGACCGGGCAATAGAATCACTAAGCCGTCCCAAAAGGACACTCATGGCTGCAACCGTTGCCTCGGTTGTTGTATCCTTGGGAACCACGGAATCGGTAAACCGTTCGGATACGGCGGTTTCACCCGAATTGAAATTGACAATTTTCCAGCGCGCTGCGATCTGCACCGAACCGTCCGGCTGACGTTCGAACTGTCCCAGATCGACCACGATCTGCCAGACAACCCCGTCGCGCGAGTTCCACGGGAATGTCTCGATCCGCTGCGGGCTCAACCGATGGTCAAGGTTTTCGATCAACACCCGCTGAATGTTTTCATCCAGCGGCTCGGCCCAGCGATCAAACTGGTTGATCACCAGCCGGTTGTCACTTCTGCGCGTCACAATCTGGCTGCGATCAAGATGGCTTGGGATGGTAATCGGTCCCACCCCCATCACCGCCGTTCGGGTGGCCCCCGATGGGGCTGCAACATCGTCGGGGGATAACAGATAATAACGTTCCTGAACCGGTGTGCTGCACGCGGACAGGAAGCCAAGCGATGCCAAGAACACCCCCGCGATCAGTCGCTTGCGAATTGTCGCCGTTGTTTTCAGTTTGATTTGCATTTCCCGCATCATTCTTCCTCCCGGCGGCCCGGTTTGCCCAGGATCAGAGCATTCGGATTTTGTTCAAGGAAATCGGCCAGATCCCGCAACGACCTGGCTGCCGCCGAGAGCTCTTTCAGAGTTTCCTCAAAATTATAGCGGATCGGCGAATTCGGCGATGTCACGTCACGTACACCGCCAAGTGCAACCTGCGCGGATTCCAGCGCCTTCTGAGTGGCTGGCAACACGCTGGTATCAAGGTTCGTCACAAGCTGGTTCACCCCGGCAGCTGCCTGTTTCAGGCTATCCATGCTCTCAATGATCGCAGGCGATGTAACAATGTTCTCCATCCCCTCGACAGTCCCCAACAGTCGAATGCCGATTTCCTCAATCGGGAATGTTTCAACCTTTTCAAGCAACGAGGACAGGGAATTGCTGATCTCATCGATCTTTTGCGGCAATGTCGGCAATTCTGGAATTTTCCCCTGCGCATCGCCCAGATAGCGGGGCGGTGTCACCGGATACATGCCCAGATCAACAAACAGCTGGCCGGTTATAAAGCTCCCGGTTTTCAGACGTGCCCGCAAACCACGTTCGACCAGAACATCCATGATCTTCGCATAATCGACATCGGCGGTGTCCTGATTGCCGACCATTTGCACCCGTTCGGGCTCCAGCGTCACTTCAACAGGCACCCGGAACGATTGATTGGGAACGACATATTCCAGATTGACGCTGTTGACCGTGCCGACGCGAATGCCATTGAATTCAACCGGCGCGCCGGGCGAAAGCCCGCGTACAGAGGAATCAAAATACAGCATGTATTTCTGCGTGATGCCATACGCCAGAATTTCCGCCTGTTTACGGCTGTCATTTAACCGGAACACCGTATCGGGTTTCGCTGTTTCCGAATTCAGGCTTTCGTCAGGCGTATAGAAATTGATGCCACCGGCCAAAACTGATCGAACAGATTGGGCACGCACCGATACGCCTTCCGCATTCAGATCAAGACTGATGCCGCTGGAATTCCAGAAACGCGTATCGCGCTTGACCAATCCATCAAACGGCTTGCGGACATAGATCGGGATCGACACCTTTTCGGCCGCGGAATCCAGATTGGTATCAAGGACCTCGCCAACCTCTACCCCGCGCAGAAGAACCGGCGTTCCCGACGCGACTGAACCAAGTTCCTCCGCCATCAGGATAAACCGTGTTCCGTCCGATCCATCAGGCACATATTCCGGTTCTTCCGATCCGGTAAACTCGCGGGCCTCTTGGCCAGACCTGTCTGGAACCGCTTCGATATAAGCCCCTGAAACGATGGTCTGAAGGCCGGAAATCCCCTGTGCGGAAACGCGCGGGCGTACCACCCAGAATTTGGTTTTATCGGTCAGATAGGGTTCAAAATCCGAATTCATCCGCATCGTCAGAACCACATGCCCGAAATCCTCGCTCAGATTGATTTCGGTAACCTGTCCGACATCAACATCACGATACCGCACGGCGGTTTTGCCCGCGGTCAGTCCCTCGGCCGTTTCGAACGTCACGGTAACTTCTGGTCCTTTGGCTGCCGCATCGCGCCACAAAAGCCAACCGCCGATGATCAACGCGACAATCGGCACGATCCAGATGACCGGCAGGTTCTGAAATGCCTTTTTCACATCGGGCCTGCCTGGCTGCCCCTGACCGGCATTCCGGCTGGTGTCGTCCGTCATGATGACATCCCCTGTTCCTTTTGCATTCCCGCCCGATCCCAGATCAGCCGCGGATCAAATGCCATTGCCGACAGCATGGTCAGAATGACCACGGCACAGAAGGCCACAGCACCAAAGCCCGGTGCAACGGTTGCTATGTTACCCAATTTCACAAGTGCTGCCAGTATCGACACCATAAACACGTCGATCATCGACCAGCGCCCGATCAGTTCGGTCACGCGATAGATCAATGTCCGTTCGCGAAGCGGCCCGGCAAGCCCCAGACCCGTTGCGGCATAAACCCAGCCCAGCAGCACAATCTTCATGATCGGCACTACGATACTGGCTGTGAAGACAACAATGGCAATCGGCCATTGCCCGGATTGCAGCAGCACCACCACCCCGGAAAGGATCGTATCGGATTCCGCCCGCCCCAGATAGGTGATCGTCATGATCGGAAAAATGTTGGCCGGGATATACAAAACGACCGCCGTCACCAGCAGTGCCCAGGCCCGCGACAGGCTGCCCGACTTGCGATGATGCAGATGCGTCCCGCAACGCGGGCATTTGCCCCCGGTTTCCCGTGCGGCACTGTCCGTTACGACAAACGCACAGGTCTCGCAGGTCATCCAGCCCGTTGCATTTTCCTGCGCGGTACCGGCACGCAATTCTTCCAGATCCTCTAACATCGCATAACGCAAATTTTCCGGCGCCAGTCGCCGCCAGATCGTCCTTGGATCCAGCGTCGTGCTCATCAGCAATGTCGTCGGGATCAGAAAACAAACTGCATAAAAGGCTGGCCCCGCAATGACATCGGCAAAATCCGTCAGCTTCGTCAGCGCGACCAGAAGTCCGATCAGAAACACATCAAGCATCGACCAGGGCCGAATAACAGCCAAAACACGCCAGACTGCGCGCAAGCCCGGCACCACGAACCCGAAATAAAGCGGCGCCAGCACATAGATATAAGCCCCGATCAGCATCAGCGGGGCAGCAATCGACGTCAACGCGACCATAAAGGCCAGAAACGGGAACCCCTCCTGCCAGAAGGTCACAACCCCGCTCAGCAACGTATTGCTTTCGGTGCGTCCTTCCATGGCAAAGGTCAAGATCGGAAATGAATTGGCAATCAGAAACAGGACAAGTGCCGTAATGGCAAAGGCCAGAGGCCGTTCAACCGTACCCTTCTGCGCCTGATACAAGGGCGACCCACACCGGATGCAACGTGCCACAAAGCCCGGTGGAATGTCGTCTTCGACATGCAGGTAATCGCAATGTTCACAGGCAACAAGGCGATGCGACATTCAATCTTCCTGTTTCCATAAGGTATTAGCGCACAATCTGGAAGTCATATGAGTAAGTGGCAGAATTCATCCCCTGTCAAATCCGATTGGCAAAGCCGATGGGTCGGCATGCCATATCGCCAAACCCGAAAACAAACGCGATCCCAACCGTTTAGTTCCCGATTTTGGGTAAATAATGGCGCGCTTCGCCCAGAACAATCTCATTCACCTGCGACAGCAACCCGCTCTGCATGTTCCAGTGATGCCAATAAAGCGGCCGCTCAATCACATGCGGGCCTGGCTGTACCAACCGTCCACTCTGCAAACCTTCTGCCGCCTGATGTTCCTCGACCACGGCATAGGCAATACCCTGCTCAGCCACGGTGACGAAGCCTTGTGAACTTGGCACAGTATGGGCCGGAAACTCGCCCGGCACCAATCCGAAATACCGGTTTAAAAACTGGTTTTGCAATTCGTCATGGCGTGAAAAATTCACCGCCGGGCAGGATCGCAACGCATCCGCTGTTACACCATCGCCAAAATACCGGTCGCGGAATTCCGGCGACACCACCATGATATAACGCATCGCGCCCAGTGGCCGCACCCGGCATCCCTGTATCGGATCAGACCGTAAGCTGACCGCGCCCAGCACGGTGCCGGCCTGAAGTGCCTCGTGATTAAGTGCCTCGTCCTCGACCGTCAGATGCACCAGCAGGTCAAGCTCATCAAACAGCTTCTTGGGCACATTGACAAACCATGTCGCCAGACTGTCGGCATTCACCGCAATCGCGATCTGGCCAAACCGGTTGGCCGAATGCAGCTTTGGTAATTCCTCATATAATTCCTGCTCAAGCAAACTGACCCGCTGATAATGCTGCAAAAGCCGCTTTCCGGCATCGGTCGCGGCAATCGGTTTGGACCGGATGATCAAAGGCTGTCCCAGCCGGTCTTCCAGCAACTTGACCCGCTGCGATATCGCCGACTGCGTCAGACCAAGATCACGCGCCGCCTTTTCGAAACTGCCATGACGAATCACTTCGGCACTGGCCCGCAACAGTTTGTAATCGATCATTTTATTATCCCCGCCTCATCCACCAGCCACGCATCCCCTTCATCGATGTATCGCCTACCACCAAAGATGTATCGCCCCCATCAGGGTATATCACCTGTCGTCACGACGATGCTTCCATGCTGCTTAAACAAGCTTGCGAGCCAAACGATACCAGGGCAGGCCATACGCTGCCTCGCGCACTCCTGCCATAAAATTTACTAATACTATATCATGATAATTCGATTTTCTTATTTCTTAAAACTGCTATCCCTGCCCCATCAACAGCGATTTTGCAGGATGAAAAATGCTTCTGACCTTTGCGACCGGATTTGGCCTTGGCGGCGGACTGATCATTGCGATTGGCGCGCAGAATGCCTTTGTTCTCGGGCAAGGATTGCGTCGCAACCATCCGGTGATGGTGGCATTTGTCTGCGCGCTATGTGATGCCATCCTGATCGCCGCCGGTGTTGCCGGGCTGGGAACGCTGGTTGCCACCTACCCGATCTTAACCAAAATCGCTGCATGGGGCGGTGCGGCCTTCCTGATCTGGTACGGGTTTGCAGCGCTCAGGCGTCTGTTTGAAACCGAAACCCTGTCAGAAAGCGATGTCAAACAAGCCGGATGGAAGGCTGTGCTGACAACGACGCTTGCCGTAACCCTTCTGAACCCGCATGTTTATCTTGATACCGTTATCATGCTGGGCGGGATTGGTGGACAGTTCCCCGCCGACGAACGGCTAACCTTTGCGCTTGGGGCGATGAGTGCGAGCTTTGTGTGGTTCTTTGCCATCGCCCTTGGGGCGGCGTGGCTTGCCCCCTATGTGGCGCGGCCGATCACGTGGAAAATCATTGATGGGGTCACCTGTGCGGTGATGTGGCTGGTGGCTTACACGCTGATCGCACCGGAAATCACGTCCCTGACTTATTCCTGAGTAAAAATGAATAATCGATGTGATTAAACATTTTTTGTGAAAAATAGGGATTCGGGCGGCTTATTTGCCCATCGCTTCCTTGAAATGCTGCCGGCAGACCGAGACATAGCGATCATTGCCACCGATTTCGACCTGGGCCCCCTCGCGCACCGTATTGCCGTTTTCATCAACGCGCAGAACCATCCCGGCCTTGCGTCCGCAATGACAGATTGTCTTAAGTTCGCTTAGCTTGTCCGCCCAGGCCAGAAGCCATTTCGAACCTTCAAAAAGCTGCCCCTGAAAATCGGTACGGATGCCATAGCACAGCACCGGCACGCCAAGCTTGTCGGCGACATCGGAAAGCTGCCAGACCTGATCCTTGGTCAGAAACTGCGCCTCGTCCACCAACACGCAATCAATACGGCCTTCATCCAGCTTTTCCTCGATCAGGGCGCACAGGTCGGTATTGCCGTCAAACAGAACCGCCGGGGCTTCAAGGCCAATGCGCGATGCGATCTTGCCGACACCAAACCGATCATCAAACGCCACGGTCAGCAGAAGCGTCTGCATGCCGCGTTCCTGATAGTTGAAGCTGGATTGCAAAAGCGTCGTCGATTTGCCCGCATTCATCGACGAATAATAAAAGAACAGCTTGGCCATGGTTTCCCCCGAAAATCGTTATTGGGGAATAGCCTATCAATCGGGATTGATCAATATGACAACGGCAGCCAAAAACGGTTATCCGCCATTGCGGCCAATATCGATGTCACGCAATTCGCGGCGCATGAAATCAAGCAGCGACTGGATTTTGGCACTGCGCGTCACTCCGGCGGGAAACACGGCAAAAACTTCAAGATCGGGCAATTTGCAGTTCGGCAGAACATGCACGACATCGCCGCGCTCAATTTCATCGGCAATATCGCAAAACGGCACAACCGCAAGCCCGTGCCCGCCGCGCAGGAATTGAAGACGGGCGGTTGCATTATCAACCCGGACACTACCCGATACCCGAATGGATTTTTCCTGATCATCGCAGATCAGGCGCAGGGTTTCAGGAACCCGGCTATACATCACCCAGTCATGATCGGCGAGCTGTTCGGGGGTTTCGGGCAAGCCCACCCGTGCAACATACCCCGACGACGCCGCAATGATCCGGTGGGTCTGATAGAGCTTGAAGCTTTTAAGCTCCGAGCTTTTGAGCGGCCCGGACCGGATGCCGATATCAATCCCCCGCCCGATCAGATCGACAACCTCGTCAGACAGATGAACATCAATCGCCACCCCGGGATAGGTTTGACGAAACCGGTCAAGGATCGGCACGATGCGAAGCGTGCCCAGATGCACCGATGAAGTGATCGATATTTTGCCGACCGGCTCGTCACGCAGGATTTCGACCCGCTTGCGGGCGGCCTCGGCCTCCAGCGCAATCGTCCGGCAACTGTCGTAATAACGCGTCCCGGCATCGGTCAGACTGAAATTGCGCGTACTGCGCCGAAGCAGCGGCACGCCAAGCTTGGCTTCAAGCTGCCTGATCTGATGAGACACCGCAGCACGGCTCAGCCCCATCTTGCGCGCCGCGGCAGAAAACCCGCCATCCTCGACCACACGGGCGAAAATCATCATCGCCCGAACTTCATCCAGTGCCGACATTTCATGCGCTCATTTAATTTGACAATCTGTCCGATTCTTCGATCTGGCGCAAATTAGATCAGCATCCTATGCTTGGTGCAAATCCTATTCACATAGCAAGGACCAAAACAATGCGTATTCTGATGATTGTGACGTCGCATGACAAAATGGGAGATACCGGCCATAAAACCGGTATCTGGCTGGAAGAACTTGCCGCCCCCTATTTCCGGTTCCGCGATGCCGGTGCCGATATCACGCTGGCTTCCCCCAAGGGCGGTCAGCCACCACTTGATCCCAACAGTCAGGTTCCCGATGCCCTGACCGAGGCAACCAAACGGTTTGAAGGTGACGAGGAAGCGCAAAAAGCATTCGCCAATACCGTGACGCTTGATGGCCTGAAAGCCGATGATTACGACGCGCTGTTTTATCCCGGCGGTCACGGGCCGCTTTGGGATCTGGCAACAGATGTCAAATCCATCGCACTGATCGAGGCATTCGTCGCACAGGACAAACCGGTGGCCGCTGTCTGCCACGGCCCGGCAGCATTCGTGAATGCCAAAACCAAAGACGGCAAGCCGCTGGTGGCGGGCAAAAAAGTCACCGGCTTCACCAATGACGAGGAAAAGGCCGTCGGCCTTGAAAAGGTCGTGCCGCTTCTGATCGAGGACGAATTCACCAAACAGGGCGGTCTTTATGAACGCGCTGACATTTGGGCGTCCCATGCGGTTGTCGATGGCAAACTGGTAACTGGCCAGAACCCTGCATCCAGCGATGCGGCCGCCGACGCGGTCGTCAAACTACTCGGTAAATAATCGCTTGACCTTCCAGCAACTGGAAGCCCCATAGTCGGATTATCGAATCCAACCTGACGGAGCAACCGGAATGCTGAAACTGAAAGTCGATGAAATGAGCTGCGGCCATTGCGCTGCCACTGTTACCAAAGCTGTCGAGGGCGTTTCGGGGGTTGAAAAAGCCGATATCGACCTTGCAAAGGGTGAAGTAACCGTGACCGGCAATCCCGATGTCGCAGCCCTGATCGCCGCCATTGACGATGCCGGTTATCCGGCCCGCGAACTGGCCTGATCGATCAAGATATCCACGCGGAAGGCCGCCCAGATGGGCGGTCTTTTGCGTTTCGGTTTCCCGCATTCAGGCTTTGTCGACATGTTCGATATCAGGCAGGAAAATCGCAAGGAAACCAATGGCCGGCAACCATGCGCAAACCTGATAGACCAGCTCCAGCCCGAAATGATCAGCCATCACGCCAAGAATGGCCGCACCAAGCCCGCCAAGCCCAAAGGCCAGGCCAAAGAACAGGCCGGAAATCATGCCAATACGTCCCGGCACAAGTTCCTGCGCATAGACAACAATCGCCGAAAATGCCGATGACAGGATCAGACCGATGGCAATCGAGAGCATCACGGTCGCCCCCAATCCAACATAAGGCAGGATCAGTGCAAAGGGCAGTGCTCCAAGGATCGATCCCCATATCACTTTTTTGCGACCAATCCGGTCGCCCACCGATCCGCCGATCAGGGTTCCTGCCGCGACCGAAGCCAGGAAAATGAACAGATAAATCTGCGCATCGCCTTCGGAGAGCGGGAATTTTTCCATGAGGTAAAAGACGTAATAGCTGGTGAAGCTGGCGAGATAGAACCATTTCGACAGCATCAGGCAGAACAGAACCGTCAAGCCGCCAATCACCTGGCGTCGGGCCGGAAGATTTGCCGCCAGATGAACAACACGCGGGCGGCGCACGGCATGGCCGTTGCGTTTATACCAGCGCCCGAGAAGGGTCAGGATGACGACCCCAGCCAATGCGGCAAAGGCAAACCATGCCAGACTGCCCTGTCCGTGCGGCAAAACCACTGCGACCACCAGCAACGGCCCGATGGCTGAACCGACATTGCCGCCCACCTGAAACAGCGACTGCGCAAAGCCATGCGCCCCGCCCGATGCCAGACGCGCCAGACGCGAGGATTCCGGGTGAAAGATCGACGATCCCACACCCAGCATCGCACTGCCCACAAGCAGCATCGCAAAACTGGTTGCCGAGGACAGCACCAGAAGCCCCGCCATCGACATCCCCATACCAAACGGCAAGGAATAGGGTTGCGGCCGACGGTCCGTGAAATGACCAATGAAAGGTTGCAGCAACGATGCCGTCACCTGATAGGTCAGGGTCAATAGACCGAGCTGCGCAAAGGATAGATCAAAGCCGCCCCTAAACACCGGATAAGCCGCGACAAATAGCGACTGGATCATATCGTTCAGCAAATGGCAGAAACTGGCCGCACCCAGAACCGGCAAAACGGTTCGGGTCACTTGCGGACGGTTAAGGAAGGCTTCGTTCATCGGAGACCTCGTTGAAATAACATTAAACGCAAGCCTTGGTGCGTTGATCGTCATTATAAAAATTGCAAAACGGCCCACCACCGCGTTAGGGTCAATTTATTACGAGACTGGGCCAATCACGCAAGACAGGCATCGATGTCATCTTTTCGCGAAGTTCCAAGACCGGTTATCGCATTGGGTACGGATTATCCCGACGGTCATGTAATTGCCGCCCATCGCCATGATCGCGATCAGTTGCTATATGGCTTGACTGGGGTTTTGATGGCATCAACCCAGCACGGCGCATGGATGATGCCACCCCAGCGCGGCATGCTGATCCCCGCCGGGGTCATCCACGAGGTCCGGCTGTTTGGCGATGTCAAAATGCGCTCGCTTTATCTGCGCCCGAACCGGCTTGGTGCGGCGGACAACCAGTGCAAGGTGGTCGGTATTTCATCGCTGATGCGTCATTTATTGATCGAAGCGGTTGCCGTCCCGGCGGAATATGACATGGCGGGTCGTGATGGTGCATTGATGGCGCTGATTGAACATGAAATCAAACGGTTGCCGGTCCTGCCGCTGTCGCTTCTGCTACCGGAACAGGCCGCATTACGGGAAAAATGCCGTGCCTTTCTGGCATCTCCGACCCCGCATGAAACCATCGATGACTGGTGCCATCATCTGGGCATGAGCCGCCGAAGCTTTACCCGGCAGTTTCGCAAGGAAACCGGATCAAGCTTTGTTGAATGGCGTCAACAGGCCTGCATCCTTGCCGCCCTGCCAAGACTGGCCGCCGGTGAAGCCGTGACAACGATTGCGATGGACCTTGGCTATGACAATCCCGCCGCGTTCAGCAACATGTTCAAACGCATCCTTGGCGCATCACCACGCGATTACCGGACTGCGGGCACGTAGGAAAATATTTCGCCTCTGAGCTTGCAAAAAAATGGAACATCAGGATCACTTCATCGGGCACCAAGCAAATTGCACATAGAAAAATGGTTAAGCCCGCATGCTAAATCGGACTTAACCATTGAAAGATAACGCCGAAACAAGATCGGTTGGCATTCATGATGCCATATCAGCGCCCGAGCCTTGGCGAAACGGAGCAGACAGCCTAAGCAGCCTTTACCGCCGACAAGAAAGCTTCGACTTTCTGAAGCAGGATATCTGCCTGCTGAGACATATTATTTGAGGCAGAAAGGACTTGCTCGGCCGCAGCCCCGGTTGATGCCGCGGCTTGGTTGACACCGTGAATATTGGCCGTTACTTCGCCGGTACCCGCAGAAGCCTCCTGTACGTTCCGATTGATTTCATCGGTTGCGGCACCTTGCTGTTCAACCGCACTGGCTATTGCCGATGCAATTTCACTAATTTCGGTGATGGTTGTTCCGATGGAATCAATGGCAACAACAGCGCCCTCTGTTTCGCTTTGGATTGCGGTTATCTGATTTGTGATTTCCTCGGTGGCCTTGGAGGTCGCATTAGCAAGGTTTTTCACCTCGGCCGCGACAACGGCAAAACCTTTGCCTGCTTCACCTGCGCGGGCAGCCTCGATCGTGGCATTCAGAGCCAAAAGATTGGTCTGTGCCGCAATATCACTGATCAAACCGACGACATCACCAATTTTCTGAGCCGCTTCTGCAAGTCCACGAACCTGTGCATTCGTACTTTGCGCTTCCACAACAGCCTTATCCGCCACACGGGATGACTGTGTAACCTGATGGCTGATTTCAGAGATCGATGCACTTAGTTCTTCGGATGCGCTGGCAACGGTTTGAACATTATTTGATGCCTGCTCGGCCGCCGCAGCAACAACCGTTGACTGACGACTGGTTTCTTCCGCGGTTGCCGTCATTGACGTTGCAGTATGCTGCATTTCGGTCGCTGCATCCGAGACCGTTTTCAGAACGACCGATACATCACCTTCAAAATCACCGGTCAGTTTTTCGATCAACCTGGCGCGGGATTCACGCTGTTTCTGGGCTTCGACTTCCTGGGCGGCCAGTTCCTCTGCCTTGATCATGTTTTCTTTAAACACGAGCACCGCCTTGGCCATATCACCAATTTCATCCTTGTGATCCTGTCCGGGGATATCAACGGTTTTGTCGCCTCCGGCAAGAACCCGCATCGCGTTTGTAATGGTAATAATCGGACGCGAAATACCAACACCGATCAGCCACGCTGCTGCCAAACCGACCACCACAGCAATTGCAGAAATAATTGCGGCAAGCGAAATGGCAAAAGCGTTTTCTGCTTTTGCTCTAGGACCAATCTCATCCTGTTTGGCTTTGAAGGACAGTTTGAGTTCTTCGATGTCGCTTGCGACCTTTGGCCCCAGAACGTTCAAGGTCTTTTCAGCGATACGTTGTTGTTCCGCAGGATCCTTGGTTGCGCTTAACGCACGAACCGCCGCAGCATACGCCGCAATATCCTGATCCACAGCTTTCGCACTTTCGAGATAGTCAGGGTCTTTAATAAGAGACAAAAATTCGGCGTTAAGCTTTTTGGTTGTTACCAATCTTTGATTTGCGTTTTCAAGTGCTTCAGGAGACTGCCTCATCTGAAAATTCAAAACCGAGACACGAGCTTCAAGCATATTGGCCTGAACACGTGAAGCTTGGTTTGATTGCAGTGCAATCTGCCGATACTCGTTGAAATTACTGTCTGCATCCATCAATGCAATAACGCAGATCGCCGACACCGTGATCATCAAAACCAACATCACGCCAAAACCGCCAGCAACTTTGATGGCAATTTTAATTCGCTTTAGAAGCCCCATATTACTACCCCACACCCCAATAACTATCCTTTAGTATTGTTCCCCCAAAAAAGAACCACACATCTAGAGGGAGCCTTGATACAAAAGAATGAATTCATTTCACGCCGCAATCAGAGGAAACTGTTTCGCTCTGAGCAAAATTGTCCCATGCAATCAATGGCTTTGAATGAACATGACCTGCCCGCACGCAACCTGAGATGAAATATGCGACATTGCCTCAAGTCATCACGAAGGTTTTCTAAGGTTTCAGAATGCTTACAGGAAATAAACACTGTGCGACGATCATCCTGAGCACTTCGCAAAGCTGCGTATAATCACGTCTCAAACTTTGCTTGAGATTAATCAACACCCCAGTCGGAAAGTTAACAGTCAAGCGCAGATAGATCGCGAATGCCAAACATCGCCCGGGCAAAACATCGCTTATGCACGGATACGGGCGATCATTTCAGTTTGGCACTGAAGTTCACTCTGTACACACCATCAAAGACAGAGAAATAGTGGTACAAAAATGAACCAAAATCAAGAAAAAACACCTTTAGTGGTATTTTTTTAGACCATTAAACCCAAAAGTATCAATTTTGAGAATCTAAATAAATCAAAGGTTCATTTTTTTTTGATTCTTCACACTCCAATTCCATACAGGAACAGCAGTTATGATAACCAACCTTAGTGAGCGAATAAGAGAGGCAAGAAAGCATATAGGGCTTAGTGCATCGGAAGCAGCAGACCTTGCCGGACTTACACGCAAATCGTGGGAACGTTACGAGCTGGACAAAAATGAACCAAAAGCATCATCTTTGGCTGTACTGGTTGATAAGGGCATAGACGCAAGCTGGTTGCTGACAGGAAGGGGCAGCATGCTGAGAAGCGAAGTGCGGGATCAAGTGCGCGTGATTGACGCCGATTTACTACGCATGATTCTCGAGGAAATTGAATACTATCGCTCACAAAACAATAGGACATGGGGCATATCGGAGGCGGCTCGCGTTATTGTTCTAAGCTATGAAATGCTGCAAGCAGAAAGAGATCGGGGTATTGAGCCATCTCCAAGAAACCTGAACCTACTCTTACAGGCAGCAAATTTGTGATTTAAAGACAAAAGTTCCGACGCCTCCCAATTCTACAACAGTATGTTTTATGAAATCTTCAGGCAACATTTGGCTCATTAACGTTGAAGATGATTAGCGACACATAGAACCCAACAAAAAGCCGCCTGTTTCAGATCGAAACGGGCGGCTTTTGCTCATCTTCTGATGATTGAAATCAGCCGAGGATTTTGTCGCGGAGCATCTGGTTGACCATGCCCGGGTTGGCTTTGCCACCCGTGGATTTCATGACCTGGCCAACGAACCAACCCAGCATGCGGTCCTTGCCGTCGCGGATTTCCTGAACCTTGTCCGGGTTGGCCGCAATGACTTCGTCGATTGCTGTTTCAATCGCACCGGTATCGGTGATCTGCTTCAGACCTTTTTCTTCCACGATCTTTTCCGGGTCATTGCCGGTTTCGATCATGATTTCAAAGACGTCCTTGGCGATACGGCCTGAAATGGTGTCATCCGAAATCAGGTCCAGAAGTTTGCCGAGATTTTCGGCCGTGACCGGGCTTTCGGTGACGGGAACTTCCAGCTTGTTGAGCGCACCAAACAGGTTGGTGATCACCCAGTTCGCGGCAAGTTTGCCGTCGCGGCCCTTGGCAACGACTTCGTAATAGGCGGCCTTTTCCTGATCGGCAACGAGAACACCGGAATCATAAGCCGACAGGCCGTTTTCACGCATGAAACGGGCTTTTTTCTCGTCCGGGAGTTCCGGCAGGGTCTTTTCGATTTCGGAAACGAATGCCTGATCGAATACTAGCGGCAGCAGATCCGGGTCCGGGAAATAGCGGTAATCATGTGCCATTTCCTTGGACCGCATCGAACGGGTTTCACCCAGACGCGGATCATAAAGACGGGTTTCCTGAACGATTTCGCCACCGGCTTCGATGACTTCGACCTGACGTTTTGCTTCGATCTCGATCGCCTGCATCACATAACGGATGGAGTTGACGTTCTTGATTTCGCAACGCGTGCCAAATTCGGCACCCGGACGACGGACCGAAACGTTGGCATCGCAACGCATCGAACCTTCGTTCATGTTGCCATCGCATGTGCCAAGGTAACGCACAATCGCGCGCAACTTGGTCAGGTAGGCACCGGCTTCTTCCGGGGTACGGATATCAGGCTTGGACACGATTTCCATCAGAGCAACGCCCGAACGGTTCAAATCGATATGCGAATATTTCGGGTCCTGATCGTGCATCGATTTACCGGCATCCTGTTCAAGATGCAGGCGTTCAATGCCGACCGATTTGGTCGAGCCATCAGGCATGTCGAGGATAATGGTCCCCTCGCCGACAATCGGTTTGTCAAACTGTGAAATCTGATAGCCCTGCGGCAGATCGGCATAGAAGTAGTTCTTGCGTGCAAAGACGCTTTCAAGATTGATCCTGGCTTTAAGGCCAAGGCCGGTCTTGACGGCTTGCCGCACGCATTCCTCGTTGATGACCGGCAACATGCCCGGCATGGCCGCGTCAACAAGGCTGACATTGGTGTTCGGATCGTTACCGAATGTGGTCGATGCGCCCGAGAAAAGCTTGGACTTGGAAACCACCTGACAGTGGACTTCCAGACCGACAACGATTTCCCAAGGGCCGGTTGAACCTTCGATGATATAGGTCATGGATCAGCCCTCCTGCCCGGCCGGTTTCGCGGTAAAGTTGGCGGCAGTTTCAAGCACGCCACCGACACGCAGAACGGTTTCTTCGTCAAACGGTTTGCCAATAAGCTGCAAACCAAGCGGCAGACCTTCGGCAGACAGGCCCGTCGGAACGGACAGACCCGGAAGACCCGCAAGACTTGCCGGAACGGTAAAGACGTCGTTCAAATACATTTTGACCGGATCGTCTTCGTTTTCACCAATCGCAAAGGCCGCCGACGGAGCGGTCGGTGCCAGAATGGCATCAACGGTGCCAAATGCGGTTGCGAAATCCTCGTAAATGCGACGACGGACTTTAAGCGCCTTGTTGTAATAGGCGTCATAGTAACCAGCCGACAGCACATAGGTGCCGATCATGATGCGGCGCTGGACTTCCTTGCCGAAACCAGCCGCACGGGACTTCATATACATGTCGTCCAGGCTGTCACCTTCATCCATGACGCGCTGGCCGTAACGCAGGCCGTCATAACGCGCAAGGTTCGAGGATGCCTCGGCCGGGGCGACGATATAATAGGTGCCAAGCGCATATTTGGTGTGCGGCAGGGTCACATCGACCACTTCGGCACCTGCATCGCGCAGCATCGCAATACCGTTATCCCACAGCTTGTTGATTTCTTCGGGCATGTTATCGACACGATATTCTTTCGGAATACCGATTTTCATGCCGCGAATGTCACCCGTCAGGGCGGCCTCGAAATCAGGAACCGCAACCGGGGCGGATGTGCTGTCCTTGGCATCGTGTCCGGCCATTGCGCCCAGCATGATCGCAGCGTCGCGAACGGTTTTGGTCATTGGACCAGCCTGATCAAGCGAGCTTGCAAAGGCGACAATGCCCCAGCGCGAGCAACGGCCATAGGTTGGCTTCAGGCCGACAATACCGCAATAGGATGCCGGTTGACGGATCGAGCCGCCGGTATCGGTACCGGTCGCCGCCAGCGCCATGCCCGCAGCAACAGTAGCCGCCGAACCACCAGACGAGCCACCCGGAACCAGATCCTTGCCATCCTTGCCCTTCCACGGGTTGATGACATTGCCGTAATAGGACGAGGTATTGGACGACCCCATGGCGAATTCATCAAGGTTGGCCTTGCCGAGCATCACCGCGCCGTTACCAAACAGGTTGGTGGTGACGGTCGATTCATATTCCGGTTTGAACCCCTCAAGAATGTGCGAGGCTGCGGTCGTCTGGACACCTTCGGTGCAGAACAGATCCTTGATCGCAATCGGCAGGCCTTCCATTTTGCCCGCGTCACCCTTGGCGCGCTTGGCATCGGAAGCCTTGGCCATGTCGATGGCCTTGTCCGGGGTTTCGGTGATGTAAGCGTTCAGATTACGGTGCGCTTCCATCGATTTGATGTGGGCTTCGGTCAGTTCGACCGACGTGTAATCGCCCTTTGCCAGCCCGTCACGGGCTTCAGCAAGCGTCAGATTTGTCAGATCAGTCATTATTCAACCACCTTCGGCACAACAAAACAGCCAGCATCGGTCATCGGTGCGTTTGACAGCACTTTTTGCTGGATATTGCCATCGGTGACTTCGTCCTTGCGCATCGGCAGGGTCAGATCGGCAACCGACGTCAGGGGATCACAACCCTCGACATCAACTTCTTGCAGTTCCTCGACGAAATCGAGGATACGGGTCAAATCTCCCGCCAGTTCGCCAAGCCCTTCTTCGGACACGTTGATACGCGACAGAAAGGCGATGCGACGAACTGTTTCCTTATCCAAAGACGACATGGATGAAAGTCTCTCTTAAGGAATGACAAAACACCCGGCAGGCAGGCGGCCTGCCGGAACCTGAAATTACAGCGCGGAAACTAGCACCCCGCCGCCGCCGCTGCAAGGGTCGTTGCCGCCCTTTACTATGGGCTAGCATTGCCCGGTTTCGTGACCAACGTACCGCGCCATGCCGAAGTTATTTGAACAAAAGAGAACGGCCCGGCTCAAACCAGATGGATTTCTTCTCCGAAGAGGAGCCCGTTCAGGCTTCGTCACGCGATCATGGTTGCACTAGGTTCACAGCGAAATCCTGGTTCCGGCCTGCCCCTTCAAAATTTGACCTGCGTCCTCAAGACGACCGATCCCGGCCATCCTCCCTGCCGTGACAAAATCGGCTGCCGCAGTCACCTTGGGGGCCATCGACCCGTCAGGCAATGAAAGTGCGCGCGCCTCATCAGGGGAAAGCCTGTCAATCCGACAGGCATCTGGCGTCCCGAAATCACGGTAAACCCCGTCCACGTCGGTAAGCAGCAGCAAAGCATCAGCACCGATCTTCTTGGCGAGAAGAGCACTGGCGGCATCCTTGTCGATGACCGCTTCGATGCCGGTCAGGCTGCCGTCTTTTTGATAGACCACCGGAATACCGCCCCCTCCCGTGCAAATAACAATAACACCATGCTTCAAAAGCAATTGAATAACCGGGATGTCAGGTATTTCGACCGGCTTTGGGGAGGGAACGACCCGACGCCATTTATTGCCGTCCTGCGCAATGGTCCAATGGCCTTTGGCAGCCTTTTCTTCGGCCTCTTCCTTGTCATATACGGGGCCGACGAATTTGGTCGGACAGGCAAAAGCCGGGTCCTTTTTATCGACAACGACCTGTGTCAGCAAAGCAGCAACCGGCCGTTCATGATTCAACGCATTTTCCAATTCCTGCTCGATCATGTATCCGATCATGCCTTCGGTTTCAGCCCCCAGAACGTCAAGTGGATATTCTTCTTCCGGACGATATGCGGCACCTTGCAAAGCCAGCAAACCGACCTGAGGCCCATTGCCATGCGTCAGAACAAGATGATGCCCATCGCGAACGATTTGGGCCAGCACCGTGGTAGCGCGCCGCACATTGGCGCGCTGCGTATTGGCCGTCATGGGTTCGCCGCGTTTAAGCAGAGCATTCCCACCAAGGGCTGCCACAACAAGCATGTTATCCTCCCAGTGTTGCGACCAAAACGGCTTTGATCGTATGCATCCGGTTTTCAGCCTGATCAAAAACAATCGATGCCGGGCTTTCGAACACCTCGTCGGTAACTTCCATCGCATCAAGGCCGAACTCTGCCTTGATTTCCGCCCCCACACTGGTGGTGGTATCATGAAATGCTGGAAGACAGTGCATGAAGCGCACATGCGGATTGCCCGTTTTGTCCAGAACGTCCTTGTTCACCTGATACGGACGCAGAATCTTGATCCGTTCGGCCCATTTTTCCTTGGGCTCCCCCATCGAAACCCAGACATCCGTGTAAACGAAGTCAACGTCCCTGACCGCCTCGTCAACATTTTCAGTGAGGGTCAGCTTGGCTCCAGTTTCACGCGCAACCAATCGTGCCTCTTGCTGAATGCTTTCAACCGGCCAGCAGTTTTTGGGCGCACACAGGCGTACATCCATGCCCATCTTGGCACCACCAATCAACAGGCTGTTACCCATATTGTTGCCAGCATCGCCCAAAAAGGCATATCGGGTTTGGTGCAGCGGCTTTTCGACATGCTCCTGCATGGTCAGGAAATCTGCCAGAATTTGCGTTGGATGGAATTCATCGGTTAACCCGTTGAAAACCGGAACCCCCGCATATTGCGCAAGCGTTTCCACAACTTTCTGCCCAAAACCACGATATTCGATCCCGTCATAAATACGGCCCAGAACACGTGCCGTATCCTTGACGCTTTCCTTGTGGCCAATATGGCTTCCGGTTGGCCCAAGATAGGTCACGCGCGCGCCTTGATCATAGGCGGCAACTTCGAACCCGACCCGTGTACGCGTGGAATCCTTTTCAAAAATCAGCGCAATGTCCTTACCGGTCAAAGTCGGAACTTCGTAGCCGGCATATTTCGCCGATTTCAAATCCTTCGCCAGCTTCAACAGGAACTTGATTTCCTCACCGGAAAAATCGCTCAGGGTCAGGAAGCTACGGTTTTTAAGATTAAATGCCATTTTCAGGCTCCTTCGTTCTATGCAACCTGGGGCCTGGCCCCTACACCGGATCACGCATGGTTGGGCAGCTCATGCAATGCCCACCGCCGCGCCCCCGGCCCAATTCGGCGCCCGGTATGGCAAGAACCTTGATACCTGCGGCTTCAAGGGCGGCATTGGTATCGTCGTTTCGGTCATAACCGATGACGACGCCCGGACGCAGGGCCAGAACATTGTTTCCGTCGTTCCACTGTTCGCGTGACTGTTCGGCTTCGTTATTGCCGCCAGTCGGGACAACTTGCAGGGATTTATAGCCAAAAACCTCGGCAACGATGTCAAAGATGGGACGCGGATCGACACGGAAGTTCAGCTTGCCTGCTTCGGAACCGGGACGAATATCATAGCAAACCAGACCGTCAGCGACTTCCTTGAACGTCGTCACGACATCCCCTCCGCACAGGGTGAAAATCGTATCCAGATGCATGGCGGCACGTGATTTCGGTATCTGGAAGGCAAGAACACGTTCAACCACGTTATCGCGGAACAAAGCCTGCGCAAGTTGCCCCACCGCCTGTGGCGAAGATCGCTCGCCCATGCCAACCAGCACCGTGCCATTCCCGACCGGCATGATGTCGCCGCCCTCCAGCGTCGCCAGACCATGATCGCAGGTTGGATCGCCCCAGTGGATCTTTGTCTTTCCCGAAAATTTTGGATGAAATTTGTATATTGCCGTATTAAGCAATGTTTCCGGTCGCCGTGCCGCCCAGAACATCGGGTTGACGGTAACACCGCCATAAATCCAGGCACTGTTGTCGCGGGTAAACAGCGCATTGGGCAATGGCGGTAAAATGAAACCATGATGCCCCAGATAGCTGCCGAACAAGCCGGTCGGCTCAAAAGGCAACTCATCGACGGTCAACCCGCCCAGAAGGAGTTCCGCAAGGCTGGCAGCCGGAAGATCTTCCATCCAGCCACGCAATTCCGAAAGCGCGCCAACACCGATCTGATCGGCAGTGATGCGATGATCAAGAACCCAGGAACGGGCTTCTTTGATGGCAAGCGTTTCAGATAGCAGATCATTGACATCAAGGACTTCGACACCTTCGTTGCGCATGATACTGGCAAAGACATCATGATCCTTTTGGGCCTGCTTGACCCAAAAAACATCATCAAACAAAAGCTCCTGACAATTACCCGGCGTCAAACGACGATGGGCCAATCCGGGGCGACAAACAACAACCTGACGCAACGTTCCGGTCTCAGAATGAACGCCGAGCATTTTTTCAGACATGACACTGTCCTTTCGGGGGACCTAAAGAGAAGTTCCGACACACAAAACGACAGTAATCATGACTGTCAGCATCAAAAGAAGCGGCCAGACAAATGCCAGCCAGCGGTCGTAAGACACCCGACCAATGGCGAGCCCGCCAACCACCACGGCAAATGTCGGATTGATCAGATTGACCAACCCGTTTGCCGACTGATAGGCGGTCACGATCAGATGCCTGTCGACCCCGGAAAAATCGGACAAGGGTGCCAGAATCGGCATCGACAGAACAGCCAGCCCCGATGACGACGGCACAAGGAAACTCATTCCCGCCTCGATCCAGAACATCAGGTTGATAAAAGCCAGATTGCCAAGCCCGCTCAGGCTGCCAACAGCCCCGTGCAGCAATGTGTCGGCAATCAGGCCGTTTTGCATGATCACCACAATCCCCCGAGCCAGCCCGACAACAAGGGCGACCCCCAAAAGATCGCGCGCCCCGTCGACAAAATGCCCCGTCACTTCTTTTTCGCCCATCCGCGCCAAAAGACCGATCACAATCGCAGAACCAAGGAACAGAGCCCCCATCTGGGCCATCCACCAATCCTGGGATGAAACGCCCCAGATCATCACCGCGAAGGTTAAACCGAACAGGATCAAGATCAGGCTTTGTTTACCAGTAAGGGTCGCACTGTCTGTTTGGGCGTTATGACCTTTCAGAAAGAGGGACCGGTGTGAATCCAGTTGCTTGGCAACAATCGATTTCGACGGGTCATTTTTCACCCGACCGGCATAACGCATCACATAAGCAATGCAGATGACCAAACCCAAAATCAGGATAACAAAGCGCAACACAATACCCGAAGTGAACGGAATATTCGCTGCGTTCGCCGCAATCACGGTGGCAAACGGATTTATGGTCGAGCCCAGAACACCGATACCGGCACCAAGCATGATGATCGCAACCGCGGTCACGGTATCGTAGCCCGCTGCAATCATGACCGGAATTAACAGACCATAAAAAGCCAGCGTTTCTTCCGCCATGCCATAGGTGGTCCCCCCGATGGCAAACAAGGTCATCAAAATAGGGATCATCCATATCTCGTGCCCTTTTAGCTTTTTCATCGCAGATCGAATACCGGTATCGATTGCACCGGTCGCGTTTACCACGCCCAGAAAACCGCCAAGGAAAAGAACAAACAGCGCCACATCAATCGCATTTGCGGCATAGCTATCAGGATCATAAAAACCGGCACCGGGTGCCAGCATGACATCAAAGAAGCCCTGCGGATTCGGATCGACTTCGTGATATGTACCGGGAACGGCAACCTCACGACCAATCGCCTCATTCATTTCCCGGTCATACTGCCCGGCCGGAATGACCCAGGTAAGAGCCGCGACAACAATAATCAGAGCAAACAGGATCGTGTAGGCCGTGGGAAAACGGGACAACAAATCATGCTCATGTGTCTGTTCTGGCTTTGACGGTTTGTCAAGCTTGGACGGCATTGCAAACTCCTGCTAAATAACGAAAAACCAACAATGTTTTCAGGTCTCGTCTCAGAAAAACTGCAATCCAATCAGGATGGATATCCACTTATCCCATAAGCAGACGCCAAGTTCATTGACATACATCTAAAAAAATTGAATTCACAAAAAGTAAAACCAGAATGAATTTTATGTAAAATTTGAAATAATAAAAATAAAATCTATTTTTATTCTTATTTTATTATTAGCAGTACTTTATAAATTTAAATAATGGAAAATAAAAATTAAAATACCTTGAATTTACCTTCAACCAGCCATCCAGCACGTCCGCTTCCCAAATTGACTTCAAACTTATCAATCATGCGTTACAATCTGCGTTAAATTGCCTTATGGTGGATTTTCGGGCTGAATATGGCGTCATTTTCAAAAGCTAACAATTTACCATTTGGCCTTTTGATCAATCCGAAATATTAGCTCTGGCACAGGACATAACTTACACCTATAAGGGCGCCATGATTTGCAATGACACACAGGAATTGCTGCGGTTTTTGACACCGGCAGCACGCGTTTTGGGGCTGGATCTCGGCACCAAAACCATTGGCGTGGCCCTTTCGGATGTCGGGCTGCAGATCGCGTCCCCCTATTCGCTGATTTCGCGCAAGAAATTCATGCGTGATATTGCCGAACTTTCGGCAATCGTCACCAAGCAGAATGTCGACGGCATCATCATCGGTTTTCCGCGTGAACTTGACGGCACGGTCGGCAAGGCATGCCACCGGGTTTATGCCTTTGTCGACGAAATGCAGAATTATATCGATCTGCCGATCCTGCTTTGGGATGAACGTCTTTCGACCAACGCGGTTGAACGCATCCTGATTGAAGATGTCGACATGACGCGCAAACGCCGGGCCCAGGTCGTCGATAAAACGGCTGCGGCCTATATCCTGCAAGGCGCGCTTGATAACCTTAATCTTCATACCGATCCGGGCGCAAACCCTGATGACGACGATGATGAAGATGAATTTGGTGACGAAGAAGCCTGATTTTCAGCCAAACGAAACCACTTGGTTTCAGAGTTTTCGATCAGCCGCCTGTTTGTTCAGGCGGCTTTTCCTTTGGCCGTAAAAACAACCAGTGTTCCGAAAAATTTCGAGGGCGGCAGGATCAGACGGCCCTTTTTATGGATTGCCCCCATGGACTGGGCGGCTTGGGCAATCGTGTCGAGCGTGTTGACGATGATTTCATAACCGGCAAAGCCATCGGTAGGGAAAGCCGGGTCGTCAATTCCGAACCGAGTGACCATTTCATCACTATGCAGAGCTGTGACGATCTTCTCGGTTCCGATTTCTTCGACGAAATCCGTAACCGCGTCCGCCGCCCAATGCGTGAGGAACACCTTGCCAATCGCATAGGCGCCGTTGGCGTGGTTTTGATATTCCGGATAATAGAAATTCTGCGGCGGATGTCGATGCTGGCAGACAAAGGTCACCGCATGGCGCAACAGCGGATGATTGGCAAAGGCCAGCGAAAAGGCCAGATCGGTAAGCGAACCATCCGGGCGGGTTGCTTCGCGTTCGAACTTGAAAACACGGGGCACGGCGGCACCCGCGGCAATGAAATCCTCCCGGTCTTTTTCCGCATCGCGCGATTGCAGCGCCAGCATCGACATGCCTTCGCGCTGACGCAGATAATCGCGGTTATAAATCGGGAAGGAGAACGGCGCGGCAAGATCGGTTTCAGCGATTTTTTCCGGCTCGATCACGGCAAGCAATTCGATATACATGCCATCAAGCTGGATCAGGGCATTGCCAGTGCCAAACGGATGATTGGCACGCGGGGTGACGGTAAAACCCAGCTTGCGGTAAGCATCGCAGGCCGCATCGAGATCATTGACACATAGAACCAGATGATCGATTGCGCGACTCATGGGCTTTCCCCTGATTGCATTCCTGTTTGGCGCGGCAGGTCACAGCGCAGGAATTTCTTTCAATTGATAAATCAGTGCGTTGAACGCATTATCTGAGCGACATCCATTATCACAGGATGTCCGTGCAATGAAACAGGCAGTCTTTTCGATACGACGTCAGGCCGGACTGTTACAATGCAAACCATCACAGCAAATCACATAACAACCGATTAATAACTGCCCCATCGTGCGGCAAGATATTTTCGAAAGCGCCCCATGTTAGCCATCCTGTCCGCCCTGATACCGACCTTTGCCCTGATCGTGCTGGGCTTCATCCTGCGGCAACGCAAATTCCTGCCTGATGCGTTCTGGCCAGGGGCGGAAAAGCTGACCTATTATGTGACATTCCCGGCATTGCTGTTTTCCAATACCGCGCGCGCCGATCTGGGTAGCCTGCCACTAGCGGGAATTGCGACTGCGATGCTGGGCACGGTTTTCATATGTACCGTTCTTATCCTGATCGCCAAGCCGGTTCTGAAAGTCTTCAATCCGGCGTTTTCATCTCTGTTTCAGGGCGCCATCCGGCCCAATACCTATATCGGACTTGCCGTTGCCGCGGCCCTTCTGGGCGAAGCCGGATTGACGGTAACGGCCCTTTGCGTTGCCCTTGTCGTGCCGACGGTCAATGTGCTGTCGGTTCTGGCATGCGCGCATTGGGGGGATAATGACCGCACGCCCGGCGCGGTATCTCTTTTGCGCGATGTTCTGCGCAATCCGTTGCTGATGGCGTGTGTTCTTGGCATTGGGATCAATATGACGGGATTTGGCCTGCCGCCAGTGCTTGGACCGTTTCTGGAAGTTCTGGGGCGTGCGGCATTGCCGATCGGGCTTCTGGCGGTTGGTGCGGGGCTTGATCTTTCGGCGGCACGACGCGCCGGGGGGCCGGTCGGATTTTCCACGCTGGGCAAACTTGTCATCAGCCCGGCCATTGCAGCGGGGCTTTGCCTTTTGCTCGGCCTGCCGCAGGTCGAACTGGCGGCGGTTGTGCTGTATGCCGGATTGCCCTGTTCGGCGAGTGCGTTTGTGCTGGCGCGCCTGATGGGTGGTGACGCCCCGATGATGGCCAGCATCATTACGGTTCACACGCTTGTTGCGATTGTCAGCATTCCGATCCTTGCGGTTTTGCTGCATGTGGTGTGATGTAAACCAAGCGAAATATTGATCATTCGGTCAGGATGTTGGGGCAATATTTTAACTTTCCGTGGCAGGGGCAATTGGGTATGCTCCGCGCGAGTTTCTGCCCATACCATTTAAGGAATATGTGCAACGCCATGAGTGTCATGGGACCAGCGGCGGATCACTATCCGCACCCTCACCTCCTCGGTATCGAAGGTCTTACCCCGGGGGAAATCACCCTTATTCTTGATCGTGCCCAGCATTATGCGGAAAAGAACCGCACAGCAGACAAGACCAGCAACATTCTTGCCGGGGCCACGGTCGTCAATCTGTTCTATGAAAATTCGACCAGAACGCTGACATCGTTTGAACTTGCCGCCAAGCGGCTGGGGGCGATGGTCATCAACATGACGGTCGGCACCAGTTCGGTTAAAAAGGGTGAAACCCTGATTGATACGGCAATGACGCTCAATGCCATGAACCCCGATGCACTTGTGGTCCGTCACGGTGACAGCGGTGCGGTCAAGCTTCTGAGCGAAAAGGTCAATTGTGCGGTTCTCAATGCCGGGGATGGCCGCCACGAGCACCCGACACAGGCGTTGCTTGATGCGCTGACCATCCGCCGCCACAAGGGCCGCCTGCATCGGCTTAATGTCGCGATCTGCGGCGATATCGCGCATTCGCGCGTCGCCCGGTCCAATATCCTGCTGCTTAATACCATGGGATCGCGCGTGCGCCTTGTCGCGCCGCCGACCCTGATCCCGTCAAAGATCGACCGGATGGGGGTCGAGATTTTCCATGACATGGAAGAAGGCCTTAAGGATTGTGACATCGTCATGATGCTGCGCCTTCAGCTTGAACGCATGGAAGGAAGCTTTATCCCGTCGGTCCGCGAATATTTCCATTTCCATGGCCTTGATCGCGCCAAGCTTGCCAATGCCAAGCCCGACGCGCTGATCATGCATCCCGGCCCGATGAATCGCGGGGTGGAAATCGACAGCGAAGTCGCCGACGACGTCGAACGATCCGTCATCCGCGAACAGGTTGAAATGGGGGTTGCGGTGCGCATGGCCGCCCTTGAATTGCTGGTCCAGAACCACAGACAGGCAGGAGGCCAGGCATGACCCCCGCCATTCGCGTAAAGGGTACGGGCCGTAAGGCCATTATCAATGCCCGTCTGCTTGACCCGGCGGCACAGACCGACAGTACGGGCGGCATCCTGATTGAAAACAGCAAGATCATTGATTGCGGTGCGCAGGTCACCCGCGACAATCTGCCCAAGGATTGCGAGATTGTTGATGCTGCGGGTGCGTGTCTTGCGCCCGGTCTTGTCGATATGCGCGCACAATTGCGCGATCCGGGGTTCGAACATCAGGAAACCATCGAAACCGCCGGTCGTTCGGCGGCAGCCGGCGGGATCACCACGATCATCGCACTGCCCAATACTGATCCGGTAATTGACGATGTGGCCGGTGTCGAATTTATCGCACGCCGGGCACGCAAGGTTGGCCTGGCCAAGGTTTTTGCCTATGGCGCGGTATCAAAGGGCATTGAGGGTGGCGAAATCACCGAGATGGGCCTTTTGCATCAGGCCGGTGCAGTGGCGTTTTGCGATGGCGTAAAAACCATCGCCAGTGCCCGGTTGCTGCGACAGGCGCTATCTTATTCGACCTTCTTTGATGGCATGATTGTCCAGCATCCCGAGGAACCGGAACTTTCCAAGGGTGCGTCGATGAATAGCGGCGAACTTGCCACGCGCCTTGGTCTTAGCGGTGTATCACCACTTGCCGAAGTCATGCAGATAGAGCGCGATTTGCGGCTGGTTGAAATGACAGGCGGACGTTTGCATTTTGCCCATATCTCGACAGGAGAGTCGGTCGAGGTGATCCGCAAGGCCAAGAAACGCGGCCTTAAGGTCACGTGCGATACGGCCCCGTTCTATTTTGCGCTTAACGAAAATGCGGTTTCGGATTACCGGACTTTTGCCAAGCTGTCGCCCCCACTTCGGTCCGAAGACGACCGTCAGGCGATTGTGGCAGGCCTTGCCGATGGCACGATTGATGCCATCGCATCGGACCATAATCCGCAGGATGTTGACTCCAAACGCCTGCCTTTTGCGCAGGCCGCCGCCGGTGGTGTTGGTTTTGAAACACTTCTGCCGATCACGCTGGAGCTTTATCACAACGGGCATATGTCGATGCTTGATGTGATTACCAAGCTGACAACCGCCCCTGCGGGACTGGTACGCATCAAGGGTGCCGGTACGCTTGAAATCGGGACAGCGGCCGATCTGGTGCTGTTTGATCCTGATCGCCCATGGAAGATAGATCCTTATCAGTTCGAGTCAAAATCGAAAAACTCGCCATTTGACGGCCGCCTTACCCAAGGCCGTGTCCTGCGCACCATCATTGATGGTCGCGAGGTTTTTGCCGATCCCTCTGTCGCGGAAGGCGCGTGAATATGGAACTTGATGCCACTTACAAGGCAACCCTGATGTCGCTGCAGATTGCGACCGTTTGCGGTTATCTGCTGGGCTCGATCCCGTTTGGTCTGGTTCTGACGCGGATGGCCGGACTTGGCGATATCCGCAAGATCGGATCGGGCAATATTGGTGCGACCAACGTACTGCGTACCGGCAACAAATTTCTGGCATTCCTGACACTTGTCGGCGATGTCGGCAAGGGTGCGGCAGCAGCCCTGCTATTTACCCATTTTGTCAATGCCGAGGCCGGTATTTTTGCTGGTGGTGCCGCGGTTGTCGGGCACATGTTCCCCGTATGGCTGCGTTTCAAGGGCGGCAAGGGTGTTGCCACCACCCTTGGGACCCTTGTTGCGGTCAACTGGATCATGGGGCTTGTCGCGGCGGCAACGTGGCTTGTCATGGCGCTGGTTTTCCGCATTTCATCGCTTTCGGCCCTGATTGCGATGATTGCCGCCCCGATTGCCGCCTTCCTGATCGCCAATGATCCCGGTGCCGGATGGCTTGCAATCTTCCTTGCGGTGATTGTCTGGGCTGCACATCACAGCAATATCCGCCGCCTTCTTAAAGGCGAAGAGCCGAAAATCGGCCAGAAGAAAAAAGAAGCCGCAGCCACCAGCGAAGAATAAGCTATGCAGTTGGAATAGCTTGACGAAACAACGCCCGGATGATCACAATCCGGGCGTTATGGTTTCAGACATGCAACAACCGATACGATTACCGCAATCTGAACGCCTCGCGCGTATGCGACTGGCGAGCAGTACCAATGTTGGCCCGGTCACATTCCGCAAGCTGGTCGAGCGGTTCGGATCGGCACGCAATGCCATTGATGCCCTGCCCGATATCATCGCGCGCACAGGTGGCAAACGGCAGATTGTTCTGGCAACGCGCGAAGACACGATTACCGAAATTGAACAGGCGCGCGCCTGCGATGCCAAGCCGGTGATTATCGGTGATCCGGAATATCCGGTGATGCTGGCCGCGATCGAGGATGCCCCACCCTATTTTTATGCGCTGGGTCGTGTTGAACTTTTGACCAGGCCAACCATCGGGATCGTCGGTGCCCGCAATGCATCGGCCAATGGGTGCGGTTTTGCACGGCGGTTATCCGCCGCCCTGTGCGACGCGGGATATGTTGTCGCATCGGGCATGGCGCGCGGGATTGATGGCGCGGTTCATGATGCCTGCCTCCAAGTCGCAAATACGGATGGCGGCACCGTCGCGGTTCTGGGCGGGGGTGTGGATGTGATCTATCCGCGTGAACATGCCGATCTGTATCGCAAGCTTTGCGAAAATGGCTGCGTGATTTCGGAAATGCCACCGGGACTTAATCCGCAGGCACGGCATTTTCCAAGGCGCAACCGGATCATTTCCGGCCTGTCGCATGGCGTTGTCGTGGTCGAGGCCGGACGCAATTCCGGATCGCTGATTACCGCCCGATTTGCAGGAGAACAAGGACGTGATGTTTTTGCCGTTCCAGGCAGTCCGACCGATCCGCGTGCGGCAGGCCCCAACAGCCTGATCCGTGACGGGGCGATCCTGTGCGACTCCGTTGATGTGATTTTGGATGCCTTGCGTGTTTCCGAACAAAACAACCATCTGCGTGAAGGAATTCATCATTTTGCCATCGAGGGCCGCGCGACAACCACAACCAGTTCATCAGATGATTTCAGCGACATCACCAAATCCATCGAACGCGATGCCCAAAGCGCGATCATCGTCGACACCCCGGAAAGCATTGATAACCAAGAAGAAACAGGGGTCCCTGCCCCGGCCCGAAACGGAGACCGTGAAACGGACCATATACTTGAATTATTGTCGTCCAGTCCGCTTCTGATTGATCAGCTTATCCGGGCTTCTGGCATGCCTGCCGATGTGATTTCGACCATGCTGATTGAGCTTGAGCTTGCAGGAAGGGTTGAACGTCACCCAGGAAATAGGGTATCGCGTATCGCCGAATGAGTGTCGTAGCGATCTGTGCTGCGACAATATTGTTGTGATTTGCCGCAATTTGCGCAATCTGATCTGAAATACGATCACACTATATATATGTGTCGGACATTCGGATCATTCGCAGCACGACATACATTTTCGCCCCAGGGCGCAAGAACCGGACACGAAAAACGTAATGAATCTTGTCATCGTCGAATCCCCGGCCAAAGCCAAGACGATCAATAAATATCTCGGTGACGATTACAAGGTGCTGGCCTCGTTTGGTCACATCCGCGATCTTCCGTCAAAAGATGGATCAGTTGATCCCGACAACGAATTTGCGATGGTCTGGGAAACCGATGGCCGTTCCGAAAAACAGATCCGCGAGATCGCATCGGCTGCACGCGATGCCGATACCATCTATCTCGCGACTGACCCGGATCGCGAAGGGGAAGCGATTTCGTGGCATATTCTGGAAGTTCTGGAACAGAAAAAGCTTTTGCGCGGTCGCGATATTCATCGCGTTGTGTTCCACGAGATCACGAAAAAGGCAGTTACCGACGCGATTGCCAATCCGCGCGAGCTTAATCAGGAACTGGTCGATGCCTATCTGGCGCGCCGTGCCCTTGATTATCTGGTGGGCTTTAACCTATCGCCGGTTCTGTGGCGCAAATTGCCCGGATCACGGTCGGCCGGTCGTGTTCAGTCGGTCGCCCTTCGCCTGATTTGCGAGCGCGAGATTGAGATCGAAGCATTCCGCCCCGACGAATACTGGTCACTCGAAGCTGGTTTCAAGGTGCCTGAGGGCAACTTCACCGCGCGTCTGACTCATCTGAACGGTGAGAAGCTTGATAAGCTGGCACTGGGCAATGAGGGTGCAGCGACGATTGCCAAGGAAAAGGTCGAAAGCCGCAGCTATACGGTTTCAAAGGTCGAGCGCAAAGATGTCAAACGTCGTCCGCAGCCGCCTTTCACCACCTCGACCCTGCAACAGGAAGCGTCACGCAAGCTGGGCTTTGGCGCGAAACGCACCATGCAGCTGGCACAGCGCCTTTATGAAGGGGTTGATATCGGTGGCGAGACAGTTGGCCTGATCACCTATATGCGTACCGATGCGGTCGTGCTGTCGGGCGAGGCACTGGCAGCAGCACGCCGCCTGATTTCCAAGGATTACGGTGAAAACTACCTGCCGCCAAGTGCACGCAGCTTTGCCAACAAGGCCAAGAACGCACAGGAAGCCCACGAAGCCATCCGTCCGACTGACCTGTTCCGTCGCCCCGATCAGGTTGCGCGTCACCTGGATAAGGATCAGCTTGCGCTTTATACCCTGATCTGGAAACGCACCGTCGCCTGCCAGATGGAAGATGCCAAATTCGATCAGGTCGCGGTTGATCTGTCATCGAATGACAATCACGTGGTTCTGCGCGCCAATGGTTCGGTCGTGAAATTCGACGGTTTCCTGAAACTGTATCAGGAAGGCAAGGATGACGAGGCAGAAGACGAAAATGATCGTCGTCTGCCCCCTTTGAACGAAGGCCAGAAGCCCGATCTTGGCAAGGTCAGTATCGACCAGCATTTCACACAGCCCCCGCCCCGTTATACCGAGGCGAGCCTGGTCAAGAAAATGGAAGAACTGGGTATTGGCCGTCCGTCGACCTATGCATCGATCATTTCGGTGTTGCAGGATCGCGATTATGTGACGCTGGACAAGCGCCGCTTTGTCGCACAGGACCGCGGTCGTCTGGTCACGGCGTTCCTGTCGAAATTCTTTGAACGTTACGTGCAGTACAACTTTACGGCCGATCTGGAAAACCAGCTTGATGACGTTTCAAACGGAAGCCTTGCTTGGCGCGATGTGCTGAACCAGTTCTGGTCGGCCTTTAAGGGTAACGTTGACGAAGCCAAGGAACTGAAGATCACCGATGTGCTTGATGCGCTTCAGGTGATGCTGGAAAATTACCTGTTCCCGACGCGCGACGACGGCACGGACCCGCATAAATGCCCGAAATGCACTGATGGCACGCTCAGTCTTAAGCTTGGCAAATTCGGCGCGTTCCTTGGCTGTTCGAATTATCCGGAATGCAACTTTACCCGTCCGCTAGTTGCCAATGAAAATGGCGGCGATTCCGAACTTGATTCCGGGCCCAAAGTGCTTGGCATCGACAAGGAAACCGGCAAGGAGATCACCCTGCGCAAAGGCCCTTATGGTGTTTATGTGCAGCTGGGTGAAGAAGAGGAAGTCGAAGGCAAGAACGGCAAACCAAAAAAGGTCAAACCGAAGCGGACATCGCTTCCAAAAGGTCTGGAGCCATCGGTTGTCGATCTGACCAAGGCGGAAGAATTGCTGACATTGCCGCGTCTGGTGGGCGTATTCCCCGACACAGGAGAGGAAATCAAGGCCAATGTCGGCCGTTTTGGCCCCTATGTTCAGGCGGGCAGCATTTTTGCATCGCTTAAGGCCGAGGATGACGTTCTGACGGTTGGTGAAAACCGCGCCATTGCCCTGATTGCGGATAAACGCGAAAAAGCAGGCAAGGAAATCGGCAAACATCCCGATGACGGCGAACCGATATTCCTGTCCGATGGCCGTTGGGGTCCGTTTGTCAAACACAAGAAAACCAATGCCAATCTGCCGCGTGACACCAACAAGGAAGATGTCACGCTGGAAATGGCCATTGCGGCATTGAAGGAAAAGGAAGCCAAATCGGGGAAACCGGCCAAGGCAACCAAAACCGCAGCAAAAAAAACAACGACGAAAAAGGCGGCCCCCAAGAAACCGGCTGCCAAAAAGACCGCTGCAAAGAAACCTGCAGCAAAGAAAACAACCAAGAAAGAGGCGGCGAATTAATCGCCGCCTTCCTTTTCTTGACGATAAAATTGAAAGGACGCCGCGAAGTTGGCGAACGACACAGAAAATAAAACCCCGTTCCCCACACGGGAACAGATCATGGAATTCATCGATATGAGCCCCACCCCGGTGGGGAAGCGCGAAATTGCGCGCGCCTTCAACATCAAGGGTGCAGCGAAGATCGAGCTTAAAAAGATCCTGAGGGATCTAAAAATCGGTGGTGACGTGGTCAAGGGCCGCAGACGATTTGACAAACCCGACCGCCTGCCGCCGGTTGAAGTACTGGAAATCATCGGCATCGATGATGATGGCGAGGTAATTGCCCGTCCCAATGTCTGGAAAGAAGATTACGAACCACCGGTCATTTACGTGAAAACGATCCGGCGTGGTGGACCAAGCGCACCGGGAATTGGCGATAAAATCCTTGCCAAACTGCGCTATACCGGCAAGCAGACCTATGAAGCCAGCATCATGCGGGTTCTGGGCAGCGGCCCGCAACGCGTTCTGGGCATTTTCCGCCCCAATGAACGTGAAGGCCGGGTTGTGCCCACAGACCGCAAGGATAGCGGCGAGATCGCCGTGCCGCTGGATGACCATCCCGATCTTGAAGGTGGTTCGTTGGTTCTGACCGAAATTCTGCCGGGCAAGCATTTCGGCCTGCGCAAAGGCCGGATTACAGAGGTTCTGGGCAATATCAACGAACCGAAATCGATCAGTCTGGTATCGATCCATGCGCGTGGTATTCCTTTTGAATTCCCGCCCGAGGTCGAATTGCAGGCGCGTGAGTCCAAGGCAACGCCGATGGGCAAGCGCACAGATCTGCGCGATATTCCGCTGGTGACGATCGACGGTGCTGATGCGCGCGACTTTGACGATGCCGTCTGGGCCGAACCCGATTCCGATCCGGAAAACGAGGGCGGCTGGCACATCATGGTCGCGATTGCCGATGTGTCCTGGTATGTGCGCCCGCACGACGCGCTCGACCGTGAAGCGGTAAAGCGCGGCAATAGTTGCTATTTCCCGGACCGGGTCGTGCCGATGTTGCCGTTTGAATTGTCAAACGGCTGGTGTTCGCTGGTTCCACATGAAGATCGCGGCTGTATGGCCGTCGAGATGTGGTTGAACCGGCACGGCACCAAACTGCGACACAAATTCTGTCGCGGAATGATGCGATCAGCAGCACGCCTGACTTATGATCAGGTTCAGCGCGCAATGGATGGTTATTCCGACGACACAACGGGGCCATTGCTTGAAACCATTATCAAGCCGCTTTACGGGGCGTATGAGGCGTTTCTTGAGGCGCGCAAAGGACGTGGTGTTCTGGAACTTGATCTTCCGGAACGCAAGATCGAGCTGAATGACAAGGGCCAGATCATTGCCATTGCACCGCGGGCACGCTTTGACAGCCACAAGCTGATCGAGGAATTCATGGTCGCGGCCAATGTCTGTGCGGCCGAGGAACTTGAACGGATCAAGCAGCCCTGCATGTATCGTATTCACGATGCGCCAAGCGAGGAAAAGCTTGAAGCGCTTCATGAATTCCTTGAAGGGGCTGGATACAAGCTGAACAAGGGGGCGGTCCTGCGCCCGCGCGATTTCAACCGCATCCTTGAACAGGCCAAGGACACCCCGGAAGCCGAGCTGATCAATACGGTCGTGCTGCGTAGTCAGTCACAGGCCATGTATAGCCCGGACAATATCGGGCACTTTGGTCTGGCCCTTAAGAAATATGCCCATTTCACATCCCCGATCCGACGTTATGCCGATCTTCTGGTGCATCGCGCACTGATTGCGGGCCTGAAACTTGGCGAAGGCGGATTACCGCCCGAAGATGGCGAACGGTTCGAGCAGATCGGCGAAGACATTTCCGGCACCGAACGACGGGCGGCCATGGCCGAACGTGATGCGGTTGACCGTTATGTCGCGGCCTATATGGCCGACAAGGTCGGCGCGGAATTCCCCGGACGTGTTTCGGGGGTCACGCATTTTGGCCTGTTCGTATCGCTTCAGGAAACCGGTGCCGATGGTCTCGTCCCGATTTCCACCCTGCCCGATGATTATTATGTGCATGATGCCATCGGACATGCATTGGTCGGGCAAAATCGCGGCAAGACATTCCGTCTGGGAGATGATGTTGTTGTCCGCATTGCCGAGGCAGACGCGGCAACCGGATCGCTTGCGCTGCGTCTGGCAGGTCATGCCGATATCACCGACCGGGACCTGATCGAACGGCCGCGTGGACGCGGCAAGCGCAGTGGCAGCCCCGGTGATCGCAGCCACCGTCACGGCACCAAACCGGGTTTCCGCGCCAATCCAAAGGATAAAAGCGGTGCATCTGGTGGTGGCCCCCGTGGGGGAAACCCGGGCAGCAAGCCTGGTGCCAAGGCTGCAGGCAAGAAGAAAACCACACCCAAAAAACAGCGCAAGCTGGTGGCATCAAGCCGGGTCGCACGCAACACGACCAAACGCGATAGTTAAAGAAAAAGGGCGGCCGCGATGGTCGCCCTTTTTCGTTGATATCGGATGTTGCAATCAGTCAAGCGTTTCAATGAACTTTGCCAGATGCTCGGCTGTCTGCTTGCCCCGGTTTGAAATGATCACGACATTTGATGGCAGACCTTCCAGATCGGGGTGGGATGCCTCGAAGCTGGTCAGAAGGCCAAGCGCCTTGTCCTTCATGGTTTTCATTGCGGCAAGGGCGCGGATCAGTTCGATCCCGCTTAGACCATCAAGGACCGCCGCAGTGATGATTGCATCTGGGCGCGATTGCACGACGGTCTCGAATGCTTCGACTGCGTTACGTGCGGTGATGGTCCGGAACCCCTTTTCGCGCAATTCGCGTTGCAGAAAGTGCGCCTGAACCGTGGTTGCAGTGACAATCAGAACTTCCTTGTCATGCGCTGTTGGCGTGTTCGAGACGCTATCCTCATCCCCCTTTTTTGCACTTCGGGTCGGCAATGAGCGCAGAATGCGGGTTTCTTCCTCCGCCGGGGGATTGGTCCCGCTTTCGATGATTTCGCGGATCCATGTCGTGAAATCGACAAGCGATGCGGCTTCGAGATCATCAATTTCAGTCAGTTCGGCGATGTAATCTTCCATGCGGTGCGCAATAGCGCCGACAAGCGGGAAACCGAACGATCCGGCCAGACCTTTGACTGTGTGGGCTTCGCGCCGCAGTTCGGCGATGCCAACATCAGCCTTGTCCATACCGCCGGCAACACGATCAATGGTGGTTTCGATGCGGTCTGCGCGTTCCAGAGTGTCTTCAATGAAATCCTGTTTCAGTCGGGCGACGATATCGTCTGCATTCCCCATCTGGGCGCTCCTGTACCGGGTTGAAGACATCAGTATCAAAGATTCGGCATTATAACGGCGTTTCGCAGGGTTTTCAGCCATGCCAGAAAAGCACTTGCCCGATCACTTCAACTTCATGATGATAGATATCCGTTTCAATGCCCCTTTTTTTCGGCCCGATCAAGGGGCTGGATCAAAAAACAGGAACGAATGCCACCATGCAGCCAGAATATAGTGAACAAAGCAGCGGGTCGCGCCTGCTGACCGGTCTTAGCCGTGGTTTCCGCCGGAAATGCCCCAATTGCGGGCATGGACTTGCGTTTGGCGGGTATCTGAAGCTGCGTCAGGAATGTGATTGCTGTGCGCATCCGATCGGCGAATATCGCTGTGATGATGCACCGCCCTATTTCACGATTTTCATTGTCGGCCATATCGTTGTTGGCGGGGCGCTTACGATGGAACAATCCATCCAGCCATCCATGGCGCTGCAACTGTCGGTCTGGCTGCCGATCACTGTTTTGCTTTGCCTTGGCTTCCTGCCTTTTATCAAGGGGGCGGTGCTTGGAACCCAGTGGGCGATGAAGATCAAGGGATAGTCATTGTCGACTGCACATCATTCGCAGTAGAATGACTTTCACGTTGATCCATCTCCTTTCGGATTGAGCACATTTTGGCATCAGCCACGCAGGACTTCGATACTGTTTCTTTCCGTCCGGCTTTACGCCCTATAAAGCGTGTTGCCGGGATGGTTGGTATTTGCCTTTTGCTGGCCGGGTGTGTGACCCAGCGTGCGGATGTGATCATTTCAAGTGATGATGCGCAGACCCGCGATGTGATGTCACAAACCATCGAACTGGTCGCGACCCGATATATTGATCCAGTTGGCCGTGAACAGATCGTTGTCAATGCGCTTGACGGGCTTTCGACCATTGATCCGAACATTCGCATCGGCATGACACCTGACGAAATCATCCTTGGATATAACGGTAAAACCGTTCGCAATCTTGCCCTGCCCGCTGCCGATAGCGAAGAACAGGACACCCTTTTGTGGACGGAGCTGACGCTTAAGGGCGTTGGCATTTACCGGGTTTATTCACCAGACTTGCGCCATGCCGATCCGCTTTCGGTACAATCAGCCCTTGTCAGTGGATCAATCAAGAACCTTGATCGATACAGCCGTTACGAGGGTCCCAGCCAGGCCGAAACGGCGCGGACACGGCGCGATGGTTATATCGGGGTTGGCGTGCGACTGATCGGTGGCGATGGATATCCGGTCATCAAGAAAGTGCACGAAGACAGCCCGGCGGCCAAGGCAGGCCTTAATATCGGCGATCAACTGATTTCGGTGAACGGGATCAACCTTTATAACCGGACCGCCTCCTACGCCAGCGACCTTTTGCATGGCGAGGAAGGCACACGTGTTTCAATCGAGATCAATGGGGCCGATAGCCCGGTCGTCACACCGGTTGAAATCATGCGAGAACGCGTTATCGGCCGGACCGTTTTTGCCGAAATTCGCGACAATATTCTGATTGCGCGGATCGCCAGTTTTAACAGCGCGACAGCACAGGCGCTTGGCGATGAAATCCTGAAGGCCGATCTTTATCCCGGTGGTTTGCGCGGGGTGATCCTTGACCTTCGCGGTAATCGTGGCGGGCTTTTGCAGCAGGGTGTGGAGGTTGCCGATCTGTTTATTGCCGGTGGCCCGATTGCCAATACCCGATCACGCGTGATGGCCGCGCGCCATATCTTCAAAGCCGATGCCGAGGACCTGACCCGCGGTGCCCCGCTTGTGGTTCTGATTGATGGAAGAACGGCATCATCGGCCGAACTGGTCGCCGCGGCCCTTCAGGACCGCAATCGCGCCGTCCTGATCGGGTCAACCAGTTTTGGCAAAGGATCGGTTCAGGCGATCAATGATCTTTCGAACAAGGGTACCCTGACCTTTACATGGTCACAGATGACGGCTCCATCCGGTTACACATTTGATCGTATCGGACTTTTCCCGTCGATCTGCACAACCGCCGACGGAGTTGGTCCGGATGAACAGATCAAATCGGCATTGGCCCATCGCGATGACATGGTCGCCGTGATGACAAAATGGCGCAATCTTGATTATCAGAATGAACAGGCACGACAGGACCTTAGAAAGGTGTGCCCGGCCCGTCAGGGCGTTGATGAAAACGACATTGATATCGCGCTTGAATTGATCAAAAACCTCCCGGGTTACAAGGATTTGGCTCAGTTGCCGATCAATGAGATTGCCGATACCTTTGCCTCGCAATAAAAATGGCATTATTTTTGCCAAAATGGCTTGACACCCGGCGCATAACCTTTATGTTCCGCGGCCTGAGATACACCTGAACACAGGAAGCTGAGATATGGCGAAGCCCGCTTCGATCCTCGTAAAGTTGGTAAGCACCGCTGACACCGGTTACTTCTACGTCGTTAAGAAGAACCCGCGGAATACCACCGAGAAATTCTCGTTTCGCAAGTACGACCCGGTCGTGCGCAAGCACGTCGAGTTCAAAGAAGCGAAAATGAAGTAATCTTTCAGCCTCGGCTGATTAGGTTACCGGAATTTAAAAAAGACGTGACCTTCGGGTCGCGTCTTTTTTATTGTCTGGTGGACCTGGTGAAACGCCCCAACTCCCGTCAGGCTGAAAATCTTTTCCACCCTGCCCCCGCCAACATAAGCCAGCCGGTAATGAAAGACAGCCCGCCAATTGGGGCCACCATGCCAAAGGCGCTTATCCCGGCAAAGGCAATGACATAAAGCGCTCCGCAGAAGAATAAAATACCCGCCAGCATTGCATATGCCGCCCAGCGCAAAAGCCGTTCATCGGGCACCTGATGGGCAAGGGCTGCGATGGCAGCAACCCCCACAGCATGAACCAGCTGATAATGTGCGGCAGTTTCGACAAGATCACGGGCGTGGCTCATTTCTTCGCCTGCCATGCCGTGGGTTGCGAACGCACCAAGTGCGACGGCAATTGCCCCATTGAGCCCCGCCAAAACAACAGATAACCGCATGAAGATGTTTCCTGATTTTATAAAGCCTTAAACTGGCGATACTTTATAGACCGGTAGCTGGGCGCGCCATGATCAAACGCAAAAAAATGGCCGTACAAAAAATTGTACGGCCAGTAAACTCTCTTGGGGGAGATGTTCCGGACCATTTAAATGCCCGTCACCCTGTTTTTCTATCCTGTACGGCCAAAGGTTTCTGTGACACCCGTCACAATTGGCGAAACAATTTCGACTTTCTGTCGACATTTCATCATTTCGCAACCGATTTGACCAATCAATGGATCGACTCACTCAGGAATTCTTCCAGACGTCGTACATCGGGAACGTAAAGACCGGTATCATTTTTGGTCACCAGTCCCTTACGCGCCAGACTGCCCATAACACGCGCAACCGTCTCGCGCGATGTGCTGACACGCCCGGCAATGTCGGAATGAACCGGCACCGGGTTTAACGTTGCCGATCCATCCCCTGCAATCGCGATCTGTGCGCAGCGCAGAATTTCCGCCACGACACGTTCGTTCGCGCCAAGGGTACTGACATCGACAATCCGCCGGGTCGACGTCCGCACGATACGCGCGAGTTCATGAATGACATTCCAAGCGACAGATGGGTGGTTCTTGACGACTTTTTCGAAATTGGCCGGACTGACAATGGCAACATCGGTATTGGTAACGGCCAGCACACAAGCCGAACGGGGTTCACCATCGATGGCCGAAAGATGGCCGACACAGCCGCCGACCCCGATTTCCTCCAGCGTGATTTCACGTCCCGATAGCGAATAATTCACGATCCTGACCTTACCCGACAGGATCAGATAGACATCCGAACTGTCCGATTCCGGTTCAATGATCTGCGCACCGGCCGAAAATGTTTTTCGATTGATGTGCCGTTCGACATCCGCAAGTGCGGCTTGATCAAGCCCCGCAAGAATACCGACCACCGATAATTCTACCATCTACCCCAGCTTTTCCATGCTCTCGTTTTCATCGTTTTACCGGTTCATCGCGAATTTGACCGATACCGACTATCCCCTTAGGATCATATGCAAAGCAGTCGGCACTGACAATCACCGGCAATCAATTTCGGGGCTATTTTCAATACAATTGTATGACCATACTCTATCCAAACGAATGCTGCGGATGTGAATTGTCGATTTTCATGTTAGATTATATGGATCCCTACACAATTCGCATGCAGGAGGCCTGCCATGAGTCCCGAATTGGAAATTTTTCGCCGTAACCCAGGCAGCAAGCCCAAATCTAAAACCCCGATTGTTTTCGTCCATGGTGCGTTTACCGGTGCCTGGTGCTGGAACGAGCATTTCCTGACCTGGTTTGCCGATCAGGGGTTTGAAACCATCTCGTTTTCACTTCGCGGCCATGGTGGCAGCGGCGGACGCGACCTGCGCAGTCTGGCGTCAATTGATGATTATGTCGAAGACCTTGAAACCGTTGTCGATACGCTGGGACAGAAGCCGATCCTGATCGGGCATTCGATGGGTGGTTACATCATCCAGAAATATCTTGAAAAACATAAGGCCGCCGCTGCGGTACTGATGGCATCCGTCCCACCGGAAGGCCTTCTTGCCAGCAACACCATGATGGCGATGGCAAAGCCCGATCTTTATCTTCAGATGTTCTGGCTTCAGGCAATAGGACCGCACACCCTGCTGCGAGACAGACTTGGGCGTGCCATGCTGTCGCCCGACATCGCCGAGGACGAAGGCATGATTTATTTCGGTCGCCTTGAAACGGAAAGCCACCGCGCCCTGATGGATATGATGGGCGCCAATCCTGTGTTTCTATCGCAAACAGATCTGCCGCCGATACTGGCCATCGGGGCACGCAATGATGAGATCATTCAAAGCGAGCTAGTCAATCATACCGCGAAGCGTTTGGGCGCGGATTGCATTCTGCTTGATGATATCGCACACGCGATGATGCTTGACGCAAAATGGGAAAAAGCAGCATCCCAAATTGCTAAATGGCTTGAAAAAAACGTAATCGAAAAACAGGACAGTACCTCAAAGAAGTCCGCAGCCTGATTGATTACAAAAAACGAATTCATTTTTAAAGGCAGGATGTTAGCGCATTCTGCCTTTTGTTTTTCTGAACGTCCCCAACTGTTTTCTTTTCAATCACCACCATTTCTGGAAGCATGGGCCATCAGAACCACAACAAAAAGGTTGGTGACATGCCCCACATGATCAAAGGTTTCCGTCTGCGGTCCTTTCTGCTGAGCAGTGCAACGGCGATATTGCTGACACTGCCGGCCAACGCACAACAGGCCACGGATGCGATTGCACCCGAAAGTGCGACATCGCCGGTCTCACATCGCGACGCTGTTCGCGCGCCGAACTGGATGGTTACGGCGGCCAACCCGCTGGCGGTTGAAGCTGGTGCAAATGTGCTTCGTCGCGGCGGCAATGCTATTGATGCCATGGTCGCCGTTCAGACGATGCTTGGACTAGTTGAGCCACAGTCGTCGGGACTGGGGGGCGGTGCCTTTCTGGTTTATTTTGATGCACGCAGCGGCAAGCTGACAACCATGGATGGCCGCGAAACGGCGCCGATGGCCGCCACACCGCCCCTGTTTCAGACCGAAACAGGCGAACCAATGGAATTTTATGATGCGGTTGTCGGCGGTCGGTCCGTCGGGACACCGGGAACACCAGCATTACTGAAAGTAGCCCACGAAAAATGGGGTCAACTGGAATGGCCCTCATTGCTGTCCCCTGCCATAGAACGCGCCGAAATCGGTTTTAATGTCTCCCCTCGCCTTGCCGGACTGATCGCCGAGGATGCCGAAAAGCTCTCGCGCGATGATACCGCAAAGGGCTATTTCTTTGACAGCAATGGCGCGCCGCTTGAAGAAGGTGCGCTTCTGAAAAACCCGGAATATGCCAATACCCTTAAGGCGTTGGCACAAAACGGTACTGACGGGTTCTATTTTGGGCCGATTGCCAATGACATCATTAACAAGGTTCAGGGGGCAAGCTGGAACCCCGGTGTTCTGTCCCTGAAAGACCTTGCCAATTATACTGTCAAGGAACGTGATCCGGTTTGCGCCGATTATCGCGGATATGAAATATGTGGAATGGGCCCGCCATCATCCGGTGCCCTGACGGTCGGGCAGATACTTGGGCTGATCGAACCGTTTGATATTGGTGATTTTGGCCCCAAATCGCCGGAAAGCTGGCGATTGATTGGTGATGCATCACGTTTGGCCTTTGCTGATCGCGGGCGATATATGGCTGATATCGATTTTGTGCCGATGCCTTTGACCGGATTACTGGACAAGGATTATCTGGCGCAAAGATCGAAGCTTCTGGAAAGCGACCAGGCGCTGGAAAGTGTGGAACCGGGCATACCCGCGTTCAGCCACGCCATGCGGCTTGCCGATGATGAAGCAATCGAATTCCCCAGCACCAGCCATTTTTCAATTGTCGATGCCATGGGTAACGTTATGTCGATGACCACCACCATTGAAAACGGCTTTGGGTCGCGCCTGATGGTGCGCGGCTTTATGTTGAACAATGAACTGACCGATTTTTCGTTCAAGACACACAGCAACGGTGTGCCGATTGCCAATCGGCTGGAACCGGGCAAACGCCCGCGTTCTTCCATGGCGCCGACAATCGTCATGCAGGAAGGCAAACCGGTTATCGCCGCCGGGTCACCTGGCGGATCGCGGATTATCGGGTATGTCGCACAGGCGCTAGTCGGGATGATTGACTGGGGCATGGACCCGCAGCAGGCCATCAACATGCCCCATCTGATCAACCGGTTCGGAACCTTTGATATCGAGTCAGGAACAGAGGCCGAGGCACTTGAGCCATACCTTCAGCAACGCGGTTTCAAAACCGAGATCCGCGATCTTAATTCCGGTTTGCACATCATCCGGATTACCGATCAGGGTCTGATTGGCGGGGCAGATCCACGACGCGAAGGCATCGTTATCGGCGGGTAAATATAGATTTCGATGATTTGAGGACGGGCGGCATCGATTGCGATGCCGCCTTTTTTTGTCAAGCAAGCCAATCAGCCAGAAAGTCGCGTAATGCCAGATGATTTTCTGCGACATAATGCGCCCCTGCCCCGCGCAGAGCATCCGCCGATGTCAGATCGACCAGACCGATTGTCGTGGCCCCCGATGCAACACCGGCGCGCACGCCGCTGATGCTGTCGTCAATAACCACGCATTTGGTGATGTCGATACCGATTTTTTCAGCAGCCAGCAAATAAACATCGGGGGCCGGTTTTGCATGTTGCACATCATGGGCGGAGCATATCCGACCACGAAAACGATCCAGCAACCCGACCTTGCCAAGCGATACATCCATTTTGTCATGCGGGCCGTTGCTACCGATTGCCATCGGGATCCCCTTCGCATCCAGAAGGTCGAGAACAGGATCAAGGTCTGGATATGGCTTCAAATCTTTTTCAAATGATTTGAAGGTTCTGGCATAACATTCCTTAATCCAGTCGTCAGGCAAGGTCACACCAAAAGATTCGGCCATTTTGGGTGCAACAGCCGCCAGCGTGCCACCTATAAAGAATTGGTGGCTTTGCGCCGGGGTCATGTCACAGCCATATTCGCACAGCAGATCGGTCAGAACCCTGTTTGCCAGGTTTTCGGTATCAACCAGAACACCATCACAATCAAAGATCACGCCGCGCACGACCGGCTTAGTCACAATCGCGTCCATCATCCTGTCACTCATGCCCCAGCCAGTTCGGACCAGCGTCCTTCATCATAGGCTACCGTGCGGGTCGCACCGAAATCGACAACCGGCCGTTTGATCACGGTCGGATTAGCCGCAAGGATGGCGGCGGCGGCCGCATCGTCATTTTCAAGCACGGCCTTGTCGCCATCGGAAAGATTACGATAGCTTGGCCCGCGTTTATTGATCAGGGTTTTGCCGCCGACTTCGGCAAGCCACCCTTCGATGGTTTTGGCATCAATTCCGTCAATGCGGAAATCATGAAACTTGTGATTAATCCCCTTGGCATCGAACCATCTAAGGGATTTTTTGACTGTGTCGCAGTTTTTGATGCCATAGACCGTAATCATGAATGCTTCCTGTATGTCGCAATGTGCGATGCAGCCATGCATCGCCGAATGGGTTTTGACCCTAAATCCCGGAACATATATAAAGACCGCGCCCGGAAATCGGCAACCCCATTCACGTGCTCAGGTTCAGGAACAACTCGGTATGACTGTCAATCGGCGTATTTCCGTCGCCCCGATGATGGATTGGACAGATCGGCATGATCGCTATTTCTTGCGGCAGATCAGTCGGCATGCGCTGCTTTATACCGAAATGGTTACCACGGGTGCGATCATCCATGGTGGGGCGGACCGGCATTTGCGCTATAACACGGCAGAGCATCCCGTTGCCCTGCAATTGGGCGGCAGCAACCCCGATGATCTGGCGCGTGCCTGCGAGATTGCCAATGATTATGCCTATGACGAGATAAACCTGAATTGCGGCTGCCCGTCGGATCGCGTGCAGAATGGTGCGTTTGGTGCCTGTCTGATGGCGACCCCCGATGTCGTGGCAAATTGCGTCAAGGCGATGATCGCGGCCAGTAACGCGTCGGTGACGGTCAAAAACCGTATCGGTATCGACGATCAGGAAGATTACCCGTCGTTGAAACGGTTTGTTGAAACCGTGGCGGATGCCGGGTGCAGAACTTTCATCGTGCATGCCCGCAAGGCATGGCTGAACGGGCTTAGTCCCAAGGAAAACCGCAAAGTCCCGCCGCTTAAATATGAACTGGTTTACCAGTTGAAACAGGAATTGCCGGAACTTGAAATCCTGATCAATGGCGGCATCAAGACGCTGGATGAAACAGAAGAACATCTGAAACAGGTGGACGGCGTGATGATTGGGCGGGAAGCCTATCAGAACCCCTATGTGCTTTCGGATGTGGATCGACGTTTTTATGGTGATGATACAAAGCCCTTAAGCCGTCATCAGGTGGCAGAGGCGATGTTGCCCTATATCGACGAACATCTGAAATCGAACAACGGGACGCTTGGCCATGTGACGCGACATATGCTTGGCCTGTTTCAGCAGATGCGCGGTGCCAAACAATGGCGCCGGTATTTAAGCGAAAATGCCCATCGCAAGGGCGCGGGTGTTGATACGGTGCGAGAGGCACTTGCACTGGTTCCCGAAGAAGATGCCGAGGCATTGTCTGCATGAGCGCAGATGAACAATCGCCCGAAGCCGCGAGACAAACCGGCGGCATTACATGGCGGGAAGGCAACGTCCCCTTTTCCCCGCAATTTGGCGATATCTATTACAATCCAAAAAACGGATTGGCCGAAACGCAATATGTGTTTGTTGCGGGCAATAACCTGCCCGAGGCATGGCAAAACCGCGAGAATTTCACGATTGGTGAAACCGGCTTTGGCACAGGATTAAATTTCCTTGCCGCGTGGGATTGCTGGCAAAAGGACCCGACGCGGTCCAAACGTTTGCATTTCGTGTCAGTCGAGAAATTCCCGCTGACGCGTGATGCGATGGCACGCGCGCATCAGAACTGGCCGGAATTGGCCGAAATTTCAGACCAACTGGTCACACAATGGCCAACCGGAACGATGTTGCCCGGTGTGCACCGGTTTGATCTGGGCGATGGTTCGGTCACGCTGACACTCCTGATCGGGGATGCGATTGACTGCTATCGAGATTATCACGGAATGGTCGATTGCTGGTTCCTTGACGGTTTTGCCCCGTCGCGCAATCCCGATATGTGGCGACCGGAATTGTTCACCGCCCTTGCCGCGGCATCAAGCAGTGATGGTGCCACCCTTGCGACATTCAGTGCAGCACGCATCGTGCGTGACGGGCTGGAACAGGCCGGGTTTGAAGTCGCCAAGCGCAAGGGATATGCCTATAAGCGCGATATGATCACGGCCCGCCTTGCCCCGAAAGGGACCGATGAAAACGCAGATCGCGGCAAAGGAATGGACGAAAACCCTTGGTTTGTATTGCCAAAAATGACGGATAACAAACGTGTCGCGATCATTGGCGGCGGCATGGCCGGGGCTGCCTGTGCACGGGCGCTTCAAAATCGCAGATGTGCGGTTACGCTTTTTGAAAAATCCGAACGCTTGGCGAATGCGGCATCTGGCAATCCCATCGGGATGCTTGAACCCTATTTCACCGCTGATAACGCCATAACAGGACGCTTTTACGAAGCGGGCTTTCGATACAGCCAACGACTGGTGCGCAGCTTGTCCGTGGCGGGCAAGATCGAAGCCGATTTTTGCGGCGTATTGGATCTGATTTCCAACCAGCGCGACGAAGAGCGTCAGGCAGGCATGATGCAGCGCCTGCCGGACAGCCCCGATCTGGTTCATGTTCTGGACCGTGAAGCTGCGAGTAGCGCCTTTGGGTTGCCGCTGCCCCATGGCGGCTTGTTTTATCCTGGTGCTGGCTGGGTCAATCCACCATCGCTGGTGACCTGTCTTGCCAGCGGGATCGAGTGCCACATCAACACACCGATTGCTGCAATTTCCGAAGATGGTACAGACAAGGTCCTGCATTCGGTTGAGGGGCAGGAATTTGGCCCCTTTGACGCTGTGATCATTGCCGGTGCGACCGAAACAACGGGGCTTGATCAAACCGCATGGCTTTCAGACTATCTGCGCCCGGTACGCGGACAGATCAGTTACTTTGACGACAGCGCATTGCGCGAATGCTATGGCGACGAAAAAATTCGCTGCGTGCTCAGTCATAAAGGCTACCTGACCCCGGCGCGTGCGGGTATCCATGTTTTTGGTGCGACATTTGATCGCAATGATGATCAGACAGACCTGCGCGAAACTGACCATGCCCATAACCGCCGACAGTTGAGCCGCGTCCTGCCCGAGCTTGCCGACAGGCTGGAAGCGATAAAACTTGACGGTCGGGCGGCATTGCGGACCACAACCCCGGATCACCTGCCAATGATCGGTCCAGCACCGGATTACGATGCCTATCTTTCGGCCTATCACGATATAGACAAAGGGAAAAAGGCGGCGCGATATATCGATGCGCCTTACCACAAAGACGTGTATATCTGTACCGGATTTGGCGCGCGTGGGCTGATCGCAGCCCCTGTTGCCGCTGAAATAATTGCCAGCGAGATTTGCAATATGCCCCTGCCGCTCGAAAAGTCCCTGATGGATGCGATCCATCCCGCACGGTTCATCGTGCGTGGTCTTAAACGGCGGCAAATCACGGCATGATCAACAAGCACGTCCTTCCGTCATTTGACGACCCGCGTATGAAAACCGCAACCGTGCTTGCGCTGTTTTTCGTGGGGCTTTTCCTTATTCAGGGTGTGTTTCTGCCCTATTGGCCGGTCTGGTTGAAAAGTCAGGGATTATCGGCGGGCGAGATCGGTATTTTGCTGTCCCTGCCCAACTGGGTTCGGGTTTTTGCCGACCCATTGATTGCGCAGCGCGCAGATCGCACCGGCAATCGTAAGACACCTATGTTGTGGCTGGCGGGGATTTATGTCGTTACGGTTCTTGCCTTTCCGGTATCGAGCAATTTCTGGTGGCTGGCCGGATTATCCGTGATCATCGGCTTTAGCTTTGCACCGTTATTGCCACTGGGCACAACGATTACGGTTCATGAATGCAAGGCCAAGGAACTTGACTACGGCCGGGTTCGGCTTTGGGGATCGCTTGCCTTTATCGCGGCATCCTATGGCGCGGGATGGGTTCTTGATGGCACATCTACGGCTTGGATTGTCTGGATGCTGTTTATTGCCGGGATTGTAAATTTTGCCATCGTCACTCGCATGCCCGATCCACAAACCGACCGTCCGTTGCGGTCCGGTTCGTCAATCATTTATCTGCTGCGCAAACCCGTTTTCCTGATTTATCTCGGCTGCATCGGTTTTGCGCAAGGGTCGCACGGCACCTATTATAGCTTTGCGTCTGTCCATTGGGAAAATGTCGGCTATCCCCATGATGTGATCGGGGCGTTCTGGTCCATCGGGGTGATTGCCGAAATCGCCCTTTTTGCCTTTGCCGGGAAATATGTGCGCGGTCGGCATCCGGGGATTTTGTTTGCCATCGGAGCGGCGTCAGGCGTGCTGCGCTGGACTGTTCTGGGCATGACCGATAATTTCTGGCTGATTGTTCTGGTGCAACCCTTGCATGCCATGACATTTGGCATTACCCATCTGGCGGCTGTCAGCTTTATTGCACGCGCGGTACCGACCCAGCTGGCAACATCGGCTCAAAGCCTGATGGCGACATTATCCATGGGTGTTTTCCTTGGCAGTGCGATCTGGGCATCGGGACCGCTTTATGATCATTTCGGGTCGCATGCCTATTACGCCATGAGCGGACTTTCGATTGTTGCGTTCTTCTTTGCGCTTTGGCTAATCAAGCGTTGGCGCGGCGAAGACAACACGTTTTGTGAATGACCGGGACATGCCTGGGGGAAATCTGATGAGCAATCTTCCGCTTTCACGGAAATGGCGCCGTTTGAAACTGGGGCTTAGGACGCTTTTGACGGCGTCGCCAGCCGGTTATTTCATTCCGTATCGCTATGCCGCCGAAACGGCCAGTACCGTTGGCCGACCGCATTATCCGGCAATCGAGGCCATGATGGATCACGCGGCGCCGACCATGAAGGCGTGGCTGACCAAGGCCAACAAATATCAGGACGCATTTGCCAGTTTCGGCAATGCCACCCCACCCGATCCACGTTGGCAACAAAGCTGGTTCCCGCGACTAGACGGGATGATGGCCTATGTCCTGACGCGTGAATTTCGCCCGGAACGGATTATTGAAATTGGATCGGGCCATTCAACACGGTTTTACTATCGCGCCATTCTTGATGGTGAACTCGACACCATCTTTCACGCAATTGATCCGGTACCACGCGCCGATATTGCCGCCTTGCCGATTACGGTCGAACGAACCATCGTGCAAAAGGCCGATCCGGCTGTGTTCAAGACATTGTCGGGTGCGGATATTCTTTCGATTGATTCAAGCCATATCCTGATGCCCGGCACGGATGTTGATCTGCTGTTTTCAACGGTCATACCGGCATTGCCCAGTGGGGCGATCATTCATATCCATGACATCACCCTGCCCGATGATTATCCGGAAATCTGGCAATGGCGCGGATACAATGAACAGCAGGGTGTTGCAGCGTTGCTGGCAGGTAACGGGTTTGAAATCCTGTGGTCGAGTGCCTATGCCAGTACACGCCTGAATAACATTATTGCAAACTCCATCGCCAATGGCATTCATCTGCCTGATGGGGCACATGAAACCAGCTTGTGGTTGCGTAAAAAGTAGTTCAAACAGGATCAGTATCCATTCAAACCGTATTGACGGAAATGACGGGGTAAAAGCCCCGCAAGCCTGCCGGGAAAACGTCTTTCCATCCGAACCACGGTTAATCAGGATTAAATCGATGTCGCGAACAGATGCTCCGGGTCTTGGCCGGGGACTGGCCTTTGTCATGGCGGTTGCTGCCGGTCTTGCAGTTGCCAATATTTATTATAATCAACCGATGCTTGGCATCATTATGGCCGAGTTCAATCAAAGCGGCACTGCGGCACTGATCCCGACCGCAACGCAGTTGGGATATGCAGTTGGTCTGTTTTTACTCGTCCCGCTTGGCGATCTGTTTGACCGACGCAAACTGATTGTTATCCTGTTCCTGTTGCTGGCACTGGTTCTTGTAATCGAAGGATCGGCACCAACGGATTATATTCTGTTTATTTCTTCAATATTGCTTGGTGCCTGTTCGACGGTGGCCCAGCAAATCATTCCCTATGCAACAGCACTGACCCCTCCCGAAAACCGCGGAAAAACCATTGGCACGGTCATGGCGGGTTTGCTGTGCGGTATTCTTCTGAGCCGGACACTGGCGGGGTTTGTGTCGACCCATCTTGGCTGGCGCGAGATGTTCTGGCTTGCCGCCCCGGTGGCCGTTCTTGCCGCCATCGTGATGGCCATGATGTTGCCAAAGGACAAGGCGCGGACCTCCATCGGCTATGGAGAGGCGCTTTTATCCGTGCTGTTCCTGTGTAAACAGCTGCCTGCCCTTCGCCGGGCGACATTGACGCAAGCCGCCCTGTTCGGATCATTTTCGGCCTTCTGGACCATATTGGCCCTGCATCTTCAGGAACCCGATTATCAGCTGGGTGCCGACATCGCCGGGCTATTTGGGGTTTTGGGCGCGATTGGCGTTCTGGCAGCCCCCCTTTCGGGCCGGTTGGCAGACCGATATGGTCCTGCGCGCGTCATTGCCGCCGGTGTCATCATTTGCGTGATTTCATGGCTGGCATTCGGGCTTTGGACAGCTCTTGCAGGGTTGATCGTCGGGGTGATCATTCTGGATTTCGGCGTGCAAAGTGCGATGATTTCCAACCAACATGTGATCTTCGGCCTGCTGCCAGAGGCCCGCGGCCGGATCAACACCGTTTATATGACCGGTATGTTCCTTGGCGGTTCATTCGGCTCGGCCGGGGCGACCTATACATGGGGACTGGGCGGTTGGCCTGCGGTTTGCGGTTTCGGGCTCGCACTTTCGGTGATTGCGATGGTGCCCTCGATGGCGCAACTGCGATCAAAACCGATTGTGCATTAAAACAGAAGCAGCCCGCCAGTAGATGGCGGGCTGCTTGATTTGGCAGGACAGTTAATTCTTGTAGGGATCGGCCGCATCGCGCAGGCCATCGCCAAGGAAGTTAAACGCCAGAACAACGATCACCACCGGTACCACCGGCAACATCAGCCATGGATAGACAGCAACGGCGTTGATGTTCTGGGCCTCGTTTAACAGCACGCCCCAACTGGTGACAGGTGCTCTGAGGCCAAGACCAAGGAAACTGAGTGCGGTTTCGCCAAGGATCATGTTCGGGATTGAGAGGGTTACCGACGCGATCAGGTGACTGGCAAAGTTTGGCAGCAGATGACGGGCAATGATGCGTTTTGGCTTGGCCCCCATCAGACGGGCGGCAAGGGCATAGTCTTCTTCACGCAGTGCCAGAAGTTTCGAACGTACCGCGCGGGCAAGCCCCGTCCAGTCGATCAGGCCCAGAATGATCGTGATCCCGAAATAGATCAAAACCGGGCTCCAGGTCACCGGCAATGCTGCTGAAAGTGCCATCCATAACGGAATTTCCGGCATCGAGCGGATGACTTCGATCAGGCGCTGCGCGCTTGCATCGACCCAGCCGCCGTAATATCCCGCCGCCCCGCCGATCAGGATGCCCAGAATGAAGCTTACGGCAATACCGACCAGACCGATGGTCAGCGACACACGTGCGCCGTAAATCATGCGCGACAACATATCGCGGCCCAGACGATCCGTACCCAACAAGAACAGGGTTCCGTCCTCGGCCGGGCACATGACATGAAAATCGGCCTCGAACAGGCCCCAGAATTCATAGGGATCGCCGGAACAGAAGAAGCGGATTTTTTCAACGCGGCTGTCGCTTGGCGTATAGATCGGTTTCAGCGTTTCCATGTCAATCGAGAAATCGGTGCCATAGGTAAACGGCCCGACAAATTTCCCGTCGTGAAACAGGTGGATCGCTTGCGGTTGATGATGGATGTATTCGGAATTCCGGGTTTCCTGTGCATAGGGTGCCAGGATTTCGACAATGAAAACGGATGCATACATGATCGCCAGAATGATCAGCGAAACATACGCCAGCCGATGGCGTTTAAGCCGCCACCAGATCAGCTTCCACTGCGATGCGAGATAGTATTTTTCCTGCGCGGGTGTCAGTTCCTCACGATCCCAGGGATCGAAGGGCGCGGTATCAACGAAATGCTCGTTACGTTTATCGTCGCTGCGGCTCATTGCGATACCCCTCCTTGCAGACGAATTCGGGGATCAAGCCATGCAAGAAGCAGATCGGACACAAACATGCCGATCACCGTCAGCAATGCCAGAAACATCAGGAACGACCCGGCCAGATACATGTCCTGACTTTGCAGGGCGGCAAGCAACATCGGCCCGGTTGTTGGCAGCGACATCACAACAGATACCAAAACAGAACCCGATACGACCTGAGGCAGGATATTGCCGATATCGGCGATAAACGGATTCAAAGCCATGCGCAGCGGGTATTTGAACAAAACGCGCGTTGGCGACAAGCCCTTGGCATGGGCCGTGACAACATATTGTTTGCCAAGTTCATCAAGAAGATTGGCACGCAGGCGCCGGATCATCGACGCGGTCCCTGATGTCCCGATCACCAGCACCGGCGCCCAAAGATGTTCGGCAACCGACATGATCTTGGCAAAAGACCAACCCTGATTGATGAATTCCGGGTCCATCAGGCCTCCGATGGAAGTCCCAAACACAACATTGGCGTAATAAAGCAGGATCAACGCAAACAGAAAGTTCGGCATGGCAAGGCCAAGGAAACCGAGCAAGGTAAATCCGTAGTCGCCCCAGCTATATTGGCGGGTTGCAGAATAAATCCCGATTGGGAAGCTGACGACATAGATGAACAGAACCGTGCTGAAATTCAGAACGACCGACAACCACAGACGATCCCCAACCACCTCGGTAACCGGCAGGTTATATTCAAACGAGAAACCAAGATCGCCGTGTAACAGCCCCCACGCCCAATCGAAATATTGCTGCCAGAGCGGTTGATCGAGACCGTATTGCTGTTTGAGGAAAGCAATTTTGGCAGGATCGACCGCCTCGCCCTGCGCCTGCAATTCATTCAGATAGGTGGACAGGAAGTCGCCCGGCGGCAATTGAATGATAATAAACACCAGCACGCTGATGAAAAACAGCGTGGGCATCATGACAAAAAGCCGTCTTGCCAAGAAAGTCAGCATCGGCGGTTAAGCTCCCCCTGTCGCATCGGCTCCGGTTTCCCTGTCCGGAATGATGCGTTCGTTTTCAGATCATTGCGATCAACGGTCCCACCAGAATGTATCGGGACGGTAAATGCCAAAGAATGCACCTGGTTCCCAGCTATGTATGCCCTTTTCCGGCACGTTGCGCAGATCGTTGCGAACCACGACCGGCTGCGGCACATTACCGATCAGACCGATCGAGAACATGTTTTCCGCGTTGATATCGAGAATACGCTGCCATGCGTCCTTTCGGGCCGCGTCATTGCCATTGGCCCATTTACCATAAAGGTCCATGAGTTCCTTGGCCGCGGGCATATCCGGTGCTTCGCCCGCCTCGCCATTGGTCTGGAAATACTGTCCCCATTTCGGCCATTGCAGGCTGTCCTGCTGGATCGGAACGAATTCCGCCGGAACTGTACCCGGCGTTGCAAGGCCGCTATCGACACCATTAAAGATCGACATGATGGTTTCGCCGCTATAGGCCCGATTGCGCAGAACTTCGCGCTGCAATCCCTTGACGAACAGCTTTACACCGATCTGTTTCCAGCTATCCCCGATCAGTTCAAGCATGTCGTCATGTTCGGGGTTTTCGCCCATGGTTTCGACAATGATTTCAAGCGGTCGACCATCGGGCATCAAACGAATGCCATCGCCATTGCGCTTGGTCAGGCCCATTTCATCAAGCAGCGCATTGGCCTTCTTGACATCGAACTCAATATAGCTGTCGCGGTATTCCTGTTTGAAAAGCGGGCTTTTGGGCAGGACCGTATTGTTGGTCGGTGCCGCCAGACCAAAGAACATCACCCGGTTGATCTCGGTTCGGTTGATGGCAAGCGACAATGCCCGGCGGAATTTCACATCGCGCAATAATTTCCGCCAGACCGGATCAGAACAGGTCAGGTTCGGATAAAGTGCCGCATAGGCACCGTAACCGACATCCCAAAGGTTCACCTTGAAGTTTTGCTGCGGCTCGGACTGTTTAAGGAAGGTGTAATCCTGCAAGGACAGAATCCGGCTTTGCAGATCAACCTCGCCCGCGCCGACCTTGGCCGGAACCAGTTTGGCATTCGAGATATTGAAGATCATCCGATCAATATAAGGCAGCTGATTACCATCCGGATCAACGCGATGATAGTACGGGTTACGTTCAAAGATGAATCGATCAGACGGTTCTTCGGTTCGGATCAGCCATGGTTCCAGCGATGGACGTTCGACATTTTCAAGCCGGTAAGGACGGTCCTTATCTGTATGAAGCACCGCCCAGCTGCGTAAGCCCCGTTCTTTGACAATCGCATCCAGCTCGGCCGCATCGCGATATTTTGCGTGAAACTGTTTCAGATAATGTGCAGGCCGATAAATGAAGGGCGGCCGGGTTGCAGCCAGTTCCGTTACGAAAAACGGGTTGGGTTTGGACCAACTGTAACGAACGGTATATTCGTCGAGAGTCTCGAATGTTGCCGGTTCATCGCCAACAAACAGGAACCGCGGCGGACCGACCGGAAACAGTTCATCGTTATTGACGACGTCTTCCCAAAAATAGCGGAAATCCTCGGCGGTAAAGGGTTCACCATCGGACCATTTATGGCCTTTGCGAAGATGCAGGGTGAATACATTACCGGTATCGTTGACATCAAGGCTTTCGAGAATATCGGGTTGCAGGTTCAGGTTCTCGTCATATCCGATCAACCGGGCATAGCCATAAACCACCGCCATGCGAATATCGCGCGAACGGCCCATGATGGTCACCAGATCACCGCCATATTTGCCGATTTCCTTATTCTCGGCAGTGAAGTCGATGACGTTGGGATGTTCAGGCAGACGTGCCGCCATCGGGGGCAATTCCCCCTTTGATATGGCATCCTCGAAATACGGAATTTCAGCCTTTGCCGGGCCGACCGCCGATATCATCCCCGCAAACATCGCCGCCGAGAACCCCACACATACGAACGCCATGCGCGATTTGTTAAACCAACCCGCAGAGAACGCAGGAACGATAGTCGGCTTCATATGGCCATCTCCTGATAATCGGCACGTGCGGCACGGACAAAGTGATCCTCGGCAAACTGGACCATGCGCGGATCAGATTGGGCATCAATGGTAAAGGGCGCAGGCCAGCGGCGCGGATCAGAAGCCTTGCCGTCGACAATCTTGGTAAAATCCAGAAGATGGTCGAGATCGGCAAACGGCACGGCGTTAAGCAATGCCTGGGTATAGGGATGGACCGGATTTCTGAACAATTGTTCGCGTGGTGCGGATTCAACAATACGCCCCGCACACATCACAGCAATCCGGTCCGCGATATAGTCAACCACCGCCAGATTGTGCGAAATAAACAGGTATGTCAGTTTAAGTTCACGCTGCAAATCTTTGAGAAGGTTTAAAATTTGCGCCTGAACCGATACATCAAGTGCCGATGTCGGTTCATCAAAAATCAGAAGGTCGGGTTTAAGCGTCAGCGCGCGCGCAATGCCGATACGCTGGCGCTGGCCGCCCGAAAAGCTGTGCGGATACCGGTTCAGGAACCGGGGATCAAGCCCGACCAGTTCCATCAGTTCCAGCACCATTTTCTTACGGTAGGATGCATCACCGATACCATGAATAATCAACGGTTCGGTAATTATGTCCTGAACGGTCATCCGTGGATTAAGGGACCCGAACGGGTCCTGAAAAACGAACTGGATACGTTTGCGATACGGGTTGAGCTGATCTTCGTTCAAACCGGTCAATTCGGTCATCTGACCACTTTCCCCCCGGAACAGGATCGATCCGCTATCGGGTGCCATCGCCCGCATGATCAGTTTGGAAAGCGTGGTTTTGCCACATCCACTTTCGCCAACCAGACCGACACATTCGCCGCGATTAACCGTCAGAGACACATCCGCCACAGCGGCAATTTCTTGTTCCTCGGTCTTTAGCCAGTTGCCTTTGCGCACCGCAAAACTTTTGTAAAGGTGGCGCACAGCCAGAACCGGCTCGCTTGCCATTGCCGGATGCAATGCTAGCGACGGCGGAACATCCCCGCCTTGCTCAGATGTGTCTTTGTCGCCGCAGAAAGTCAGCAGACTATCGACCTTCGGCTTGATTTCACGCAGGGGACGCAAACGTTCGTCAGGTCCCATATCGAAATGCGGAACCGCAGCCAGCAACGACTGTGTATAGAGGTGACCGGGATTGACGAACACATCATGGGTCAGACCGCTTTCGACAACACGGCCATCATAAACCACGACCATGCGGTCCGCCATGTTGGCCACCACCCCAAGATCATGGGTGATCAGCAGTACGGACATTTGCAATTCGGCCTGCATATCCTTGATCAAACGAAGTGTCTGGGCCTGTATCGTCACATCAAGTGCCGTTGTCGGTTCGTCCGCAACCAGCAGTGCCGGCCGGCAAACCATTGCCATGGCAATCATCGCACGTTGGCGCAAACCACCTGAAAGCTCGAACGGATATGTCTTTAAGGATCTTTTGGGATTGGGAAAACCGACAAGTCCCAGCATGTCACTGGCAAGCTCTTTGGCCTCGCTGGAGCCGACCTTGCGATGGAGGCGCACGGCCTCGCAAATCTGATCACCGATGGTATGAAGAGGTGACAGGGAGCTCATCGGCTCCTGAAAAATCATGGAAATACGGCCACCGCGAATGGAACGCATTTCAGCACCCGAGCGATCCAGCATCGCAATATCAACGCGGGTTCCCGGCTTTTTCGGATCGGCAAAAACAATTGATCCGTTGGTGATCTGTGCCGATTTGGGCAACAACCCCATGATCGCCTGTGAAATGGTGGTTTTGCCAGAACCGGATTCTCCGACAAGGGCGACGGTTTCCTGCGCACCAATGCGAAAACTGACATTTTCGACCGCCTTGACCCGCATATGCGGCAAAACGAATTCGACTTTCAAATCGCGGATACGCAGAATATCGGTCATCTTCCCTCGCCAATGCCGCCTGCCCGACTTGATGCGGCTGCCTGGACCATTGTTTCGGCCTCGTCCATACGCATCAGATTGGTTCTTGTTATATCGTCGACCAGTAACTGGTTATCTTTGGCCCAATCCCGCGCAATTTCAAGCAGATCATCAAAACCGTCCAATGTTGATTCTGTGACGATTTTCGCATCCCCGGCCTGGAGGGTCAGTTCAAACCAGCCTTTCCTGCCATCGCGACGGGTAGAGAAATAACGCAAACGGAATTTGGAAAGTTCCGACCACGCAAATGCGGTTCCGCCGCGCAAGTTGCTGATCCGGATACCATATTCCGAAACATAAATCTTTGACTGAAACCGCATTAATGTGCGGGCAAAATAAAGAATGAACAAAAGCGCCAGCCCGGCTGCCGTCCACTGAATAATCGGCAGCATTTCGGGAATCAGGGCAATGACACCGCAAATCAGCAATCCGGCAACCGATTTCGCCATATCAGGTGCCATAAGCCGCGGCGGATATCCCATGATCTGAACATCACGATCACGCACACCGGCAGGCTTGACCGGATCGACTGTTTCGACACCGCCGGTTTCTTCGATAGGGCTTATTGCCATGGGAAAACTCCGGGAATTCGCAACCATTTGAGCGCTGCGTGCTCAAACGAAAACAGGTTTTCAAGAAATCGTGTTGTGGTGTCGTCATGAACCAGATGATGCGTCAGAAGCCCTGTGGGCTCGGCGGCGTCAACCAGCCCGGTTCGGCGGGCCGACAAATGCGCAATCATCGCCGTAATGCATTGGTCTTCGCCGGCAAAGCCACGGGTACCGCGCCAGTCAATAACATCAACATGGGTATTGACCATCAGAAGGCCGGAAACGGGATATGCATCCGGTCTCGCATTAAACGTGCTGATGCCGCGCAGGCCAAGCGATGGCAAAGCCCGCATGACGTCATCGGCAATGCGGTTCCATGGTGGCACCATAACCGGCAGGAAACGATTGCCAAACTGGGATGACAGGATATCAAAGCCGCGGCGGATATCGGCAACGACCGCACCAATATCGCGAACATCGTCAAGTTCCTGCTTTTTTCGGCCAGCAGGCATATGATTGGTATGGGACCAGCCATGCTGGAAAACACGGGTATCAAGTGTTTCTGCCAGACGCAGCACCAGATCATGTTCAAGATCAGCCGGAATCACCGCAAGGGCCAAGGGAACGCGATAATCCTGTTCGAAGGCAAGCAACGTTTCAAGTGCCGATGTAACGGCAACTGCGTCATCGTCGCGCCACCACATCGTGGCAATCCATTCTTCGGACTGCCACAAATCCAGCTCTGCGCGAAGTTGATCCCAGCTACTCATGCCTTCCCTCTTATTCTTTCTGCGAGTTTAGCCGCAGTTATCCCTGCCCCGTCCAGAGATATATCTAATTTAACAGGATTTTTCGCCCGATCTATTTGATTTGCCAAGGATTGCGGACTTAAATCATCGGGATCAAGCAACGACAGCACTTTCTTTCCCGCTAAAATAGCAGCGCGCTCACTTTGTTCGCTTTCACCACCATCGGCGAATGGAACCATTACCGACGCGGTCCCCGTCGCCAGAACATCCATCAAGGTATTATAGCCTGCCTGCGAGACGGAAACACAGGCATGTGCCATCCGTGCGCGGAAATCAGGCAAAAAGCGATGCAACGTGACCCCGGTCGGCAGGTTTTGCGCAAGGCGATGGAATGTGTTGGTCGGGAAATGCGGCCCTGAGACAATATCCCATGGCTGATCGGCAAACCGGCTTGAAAGCGGACGCGCAGTGATTGCAGCTTCAATCAGCGCAGCCCCGACCGCACCACCACCAGCAGAAACAAGAACACCTTGTCGTTCGCCGCCGACGAACTCAGCTTTGGGCGCAACATAACCAGTATATTCGATCATATCAGCAATATCGCTTGCAAACGGGAAGCTACGCTCGAAACCAAAAAGCATCGGATCACCGTGAACCAGCACGTGGTCAAAATGACTGCGTGCAATATCGCGCATCCAGACTTCTTTTAACGGGTCTGCTTTGCGAACCAGAAGGTCACGAACGGAACAGATACGGGGAATCCCCGCCTGCCCAGCCCGTTCCAGCAGCGGCAGTAATTCGAACCGGAAGGCCCGGCGGCCAAACGGGAACATTTCGATCATCAAAAGCTTGGGTGCCACGGATTTGAACGCATCAAGCAATGCCTGTTTTCGCGCCTGTTTCCATGCCTCATCAACCGGATTGCCTGCCTCGTCGACCAATCCGGAAAAACCGCTATCTGCGGTTCGGCAAGGTGGCAGCTGGATCACATTATCGCTTCCGAAATCCAGTGCGGCATCGGGGATACCACCGGTGATAACGGTTGTCTTGATGCCGAGCTTTTTCAGTTCCGCATTGATCAGGGCGATGCGACGCACATGTCCAATACCAAGCAAATGCTGAACATACACAAGGATGTCAGTCATGAGGTTGTTCCGCCCCGTTCAAGCAGACGGCAATTAAGATCAACGACGCCAAGCCCGTCATCCGAAGACCATGAAAAGACATGAATGCTTTTCCAATCAAGCCTGTCAGGGATTTTTCCCATCATGTCCCAGCCACTTGCCGCAGCATAGACCGCACGAATAACACCCTTGTGGGTTACGACGCCAAAATCACCGTCACGATGCCCGGCCAAGGCGGCCTCGACCCGGGAAAGAACTTCACGCGGGCTTTCGCCGCCTTCCGGGCGGAAGTCCCAACCACGGTCTTCATTTTCCTGCATTCGGGGGCCGAGTTGGCGGCGCAAGTCGGAAAGTTTTTTACCTTCCCAATCGCCCCAGTTCATTTCAATCCAATGTTCGTCAGGTGCAACACCCTCAATCGAAAGGCTAACGGCTGTTTGAATTGTCCGGATCAGCGGACTGACACGCCAAGGAACTTTGCGCCATTTTTCCGGTAATTGCAGGCGGCCATACTCATCAATGGTTTCGGGAAGCAACGATATATCGCTTTGGCCCTGGATACGTTTTTCCGTGTTCCACGCGGTAATCCCATGTCGCAACAGGGCAAAATGAAAGTTTCTCATCCCTGTTTCCGTTTCATGTGACTTTCCATCACGCCACTCAGGACAGTATCAAGCTTTTGGGCGGCGGCGGTGACGGTATGCATCTGTTCGGCTTTCTGCGCGGCCGACTGCCCGATATCGTGCAATATGCTGTACCGATCCGATGCCAAGCATTCGGCAAGTTTGTCGGCAAAGGCATCAACATCCCCAACCGGCACCAGCCATCCGGTTTTGCCATCCGCTACAATGCCCGAAACACCGCCACAGTCGCCTGCCAGAACAGGTAATGCTGCCGCCTGTGCTTCAAGTATTGCCATACCATAGGCCTCGTTGATCGCCGGCCATACAAACATGTCAGATCGCGCCAAAAGAATGCGCATATGATCGGCATCGCAAAGACCGGCGAAATCAAGTTGATCGTATTTGATTGCGTGGCGTTCAAAGGCTGTCTCGACATCCGCGCGTGCGGGACCATCGCCGATCACCGTCAGATGCCAGTTCGTCACATTCCGCGCATTGAGCCTGCCGAGTGCGTTTGCCAGCAATTCGTAAGATTTCAGCTTGTCGCCCGGTCGCATCATGGCGGTTGTTACCAACTGAACCGATTTATCCAGATCAATTTGGCCACGATCAGCAGCATGCCAGTTTTCGGTATGGGTAAAGGGTGGCAGATAATGCAGCCGATCCTGACCGCATATTGGCGCAAGACATTCCATATCCGCATGATTAAGTGAAAACACCGCACTGGCACATCGCAAGGCATGTTCAACGGCTGTGTGGCTTTGCGCCCAGGCACCGGTTGCGCGTTTGGGGGCAAAGGATGCCTCGGCCACGACATAGGGAATGCCAAGGACATTCGCGATCACCGGGCCAATCCAGTCCGGGGCCTTGTAGTATAGATGATAGGTAAACCAGATATCGGGGCGCTTGCGTTTGCCATTCTGATACTGCCGCAACAGCCGCGCGGTCAGCTTTGACGCCAGTTCGGCAATTTGCGCCTGACGCAGGATATTGCCATCGCCAACCCTGCTGCGCAGACGAGATGCGATATCAACTTTATGTCCGGCTTGCGAAAGCGCGTCACACAGAAGGCGCGCCATCAGGCGATCACCTGATGGTGTCGGATGATCAATCGGCTTTAACGGTGCATAAAAGGCGATCTGCACGTTTGCCGTCCCCCTACTCCGCCGCCGGTTGTTCTAATGTGCTTGTATCGAAAGCCCGATCAGCGCCAAATCGACGCGCCAGTTCTTTCATCCCGGTATAGAACGAGAATTCGCGTCGGACGATTTCATTGCCTTTGCGCCCCATCTGGTCGCGCAAAGTCGGATTACTTATCAGTTCCGCCATTGCCAGGGACAGTAACTTTGGATCACGTTCGGGAACAAGTTTGCCATTCAGGCCATCCGTGATCAGTTCCGGTATTGCTGAAATTGCGGTCGAAACCGCTGCAAGCCCGCAAAGCTGGGCTTCCATCAGAACATTGGGCAATCCGTCACGATCACCATCCTTTTCCACCCGGCTTGCCAGCACGAACAGATCAGCAGACTGACAGGCTGCAATCACTTCCTTCTGGTCACGCGGCCCTTGCCAGTCGCAATTATTGGCAATTCCAAGGTCCGCTGCGAGCGATTTATATTTATCGCCATTGCCGCCACCAATATGAACAAACCGCCAATGCAGATCTTTTGGCAAGTCGGCAAGTGCTCGTAAAAGGTCATCATAACCCTTTTTGCCAACCAGCCGACCAACCGACAGGATTGTCACCCGGTTATTGTCATCACGCCCGTCACGGGGGGACCGATCGGGCAGTTCTTCGGGGAACCGTGAAAAATCCAATCCATGATAAAGCAAATTCACTTTGGCCGGATCATCGGCAAGCTTTTGCAGATGATCGACATTTGCCTTCGTGCAGGTCACCAGCCAATCCATATCAGCCAGCTTTTCGCGCATGTCCCAATCTTCGCTGGTGTAGATATCCTTGGCATGCGCCGAACAACACCATGGAAGACCGCGAACTATCGCGGCATATCGCGCAACCGATGCCGGGGTGTGCAGGAAATGCGCATAGATGCGTGTGATATCGTTCGGCAGCTCCGCCGCCATGACCAGCGCCTGGGCAAAACGACGCGCACGGTTAGGTGTACGATCCCGGCGATAGTCCTGCCACCAGATGTTTCTGGCCCGACGATATCCCGGCATTTTGCGCGCCTTTAACCAGCCGCGAAACACGCGCATCGGTTCCTGATAAACATATTCTGGCAGGTAATCGATTTCAGCCATGATCCGTTCGTGGATCGGATGGCGTTTTTTATCGGTCGGATGACGCAGGGATACAATGCGATAAGGAATACCTGCCTGCTGAATACCAAGTATTTCCTGGGCAATAAAGGTTTCCGACAATCGTGGATAACCTTTCACCACGATTGCAAGCTTGTCGCATGTCATCTGTTGTTATCCCGGAAAATCTTACTCGGCAGCAAGCTGCGGCGGCAGCCAGCGTTCAACCTGATCGCCAACACTATCAAGGCCGCCCATCAGGTTTGGCACGGTCACATGCGACGGCTTTGGCTGATCAATCAGACTGCGAAGGGCCTCGGCCATTTGCATCGGCGGACGACCACCGTCCTCGGTCAGCATCTTGACCAGACCAAGCTTTTCGGCCGCCGATGCGCGGACATATTGTTCAAGCCGCGGAACGGTTCGCGGCACAATGATTGCCGGTTTGTCAAAAGACAGAATTTCGCAGAAGGTATTGTATCCGCCCATCGCAATCACGCCAGCGGACCGATCCATCAACATTTCAACATTGGCATCAAAGGTGATGACCGAGAGCTTATCGATCTTTTCGGCGCGTTCCATGAACGCCTGCTGATCATTTGGTGCCATGAACGGGCCCAGCACAACAAGCGACGGAACCGGAATGTCAGGGTCGGCTTCATAGGCACTGATCACCCAATCGACCAGATTAACCCCATCACCACCGCCACCGGTGGTGACAAGGTAATAGGGTTCCTCAAGACCAAGCGCGCCATGTTCCGGGGTTGGTTTGCGGGTGGCTGTACGCGGCAGATAGCCGGTATAGGTCATTTTTTCTTCGACACCCGGAGGCAAATCGATACCTTCAAGCGGATTGCAGATGTCCTTGAGGCCATAGACCCAGATTTCATCGTAAAGATCGGCAAGGGCCGGAACGCATTTTTTGCGGTCCCATTCTTCGCGCAGATTAACCGGGTCATCCATCACATCGCGCAAGCCCATGACAAGGCGCGTGCGGCGATGGCGAAGCATTTGAAGTGTCGATTCAACTTCCCCGCGCAAACCAAGCGGCTCCTTGTCGACGATGAACAGATCAGGGTTAAACACGTCAGCGGTATGCTGAATGATGGATTCACGCATCGCCAGGGTCTGATCGACATCAATATTCAGGTTAAGTGACGTGTATTCACCATTCGAGAGCTTGATCACGCCCGGAATGCGCACAAAGTCGACTCGTGAACGAAATTCGAAACTGCCAATGATCGGCGATCCAGAAAGGATCAGCACAGATACATCGTCCCGACGCGAAACAAGCGCATGCGCAATGGTTCGGCAGCGGCGCAGATGGCCCAAGCCGAATGTATCGTGGCTATAGATCAGAACACGATAGCCGGTATTCCCCACGATCGACATATATCCGCCCGCTCTCGTAGTGTCCTTCGATACCTTCTCAACCCGATATAGGGTGACACGATATCGCCCGTTGGCAAGTATTTCCGTATTTTACGGTATTTAAAACCTGCCATCGGGCTATTGCTCTCACGCCGATGCGATATCTTGCAAGACTTTTTCGAGCAGGGCCTCGCGTTTTTCGTTGCTGTCGAGTGCACGAAGCTTTTCCGAAAGCTCTGTAACACTATGGGCATAGAGGTTATGCCAGTCGTCCCGGGACATTTCGCCAGCCGGCAGGCGCGGTTTGAATTCGGCCTGTTTTGCCTGCCCGCGTTTGAGCATAACGGTGTCATCAAGCATCGGAAGAGCGATTTTGCTTTCTTCGATACCGGCATTAATCATCGCCTGCTGCAAACCGGCACGTGCGCCATCTTCACCATGGGTCAGGAAAATACGCCGCGATACCGGCATACGTTCTTTTGTCCAGCGCAGAAGCATGTCCTGATCGGCATGACCGGAATAGATATCAAGCGTTCTGATCCGGGCACGGACATCAATCTCGTCACCGTGAATGCGGACGTGTTTTGCCCCGCCCTGCAACACACGACCAAGCGAGCCGGCAGCCTGGAAACCAACCATCAACACCGTAGATTCAGGACGCCACAGATTGTTTTTCAGATGATACCGAATACGCCCGGCATCGCACATGCCGCTTGCCGATAAAATGATCGCCCCGCTTTTAACCCGTGCCAGTTGCATGCTGGCTTCGGCATCGGGCACCATATGGAAATTGGGATGCGCCAAGCCACGAGCATCGTCATGAGACAGATGTTTGGCAAAAACCTCGGTCGCGCGCTGAGCCAGCGGGCTATCGACGAAAACATCCGCCTTGGGCAGCTTTCCACGGTTAAACAGGGTTGCCAGATCAACCAGCAATTCCTGCGTTCGGGCAACCGCAAAACTTGGTATGACAAGGTTACCGCCAGCCTGAATGGCAGCGCGAACTTCCACGGCAAGCATTTCACGACGTTCGGCGTCGCTGACTTCAGGACGGTTACGATCACCATAGGTCGATTCAACAAACAGATAATCGATGTTTTTCGGGCCTTCGGGGGCATCGTTAAACACCGCCTCTCCCGTGCCGATATCACCTGAAAACAGCAACCGCAAGGTGCGCGGTTCGCCGTCCGGTGCCTCGTCATCCACTTCGACCTCGATCGAGGCCGATCCCAAAAGATGCCCTGCATCCCAGTAGCGTGCCCGCAAACCCGGTAAAACTTCGCGCCATTCATGATAGTCGACAGGCTGCAAACGTTTGAGGGTCTTTTCCGCGTCTTCGCGGGTATAGATCGGGGTGACTTCCGGGCGGCCACGCCGGACATTGCGGCGATTAAGACGTTCGACCTCGGTTTCCTGAATATAGCCGGAATCAGGCAGCATGTAGGTCAGAAGATCGCAGGTGGGTTCGGTCGCGTAGATCGGCCCGTTAAAACCGGCCTTCACCAGTTTGGGAAGCAACCCGGAATGATCAATATGCGCATGGGTCAGAAGCACGCTACGAATATCCGCAGCCTTGAACGGAAAAGCTCCATAGTTCAGTTCGCGAACCGTCTTGCTGCCCTGAAACATGCCGCAATCGACAATGATATCACCACCGTCGGTACGCAGCAGATAACACGAACCGGTAACGCCACCCGCAGCCCCGCAAAAAGTAACTGATACAGTCATCTGCTTTCCACCCTTAATCCGTTGTTTTGTTATACATCTGCGAAAAAAGGCAGCAAATCCATGATCTGGATCAGTTTTTAAAACGCCTGCAAACCACCGAAGGGCAAATAAAGCACGCGATCACCCTTTTTAACCTGTCCGCAATCCTCGGCGATTTCAATCAGGCCTTCTGCCCACACCATCGAGGATAACATACCGGAACTTGCCGAATGATAAGGTATGGCAACCCATTGACCATCATCATCCTGCACAAGACGGGCACGCAACCATTCACGGCGCCCGGTACCACGACTGAAATCAAATCCGGCAGTTGCGGGCAATCGCACGGGGACACAAACCTGATCAGCAGCCCCCATCATATGCAAAAGCAATGGCACGGCATAAAGCAGGCCTGACACCATCACCGAAACAGGATTGCCAGGCAAACCAATAACCACACAATCCCCAATACGGCCTCGCATCAAGGGCTTTCCGGGTTTGATTGCCAGTTTCCACGCCTGAATTTCGCCAAGGCTATCCACGACGGGTTTAAGCAGATCGGCCTTGCCAACCGAAACCCCACCCGACGTCATGATGACATCATGGGTTTGAGCCGCATCCTTCAAGGCCGTTTTCAGAACGTCGAAATCATCAGCCAGAAGACCGAGATCGGTTACCCTGCACCCGCAAGCGCGCAGCATACCGATCATGGCAAACCGGTTGGAATCGTAGACGCCACCGGCTGGAAGTGGATCGCCCGGCCTTGCCAGTTCATCCCCGGTCGAGAAAACGGCAACTGATAATGGTCTGGAAACCGGCAGGGACTGATACCCCTGCCCGGCCGCGACTGCGATATCCTGTGGGCGCAGACGTTTACCGGCTGGCAGGACAACCATACCGGTTGCAACATCTTCACCGCGCTGACGAATATGTTGATGCAGACGGGTTTTGGCGATCACGTCCTGCGGGATTGTCAAAAGCGTTTCATCGGCATTGGCCGTGATATTTTCCTGAATGATGATGCAATCCGCACCATCAGGAATAGAGGCCCCGGTCGCAATGCGGATTGCCTGCCCGCGCGGGATTTCTCCGGCAAAAGGATGACCTGCCAGTGATACGCCGCCCACAATGATTTGTGCATCCGACGCCCCGACAAATTCCTGCAAATCGGCATGACAAAATGCATATCCGTCCATCGCCGAATTATCAGCAGACGGAACATCGACCCTGGCAACGATATCCTTGCGCAGGATTGCGCCATAACAATCAGAAAGTGGTGCCTCAATCACCGGGGCGCGAACAGCCACGTCGTTAAACGCAATACGCAGTGCATCTTCCAACCGGGTCAGGCCCGGTTGATGGCAAAGGTCGGTCTTGGCAGGATTTTTTTGCGACGTGGTCATCGGCAGCCTGTCGAATTTATCGGGATCATATAGCAGCGATAGTGGTCCGCCGGAACAGGAACGTCAATGGCGCGAAGATGCACTGCCATGCCCGGGGCGGGACCGAGAAATTGCACGACTGAGCATAACCACCGGCACGACGCCGACAATGACGATGGTCAAGGCACCGAGTGCGGCTTGCTCGATCATTTCGTCCTTGGCAAACTGATAGACATGCGTTGCCAGCGTTTCAAAATTGAACGGCCGCAGGATCAGTGTCGCCGGAAGTTCTTTCATCGCATCAACAAAGACCAGAACCGCGGCGGCAAGAATACCGCCACGCACCATCGGGAAATGAATACGTTTCAACGTGCCCCACGGGCTTTCCCCCAATGTCCGGGCGGCGTCATCCATACTTGGCCGGACCTTGCCAAGGGCGGCCTCGATCGAACCATAAGAAACAGCCATAAACCGCACGGCATAGGCAAACACGATGGCAAAGACCGTACCGCTTAGAAGCAGACCGGTTGAAATCCCGAATGTTTCACGCATCACGGCGTCAACCGCATTATCAAACCTTGCGAATGGAATCAGAACCCCGATTGCAAGAACTGCCCCCGGCACGGCATAGCCAACAGACGCCATGCGGATACAGAACCGCAAAAGCGGCTGCGGGAAAAGCCGCAGGGCATATCCCAGAAACACAGCACATCCGACCGCAACAAAGGTTGCAAGACCAGCAACCAGAAGGCTGTTGCCCGCATATTCAAAGAAGTCCGATGTCCAGCTTTGGTCAAAATAGCCAACGGAATAATAGATCAGCACCAGCGACGGGATCACGAAACCCAGCACAATCGGCAGAACACAAACCGCAAGTGCAAAGAACTTGGCGACCGGGCCAAGCTCGTAGCCCGGTAATTCCTGAAAACGATTGGTTGTGTCGTGGAAGCGCTGGCGACGACGCGAATAGCGTTCGGCTACGATCAGGACAATCACAACCGCAAGCATGGTCAGCGCAATCTGCGCCGCCCCACCGGCATTTCCCATACCAAGCCAGACATTGAAAATACCGGCGGTCAGGGTATGAACCGCAAAGAAATCGATGGTGCCGAAATCATTCAGCGTTTCCATCAACGCAATGACCACCCCAACCACGATGGCAGGCCGCGCCAATGGCAAGGCCACCGTCACAAACGAATTCCACGCCGAACGCCCAAGAACGCGCGCAGCTTCAAGGACACAGACCGATTGCGCCAAAAAGGCAGCCCGGGCCAGCATGTAAACATAAGGATACAGCGTCAGGCTGAGCACCAGAATTGCCCCGCCCTTGGTCCGGATATCGGGGAACCAGTAATCGCGCGCCGATTGCCAGCCAAAAATTTCGCGCAACAGACGCTGAAACGGCCCGGCATATTCCAGCAGATCGGTATAAACATAAGCAACGATGTAGGCCGGAACCGCCATCGGCAGCAGCATTGCCCACTCAAAGAACCGTTTGCCCGGCAGGCGGCACATCGTTACGACCCATGCCGCCGACACACCGATCAATGTTACACCAACACCGACGCCCAGCATCAGAATGCCTGTGTTTTTAAGGTATCGGGGCAACATGGTTGATGCCAGATGCGGCCATATATTTTCGGTAGGGAACAGTGCCAGATAGACAACCGCAATCAACGGCGTCGCCACAAGAAGCGCTATAATGAACGCCCCGGCCAACCAAAGACCTGATTGGCCGCGCGGCAACCATCGCATCGAGGTTCCAAGTGACCGTTCGCGCAACGGATCAAGCGTTTCGGTCACGGCCGACGGTCGGATATCGCGATCATCTTTGGTCTGACAGGAATTGTTCACGCGAAGAATGCCCTATTCGTTAAAGCCGACTTCGTCGATCAGACGAATGGCGGTGCCACGATTGTTGGCAACTTCGTTAAGCGGCAGCGTGTCGGATTTGAAAGTTCCCCAAGAACGGACCATTTCCGACCATGCCACCCCCGGCTTGACCGGGTATTCAAAATTGACGTCCGCATACATATGCTGTGCTTCGTCCCCCGAGAGGAATTCGACCAGCTTGATCGCATTTTCCTTGTTGGGTGCATTCTTGATCAGCGCAACACCCGAAATATTCACATGCGTACCGCGGTCACCCTGATTGGGGAAAACAATCCGGACATCCTTGGCGGCATCGGCTTTGTTCGGATCATCAAGCATCTTGCCATAATAATAGGAATTGCCGATTGCCAGATCACAAACACCCTGCGATACGGCCTCGATCTGGTCGATATCGGCCCCTTGCGGTTTGCGCGCAAGATTGTCTTTCAGTCCCTGAAGCCAGGTTTTTGTGTATTCCTCGCCATGATGGGCAATCATCGAGGCCACCAATGCGATATTGTAAACATGCATTCCAGAACGGACACAAATGCGCCCCTTCCATTCCGGATCGGCAAGTTCTTCGTATGTCGAAATGGCGTCGGGCTTCACACGATCAAGCGACGTATAAAGAACACGTGCACGAGTGGTCAGACCAACCCACAGATGGTCCTGATCACGGAATTGTTCGGGGATATTGGCATCGATCACATCGCTTTGAAGCGGTGTTGCGATATCGGCATCAACAGCATCCTGGATGCGCCCGATATCAACCGTCAGCAAAAGATCGGCCGGACTGTTGCGGCCTTCATGTTTGATACGTTCGACCAGACCGCTTTGCGAAAACAGCGTATTGACCCGGATGCCGGTTTCCTGAGTGAATTGTTTGAACATCGGTTCAATCAGGAAAGGCTGGCGAAGCGAATATACATTCACCTCCTCGGCAGCATTCGCTTGAAATGCCGTCAATCCGACCACCGCGCCCATAATGCCAAAGACCTTGTTGCGCAGTGAAGTCATCTTGAATCTCCTGAAATGGTCGCAAAGCGATGGGGCAAGTAAGAATGATTTGTACTCGCTGTCGGGGAAATTAAAGGGCTGCTACCCTGTTTTGCAAGAGCCAATAGAACATAACCGCCTTGTCCATGTCGGTTTGCGCCGCGGAATTGCCGGGTTTACAGACATAAAAAAAGGGACGGTAATGGTTACCGCCCCTTTCCGGAATGATTCGAAAAACGAAAATTCGTTTATTCGTTGTATCCCACTTCATCGATCATGCGTACGGCATCCGCACGCAGACGCGCAATTTCAGACAACGGCAGCTCATCAGCCTTGAACGTGCCCCACGACTTCACATAGTCGGACCATTCAACACCCGGCTTGACCGGATATTCGTAATTCACTTCGGCATAGATTTTCTGTGCCTCGTCACCCGAAAGGAATTCCATCAACTTGACGGCGTTTTCCTTGTTCGGGGCACCTTTGATCAGGGTCATGCCGGAAATGTTCATCGACATGCCGCGGTCATTCTGATTGGGGAAGATAATATTTACCGATTCCGCCCATGCGCGCTGTTCCGGGTCATCAAGCATCTTGCCGTAGTAATAGGTATTGGCAATCGCGACATCGCATTCGCCTTCCTTGATCGCCTTGACCTGACCACGATCATTGCCCTGTGGCTTGCGTGCAAGGTTTGCTTTCAACCCTTCGAGCCATGTTTTGGCTTCTTCTGTGCCGTGATGCGCAATCATCGAAGAAACCAGCGCGATATTGTAATCATGCGTACCAGAACGGGTACAAACGCGGCCCTTCCATTTCGGATCGGCAAGATCTTCGTATGTGGCAATTTCGCCCTCGGTCACACGGTCTTTCGATGCATAAAGAGCGCGACCACGCTGGGTCAGCGCGAACCACTGATCGTTTTCATCGCGCAAGTGGGCCGGAATATTTGCTTCCAGAACATCACTATTGACGGCGTCGGTGACACCGGCATCGACGGCTTCCTTGATGCGGCTGATATCGACGGTCATCAGGACATCCGCCGGGCTGTTTGCACCTTCCTGCTTGATCCGCTCAACCAGACCTTTTTCCGCGAAGATCACATTGACCTTAACTCCGGTTTCCTTGGTGAAGCTCTCGAACAGGGGCTCAACAAGGAAAGGCTGGCGCAGGGAGTAGACATTCACTTCCTGTGCAGAGGCGGCCGAAGCCGTAACGGCGGCAGCACCCAACACCGTGCCACAGATGATTCTCCTGATATCCATCGAAACGTTTCCCTTGAAATCTTTTCACCACGACATGCGTTTGCAAGTCACTTGCAACCAGGCATCAGCACTAATCGCAAATGATTCGCAATTCAATACAGATCACACAAAACGATCCCGTCGGTGTGAAACGTTTCACTTTACCGAAACCGGGATATCTTAAAGCAGATTGAATGATCCGGCGCTTGAAGCCCGCCAGGCGTCGAGGAATTCCTGATAAGCCGGGATATCCCCTGCCCGTTCCTCAAGCCATGCGACGGTCAGATTGATGGCGTGATTATAACCGTCATGGTCGCTTAATCCGGTGTGGAGAACATAGCGAAGATAAAGAAGATAGGTGTTGAGAACATCCGTTTCGCAGTAACGACGAATGCCTTCAATCTCGCCATTGTCATACATGTCCGAAACTTTGCTACCATCAACGCCGGTCTTGCCCGGAAGATCAAGGGCGGCACAGACCTCGTTCATTTTGGTTCTTGCGGATGCACCGTAGTCGGAAAGAACTTCGGCAAGGTCGCAATGCCAGTTTGGCGCATAACGCGACGTATAATTTTCCCACTTGTTGGCGGATTGGTGTAACCACCGCGCACTCACCCCATGCTTCATCGCGCGATATTTCAAAACCGGCAGATCGAACCCGCGACCATTGAAACTGACAAGCCTAGGATAAAGTTTACCGCAATAGGCAAAGAAACCGTTCACAAGGTCCTTTTCCTCGCTGATCAGATCACCACCGGAACGCAGTTCTTCGATCTCGTAAGTTTCAAGATTTCCGTCGCGCTGGATCGCGGCGCGCAGGAAACTGATCGCGACAACCTTGTGAAATGGTTGGCGCGGGAAACCGTTTCGACCATCGGTGATATCTAGATGATATTTTTCGAGCATCTCGCGACCTGTTGCCGGATCAGGTGCGGTTTCGCCGGTCAATTGTGGCAGAACATCGATATCGGGAACGGTTTCGATATCAAAAACAAACAGACTGTCATGCGTCATGGTGCCCCCGGTAAAAATGCGTTTGGCGCAGCATAAACATGCCACAGGAAAGTTTCACGAACTTCCGGTCAAAATTCCACCCCCGCAATCGTAAATACACTGACATCTCCTGACATCGTTGTCAGGAGGAGTGTTTTAGACTGCAACCCATCATGGCTCATCACAAGTCCGGCAAATGTCGGCAAGCAGGGTTGCGTCATCTTTGGGCCCGAGGTTAAACTTTGACCTACCTGTATCAGGGGCAAAGTCCAGTCAGGGAACCAAATGAACAACCACTGGTGACATGACGGCATCCAACCGTCGGACATTGCATTTGATGCGCTTCCGGACCGTAGAAGATAGTCAAAGGGAAAAATGATGAACATCCTGCCTACCGGAGCCGCAATGCTTATGGCCGCTGGCCTTGCATTTTCCAGTTTCACAAGCGCACAGGCACAGGATGCCAGTTGCGAGATTGATCGCCCGGTGATGTTCGCCGGGCTGAATTATGACAGTGCGCTTTTCCACAATGCTGTCGCGCGCTTTATCATTGAAAAGGGTTATGGCTGCCAGACCGACGCCCTGCCCGGTGATGTGATTCCGCTTTTGACCGGTGCGGGTAAAGGCGACATCGACGTTGTCATGGAAATCTGGCGCGATAACGTGGCAGACGCATGGAAAAAGGCAGAGGCCGCCGGAAATGTTACCCAAATCGGGGTGAATTTCGATGATGCGGTCGAAGGCTGGTTCGTGCCGCGTTATGTGATCGAAGGCGATAAGGAACGCGGGATCGAGCCGATGGCGCCCGATCTAAAGTCGGTCGATGATCTGCCCAAATACGCCAAACTGTTCGAAGACGCCGAAGAACCGGACAAAGGCCGCTTTTACAATTGCCCGGCGGGCTGGGTTTGCGAAAAGGTCAATTCGGCGAAACTCGTGGCCTATGGCCTTGATGACAGCTTCACCAACTTCCGCCCGGGCACCGGTGCAGCGCTTTCTGCGGCAATCGCCTCTGCGCACAAGCGTGGCGAGCCAGCACTTTATTACTATTGGGGGCCGACATGGGTGATGGGTCTTTATGACAGCTATCGCCTTGAAGAACCGGCCTATGATCAGTCGATCTTCGACAAGCTGAAAACAGATCCAAACCCGAAAAAAGCCACGGCCTATCCCGAAAGCACGGTTACGGTCGGGGTTAATACGGAATTCATGAAATCAGCGCCCAAACTGATCGAATTCCTGACGCATTATGAAACCAGCAACGCCATGGTTTCGGAAATGCTGGCCTATATGCAGGAAAACGAAGAAAAGCCCGAAGATGCAGCACTTTATTTCCTGAAAGAAAAGCCGGACGTTTGGAAAGCCTGGGTGCCGGAGAAAGTGGCAGAGCGGGTTGAGGCCGCGCTTTAAAGCAGGTATCAACCTGATCGCAATGCGGTCTTGCAAATGTTGATCACGGGGCAGATTTCGATCTGCCCCTTTTTGCTGCGCCTTCAAAATTGGTTAGGGGTGGAAACAATCGAGGCAATCCGGATTGCCCCATTCTAGTCCACGGAAAACCGGTCGTATCCGGTCGGCGGCCTGGGGTCGACTTCTTCGGTATCCATCAGGCGGGCAACATGCTGCAATGAGGTCAGAATGCGACTGCGTTCGTTCATATCAAGCATTTCATAGCGCTGCATGAATTCACCGTCCATCAGCGGTGGCGTATCGCTCAGTACGGCAAGCCCCTTGTCGGTAAGGCGACTATTGACCACCCTCTTGTCATCCGCGTTGCGAGCCCGCTCGATAAAACCGCGATCTTCAAGCCGGTTCAGGATCGTCGTAACGGTTGCCTGACTAAGCGAGACATGCCGCGAGATTTCCTTGACCGTCACCGCCCCCAATTCTTCGATTGCCAGAAGCACGACAAGCTGCGGAACAGTAAGACCACAAACCTTCATCACATGTTTTGAATGCAGATCGGTTGCACGAATGATCTGCCTCAGCGCGACCAGAACATCGAGAAACTCTCTTCTTTTCTGCTGATCCGTGATCATACGCGCCGTTCTCCCTGTCATGTTATCGGGCCAACTTAGCGCCATTATAATTTGACATCAAATGTTTTGATCTGTAACTATCAAAACACAGAATGTGACGAAATTGGGGGAGCAGGCGCGATCCGGCGCAAAGATCACACCTGTCTCGACATGACATTTTCAATGGATGACATCGCGTGGTTTCCGCAACCCGGGATCGACGACGCTTGTTGTCCGACAACAACAAATGACAAGGGCCAATGACCGATAAAATCGTTGTAAAGGACCTTTATAAAGTCTTTGGCGACCGTCCTGATCAGGCAATGCAGATGATCAATGACGGGATCGACAAAGCCGAAATTTTTGACAAAACCGGACAAACCGTCGGGGTTTGCGGCGCCAGCTTCACCGTCCGCCAGGGCGAGATTTTCGTTGTGATGGGGCTTTCGGGATCTGGAAAATCGACACTTGTTCGCCTGCTGAACCGTTTGATCGAGCCAACGTCGGGCCAGGTTCTTTATGACGGCACCGACATTGCCGCCATGAATGACGAAGAATTGCGCGAATTACGCCGCAGGGACATGTCCATGGTATTCCAGTCCTTTGCACTGATGCCCCATATGAGCGTTGTCGAAAATGCAGCATTTGGCCTTGAATTGGCGGGTGTTGCCGAAAACGAACGCCATGAGCGCGCCCTGAATGCGCTTGATCAGGTCGGACTGAAAGCACAGGCCAATTCCTACCCCGATGAACTTTCGGGTGGCATGCAGCAGCGCGTCGGCCTTGCCCGTGCCCTTGCCAACGACCCATCCGTTATGTTGATGGACGAAGCATTTTCCGCCCTTGATCCGCTGATCCGTACAGAAATGCAGGACGAACTTCTAACCCTGCAACGTGAACACAAGCGCACCATCATCTTCATCTCGCACGATCTGGATGAAGCGATGCGCATCGGTGACCGTATCGCGATCATGGAGGGCGGCATTGTCGTTCAGGTCGGAACGCCTGAGGAAATCCTCAACAATCCGGCCAATGACTATGTCAAATCGTTCTTCCGTGGTGTTGATGTCTCAACAATTCTTACGGCCAAGGATATCGTCGTAAAACGCCAGGTTACTGTGATCGAACGCGAAGGTGTTGGCCTTAAAACAGCCCTTAACCGCCTGCGTAACGAAGACCGCGAATATGGCTATATCGTTGGTGACAAGCTTGATTTCCACGGGATCATTTCCGTCGACAGCGTCGATCAGGCGATCAAATCAGGTGCCGACAAACTTTCAGCAGCTTTCCTGCCTGATATCGAAGCCGTTTCCCATGACACCCAGCTTTCCGACCTGATCGGAACCGTGGCACATACGCCATGCGGCGTGCCGGTCGTCAATGAAAACGGCAAATATCTTGGCGTAATCAACAGAGCCAATCTTTTGGCGACTCTCGACCGCGAAGGAGATGGCGCAAATGGCTGATAACAGCAATCCGTGGGGTGCTGCCACCGATACCGGCGCGGCAGATGCAGCAAAAGACGCAACCACATCAGGTGCCGCCGATGCGGCCCGGAACGGCGCATCCAATCCATGGGGTGGCGGTGACGCTTCTGACACGGCAGGAGACTGGCTTTCGAATGCCGCCCCTGCCCCGGAACATCATTTTGATATCCTCCATCCTTTTCAGGATGCGGTCATTCCACTTGATATCTGGGTCAATCATGGGTTGGAATGGGTCGTCGATAACTTTCGCAGCGTCTTTCAGGCGATCCGCTGGCCGATTGATGCGGTCCTATCGGGTGTCGAAACCGGGTTGCAGGCAACACCAGCCATCGTTGTCATTCTGATCCTGTCATTGATTGCGTGGCAGTTGGCCGGTCGTCGCCTTGCGATTGGTACTTTGATTTCGATGATTGCCGTTGGTCTGATCGGTGCCTGGTCAGAAGCCATGGTGACATTATCATTGGTTATCACATCGGTTCTGTTCTGCGTGGTCCTGGGCCTGCCGACCGGTATCTGGCTGGCACGCAATGAACGGGCAGCAAATACGGCACGCCCCGTCCTTGACGCAATGCAGACAACACCTGCGTTTGTTTACCTTGTGCCTATCGTGATGCTGTTTGGTATTGGCAACGTTCCGGGCGTGGTGGTGACCATCATCTTTGCCCTGCCGCCACTGATCCGCCTGACTATTCTGGGTATCCGTCAGGTGCCCAGCGATCTGGTCGAAGCGGCTCGTTCCTTTGGCGCCAGCCCGAAACAGCTTCTGTTCCGTGTTCAGCTTCCGCTTGCCATGCCGACAATCATGGCAGGTGTGAACCAGACCCTGATGCTTGCCCTTTCGATGGTGGTGATCGCCTCGATGATCGCTGTTGGTGGCCTTGGTCAGATGGTTTTGCGCGGCATTGGTCGCCTTGACATGGGCCTTGCCACAGTTGGCGGTGTCGGGATTGTCCTTCTGGCCATCGTGCTTGACCGCATGACGCAGGCGCTTGGTCAGGATAGCCGCAGCAAGGGCACCCGCCACTGGTACGAAAGCGGCCCGGCCGCAGCTATCCGTTCCCTTATGGGCAAGAAATAGCCGGCACGCCGGTTTGAAAACAAGGGCAGAAAACTGCTCCAATCAACCAACAAGGAGAAGCTAATGACGATCCTGAAGAAACTTTCCACCGGTGCAGCCATTGCTGTCACCAGCTCGTTTCTGATCAGCGGCACTGCTTTTGCCGACAACATGAAACCGGGCGAAGGCGTTGAAGTTCAGCCGCTTAAAAGCTCGATCGCCGAAGAAACATTCCAGACCGTTCTGGTAATGAAGGCGCTTGAAGAGCTGGGCTATAACGTCAATGATATCCAGGAAATCGAATACGCTGCGGGCCACGTTGCCATCGGCAATGGCGATGCGACCTTCTTGGCCGATCACTGGAACCCGCTGCATGCCGATTTCTACAAGGCTGCTGGCGGTGACGAGAAAATCTATCGCGAAGGTGTATATTCACCGGGCGCATTGCAGGGTTACCTGATCGACAAGAAAACAGCTGATGAATACAACATCACCAATATCAGCCAGTTGTCCGATCCGGAAATCGCCAAGATTTTTGACAATAACGGCGACGGCAAAGCTGATCTTGCGGGCTGCAACCCGGGTTGGGGCTGCGAAGGTGTGATCGAACACCACCTTGATGCCTATGACCTGCGCGACACGGTGGCCCACAATCAGGGTTCCTACTCGGCGATCATCGCCGATACCATCACCCGTTATAAGGCTGGCGAGCCGATCCTGTATTACACTTGGACCCCTTATTGGGTTTCGGGCGTTCTCGTACCGGGCAAAGACGTTACCTGGCTTCAGGTTCCGTTCTCGTCGCTTCCGGGTGAAAACAAGGAAGCCGATACCGCCCTTCCGGACGGTTCGAACTATGGCTTCCAGGTGAACAACCAGCAGATCATCGCCAACAAGGCATGGGCCGAAGAAAACCCGGCTGCAGCGAAACTGTTTGCGATCATGGAACTGTCAGCCAACGACATCTCGGCCCAGAACCTTCGCATGCGCGATGGCGAAAAATCGGCCGAGGATATCGACCGTCATGCAGATGCCTGGATCAAGGCAAATCAGGCGAAATTCGATAGCTGGCTTGAAGAAGCACGTAAAGCTGCGATGTAATCGCGTTAAGGCTTTGAAGCTTTAACGTCTTTGACGTGAAAACAGCCCGCCTGAATGGGGCGGGCTGTTTTATTATCAGTTCCTGACGCAAAAAACTGTCAGGAGATGTCAGTCCCTCAAGCAATTAATCGTGCGTAGGCGGGATCATATTGCTAGGCTCCTACGTTCATTGGTTTTCTGAACACAACCGGCCGGACGCGCACGATGTTTCCAGAACAATTGAATGTGCCCTTGGGCAAATGGGTCAATCGCTTTGTCGACTGGCTGGTGGTGAATTATGGCGATGCTTTTGAAGCGTTTGCCGACAGCCTGCTGACAATTTTGGTCTGGCTTGAACAAATCCTGCGCGGAACGCCTTGGTGGATCGTGGTGATCGCGGTTGCGGTCATCGGATTTCATGCCAGCCGCAACTGGAAAATTGCCGCCGGACTGGCAATCGCAATGATTGCCATCGGATCGCTGGGGCTTTGGGACAAGGCGATGCAGACCCTTGCCCTGATGATCGTGGCAACGTCACTTTCGGTGATCATCGGCGTTCCGGTCGGTATTGCGATGGCGATGTCCAACCGGCTGCGCGCCGTGATGCTGCCGATCCTTGACACCATGCAGACAATGCCAAGCTTTGTGTATCTGATTCCAGCTTTGATGCTGTTTGGTCTGGGCAAGGTACCAGCTATCCTTGCAACTGTGATTTACGCGGCCCCGCCGGTAATCCGTCTGACCGATCTGGGCATCAGGCTGGTCGATGCCGAAGTGCTTGAAGCATCCCGGTCATTCGGAGCCAGCCGCAAGCAAATCCTCTGGAAAGTGCAACTCCCCCTCGCCCTACCCAACATCATGGCCGGGATCAATCAGACGACAATGATGTCGATCTCGATGGTGGTGATTGCATCCATGATCGGTGCGCGCGGCCTTGGTGAACAGGTATTGATGGGCATCCAGCGCCTTGATGTTGGTGCGGGTATGGAGGCCGGTATTGCGATTGTGCTTCTGGCGGTTGTGTTTGACCGGATCGGTCAGGCTTATGGCAGACGGTCCCAACGCAGCCACAAGGCGGAGGAAAAGCCATGAGTTATATTGAAATCCGCCATATTTTCAAAATCTTCGGCCCGGATCCGCAAACAGCACTTAAACTGGCGCAAGACGGTGCCGATAAGGATGAAATCCTTGCCAAGACCGGCCATACGGTCGGCCTGCATGATGTATCACTCTCTGTCGAACGGGGTGAAACATTTGTGGTTATGGGGCTTTCGGGGTCAGGAAAATCAACCCTGATCCGGCATCTGAACCGCCTGATTGATCCGACGTCAGGCGAAGTCCTTTTTGACGGCACTGATATCCTTGCCATGAGCATCAGTGAATTGAATGCATTTCGGCGCAAAAGGCTTGGCATGGTGTTTCAGCGCTTCGGGCTTTTGCCCCACCGCAGTGTGATCGACAATGTCGGCTATGGTTTGGAAATTCAGGGGATTGATCGCAAACCACGCGAAGATGCGGCTCGCAACTGGATCGAACGGGTCGGCCTTGCCGGATACGAAGATAAATTCCCCGATCAGCTTTCAGGCGGCATGCAGCAGCGCGTGGGCCTTGCCCGTGCTTTAACAACCGATCCCGAAGTCCTTCTGATGGACGAGGCATTTTCAGCCCTTGATCCACTCATCCGCAATGACATGCAGGATGAGTTGATGAAACTTCAGGGCGAGCTTCATAAAACCATCGTGTTCATTACCCATGATCTGGACGAGGCACTTAAGCTGGGCGATCGGATTGCGATCCTGAAGGATGGCAAACTCATTCAGGTCGGTCGACCCGAAGAAATCATCATGCAGCCCGCTGATGCGTATGTAAGTGCCTTCACCCGCGATGTGAACAGATCACGGGTACTGCGTGCCCGTACCTTGATGCAGCCCGTTGCAAATGGCAGCGACGTCAATGCGGGTTGGCCCAGGATTGCCGGGGACATGCGCCTTGAAGATATCCTGCCCGTCGCACTGGCGACCGAGGGATCAATGGCCGTGATTAACGACAGGCAAGAAACGGTCGGCATCTTAAGCAAACAACAGGTGATTGCAGCACTGGCCGCATAATTTTTTGATTAGAGGCTTCTAATTGCTTGATAAAATCTTATATTCATACGAATACAAGCGATAATATCGGGCAGGAATTCAGTCTCATGGCACTTCGTTGACCACCGGAACCCAAAACATATTGCATGTCGTGTGCGAAAGCGACCGCACGGCTTTGATGCCGGTATCCCTGCTTGGTTTTGACATTCGGGTCTCGTCCATTGCTGATAAAATTCCGCTGGATGCGCAAACCATCGTTCTGGATATCGATCTTGCGAAGGCCGATAATATCACCAAGCTGACAGCGTTTCGCAAAACGGCTCCTGCCCGCTGCAAACAGATTTTCGCGATCACCAAAGGCAACCTGCAGGAAGAATTGCAGGCGACCACTCTTGGCGCGCGCAAGACAACGCACAAACCGTTAAACGATGTCGGGCTGGCAAAGATTATCGAAGACATTCGCGAGGCGGAGGGCATATTTACCCCGACAGCGACCAAAGCGATAAACGCAGCAGCAAAGACACTTGAAAAAACCTTCACCCAGTTCGGAGCAAACAGGCCCGTCGACCTTGACGAAGTTGCGGCAACCGGCGAGGAAGTTGCAAAAACCATTGGCGATGTCGGTGTAAATGAATGGCTATCGACGGTGCGGGCATATCACCAGACAACCTTCCAGCACATCCTGATCGTAACCGGTCTTGCCTGCTCGTTTGCTACTGCAATGGGAATGCGGCGCGGCGATATCGAAAAGCTGACCATCGCCGGATTGCTGCATGATATCGGCAAGGTCGATATCCCGGCTGCAATCCTTGATAAGCCGGGAAAATTAACCCCCGAAGAGTTTGACGTCATCCGTACCCATCCCTTGGCGGGTTACCGGTTCCTTTCCCGGCAAGGCGGCATTGACGAAGACGTTCTGGATGCCATCCTGCATCATCATGAATTCCTGAACGGCACTGGCTACCCTGATGGCCTGTCAGGTGACCAAATTCGCGATCTGACCCGTATTCTGACCGTTTGCGATATCATGGGTGCGCTGCTTGAACGGCGATCCTACAAAGAACCCTTCAGCGTCACAGAATCTTTATCCATCCTTTTGCAAATGGCCAACGACGGCAAAGTGGAAAAGGTCCTGGTGCACGCCCTGGGCAGGACGCTTGAAAAGAACATCAACGCAATCAACGATAAAATCCCGGACGAAAGCCTGATTGCGCTGGCCCCGCTATATCAATCACCCGTCGACGCGTGATAACGCCCGATATCCCCGGCAAGAGCATGATGCGCCGCCGCCGCACGCGCAACATCAACTGAAAACAGTTCGATCAATGCGGGCTGCGCTCTGTCTTTTTCCGATAGTACGGGCTGCTGACCAAATAATTCCCAATCGATCTGAAGATCAGGGTCATTCCACGCGATCCCACGGTCATTTTCAGGGCTGTAATAATCCGACACCTTGTAAATCACGGTGGTGTCGGGCCGCATGGTACGGAAACCATGGGCAAATCCCGGCGGTATCCATAGCTGATACCAGTTTTCCGCCGACAGTTTGATCTTGATGTGGTGCCCGAAAGTCGGTGAATGCGGGCGGATATCAACGGCGATATCCATGATCTCCCCCGTTGTCACCCGGACCAGCTTACCCTGAACATGGGGTTCAGATTGGTAATGCAAACCACGAATGGTGTTGATCGGTTTGCTGATGGACTGGTTTTCCTGCACGAGTGTTACATCGCCAATTGCCGCACGAAATTCATCCTCGCGGAAGGTTTCGGCAAATGTTCCACGCGGGTCACGATGACGGTTGGGGACAAAAAGCACCGGCCCGTCAATGTCAAAACGATCAAATTCCATGGCCTTATCCTTTTACTTCCTGATGGAAACGGGAAAACGTACCAACTGTCGCGGCACCCGCCACTTCCCGTTATGAGGCTTTGGGATCAAACGCACGAACACGAGGCTGGCCTCGTCATCCACAGTGCTAAAAAGCCGATCCTGACTGTCTTCATCAATCATGGTGGCATAGGCCGCAAACGGATCCCCCGGTCCGGCATCGGGGTCCAGATCCTCATCCAGAAGGAACTGCGGATCCGACCAGTTTTTCATATCTGCCGACGTCGAATAAAAGATTCCGTGACGATCTGTACCGTCCTTGTTGCGTTGCCGGTGCTGATAGATCGCAATAAAGTTATTGGTGCCTTCGTGTCGCACCAGCCCCCGGATCGAGGTAATGCCTCTTGGCCCAACGCGGGCGCAATCAGTCTGTTTGACATGCCATCCGTTTTCAGTCAGGCGGGCAGCGTTGATGAAATCCTCGCCATCCCAAACCTGCCAGCTTGACGGGTCATTGGCGGGGGCGCGGACCAGACAATTGCGCGAATTTTCCCATTCCTCTTCCCGTCGCCAGACAATGGCATAAAGATAATTCTGCCAATTGATGATGTTGGTCACGGTTACGTAGCTTGGCGCACGTTTGCGGTCATCGCGATAAGGTTCGGGTGGCGGAAAGGGTGCGTGATGAGGCGGTTTTCCCAGATAATCAAATGTCTTGCCACCATCGGTCGATTTCAGCGTTACCAATCCGTTGATCCAGCAATCAATCCGCTTTGTCCGTCCCTTGCAGGGCATTTCGTGCCGATACGGCATGAAGCTGGCACTGCCCAGTGCATAAACGTTTCTGCCATCATTGGTGTAAATGGCGTGGATCCAGGTGCGGTCATCGAGAAGATCGGGCTGCGCCTTGCCTGCCGCCATAAACCGGCTGTCGCAATCGGGTTTCAGGCTATCGAAACCATACCCGACAAATGCCCGGTTCTGAAAATTCGGCGCAAACAGGATCATGCGCCCCTTGTCATCGCGAAAGGCACGTGCTGGCGCATCGGGCAAATGATGTGAATCACAACCCGCAACGTCACTGTCAAAAATGACTTTTTCCGGTCCCGTGACGGTCAATTCAAGCGCCGAGGAATTCGGAGATGAGAAAGCAAGTATGCCGCCACCGGAAAAGACGGTCGCAATCAATACTGCCGCGTAGCGGAAATGCGATCTGGTTAACACGTCGCCATCCATTACCGTTTGAAACGAAAAGAAACACAGGCATGACCGGCACTAGGAAAACCGGCCACGCCCGCGCAGCATTGATCACGCCGCCTCGACCACGTATGGGGTCGGAGTTGCACCAAGGCGGTGCGCCATGCCGTTCTCTTCAAGGAAGGTTTTAAGTTCGCCAAACCGCATCTGGTAGGTTTCCTCGAAATGGCCGAAATCTGCCTGATCCCAGGCTTCTTCGAAGGAAAACTTGTCGATATAGCGACCGTCGACATGCGGAATGCCCAGCGTTTTGACAAATTCGCGAGTTCGCGTGTCGTAGGTGATGTAAAGCGCAGGCACTTCGTTGGCGAGCGCCAGAAGATTACCATGCAGACGGAAGCCGGTTACGGCATCAAGATGCCGTTCTGCTTCCTCGAAATCTGCCACCGTTTCGAAAACCGCCAGTGACGATTTATACAGTTGCAGGATCGGGTCGTTTTCACCGTAAAGCCAGCGTTCCTTGATAAGCTGGTTGACGGCCTTTGCCATCACTTCGTCCGCGTTGGCAATCTGGTTGCAGCGGGCATAGAAAATGGCCTTTTCTTCCAGTTCACCCGCACACAGGAATTCGGTCTGATATCTCTCCGCAAGTGTGCGCATCAAATAGCGTTGCAGCGTCCCAAAGCCATGTGTTTTGCGCCTTAGGGTAAAACCAAGCCTTTTAATTTCGTTGGCCTTGATGCGGGGGAGACTGAGTTTCGGTTTGCAGTGGCGGAACGCCGTCGGACACCCAAAAACGCGGACATTCTTGATCCCGATCGAGTTCAGCGCCTTTTTCGAGAGATTCCCGCGCACACCCAGCGTTGCCGACCGATGAGATACGATTTGAAGGAAACGCTTGGTCGACTCATTGACGTAGTCTTCGGAATTGTCAGGTGTTTGCACACCAATACCAAATGCAATTACCGGAACTTTGGTTCGCTCCAGCACTCGAATGATCGGGTCCCATTGACCGTTGGTATGGATGTAATTCGATCCGCGCAGAAACAGATAATCAAGCTGGTTGATTTTTTCGATCTGGGCTTCTGAAATATCGCCATTGGCCGAAGCATAAATAGGATAGAGTTCAGCGTAATCAAGAATTCTCAGGGATGAGTCATAGACGAAGCAGTCACCGATATTGGTAAATAGCCGAGTGGCTTTTTCCGGGGATCCAAAAGTATGCGTTACCACTCCGACATTTTCGACAACTCTGCCTGCCGGCATGAGAACGCCGATACGGGGCCTCTGGCCAGTTGAGGGGGTTATCTGGCTCATTTCTGGTACTCCTGCTATGGCGGTTCGGGTCATTTTGATCCTTCTGAACCGCTTGCTCGTAATGGACGTTTCCTCCCTTTCTGGCGCTCGGGTGTTATGCGGCGTCGACCACCTGACGGTTTTTCAGGCTTTCCTCCCAGTCAAGGGCATGACGCACGATCATTTCAAGATCATCATGTTTCGGCACCCAACCGAGTTTTTCGCGAACACGGTCTGCTCCGGCAATCAGCGCCGCGGGATCACCCGGCCGGCGTTCGGCCAGTTTGACCGGGAAATCAACGCCTGATACTTCCTTAACCGCCGAAATCACTTCCTTGACGGAGAAACCGCGACCGTAACCACAATTCATCACGTCGCTTTCGCCGCCATTTTCCAGATATTCCAATGCAAGAACATGCGCATTGGCAAGATCGGAAACATGGATGTAATCGCGAATGCAGGTGCCATCGGGGGTTTCGTAATCTTCGCCATAGATTTCCAGATGCGAGCGGACACCCGTTGCAGCCTGGCTTGCGATCTTGATCAGATGGGTCGCCTTGCGTGACGTCTGCCCTGCCCGACCTTTGGGATCGGCACCGGCAACATTGAAATAGCGCAATGCGACATAATTCATGTCATGGGCAACCGAGGCATCGGCCAGCATCTTTTCCGTCATCATTTTCGACGTGCCATAAGGCGAAATCGGTTTTGACGGGAAATCTTCAAGGATCGGGGTTTTGGCCGGTTCACCATAAACACCTGCGGTCGAGGAAAAGATGAAATGCCGGATACCGGCATCAACAGCGGCCTGTGCAAGCGCACGGGAATTGACCGTGTTGTTATAATAATAATCCAGCGGATAAACGACCGATTCCGGCACGATGATCGAGCCCGCAAAATGCATGATTGCCGTCACATCGTGATCGGTGATGAGTTTGCGAACCAGCTCATAATCACCACAATCGCCTTCGACAAAGGCAGCCCCGGCCGGAACGGCCCAGCGGTGCCCCTGACTAAGGTTATCGAGGACGACGACATGTCGCCCCGCATCCAGAAGTGCAAGCGCTGCGTGGCTACCGATATAACCTGCGCCACCCGTTACAAGTACAGTCATTGCCGTGTCTCCTTGTTATCGCTGCCCGTTTGCGGACATGCTTGTGGTGGCACAGCCATCCCGCCCGATAGTACGGTGCGAAATGGCTGCACCGGGTTTAATCAGGCGACCTTGCGCTCGGGCTGAGCGTCTCGGGCCATCACATCGACCATCTTGTGATCGATATTGTTTTCCGTCAGGAACGTTGCCATCTCGCGATAGGTTTGGAACCAGGCGCGATTGAATTTGTCGAACAGATCCTGATTCCAGTAATCCTCAAGCACGAATTCCTTTTTCGAGAACACGTCATAGGAAGGAATCTGATAGGTTTCGGCAAATTCCACAGTGCGGCTGTCATAGGTGAAATAGATCGATGGAACACCGTTCGACAACGCCATCAGATTGCCGTGCAGGCGATAGCCCAGAACACAATCCTTGGTACGGACCAGATGTTCGTAATCGGCCACGACATCGGAATAGAACAGCTTTTCGCGATACAGCTTTTCCATCGTCGGATCGAGATACCAGTTCTTGACCCAATCGTTGTTTTTAAGGGCCTGCATTGCCTCTTCTTTCTGGGCATTGGTCCCGAAAACCAGTTTCTTTTCTTCGGGTTCGCCCTGGGCCATCAGGGTGATGTCATCGAACCGATGTGCCAGTTCCTTGACCAGATCGCGATGGAAAGTCAGATACCGTTCAATGTTCTGTGCGTAGGCTGGGGAAACTTCGCGCCGCAGGGTGATACCGACATTGCGTACAGCGTCAAGCGACGGGAGCTTGATGCGCATATCCGGATTATTGGACCGGAAGGCCGTCGGACACCCGACAATGCGAACATTGGTAATTCCCAGATCCCAAAGAACCTGGGCAGTGTAAGCCCCGCGCACACCGATTGAAGTCGTGGAATCGGCCATCATCCGCAAGACGCGTTTGGTCTGGTCGGATAATTCCAGCTTGCCCTTGACCGGAGCCTGCGCACCGATACCAAAACCCAGAACAGGCAAGCGCAGCCGCTCGAGGACTTCGATGGTATTGCGCCAATCCATGTCAGAATGGATATAGTTCGACCCACGCAGGAAGACGTAATCGTATTCTTCACGCAGACGATCAATATCTTCCATTTTGGGCTCTGCAATCGGCAGAACGCCGAGCTTGTCATAATTCATCAATTTCAGTGATGAATCGTATACGAACGCATCACCAATATTGTGATAGTGGTCGATACTACGTTGAATATCCTGATAATTGTACCAGCGGACACAATCATGGTCGTAGACTTCGCCCGATGGAATCATTACGAGAACGCGCGCCATAGTATTTCTCCTTGGCTAGGTGACTTCTGATTATCGTTATGCCGTGCTGGCGACGGAGTGCTGCGACACAGGAGTCACAGACATCGGGCGGGTCTCGAGAACCTCCCGGTACTGCGCGAGATGTTGCTCGGCGCAATCGATATAGGTCGGCGGGCGAGGAATCCCCTCACGCATCCGATCCCAGATTTTATTGTCGGTAAGGGCATCTACAAGACGGTCGGCAAGGTCTTCGGCACTGCCGACACGGAAATGCAGACCATTGACGCCATCAGTAATTTTTTCGGCCATGCCACCGATGTTGGAACAGATCATCGGACGCCCATGGAAGAAGGCTTCCTGAATGACGATCGGTGAATTTTCCCACCAGATCGACGGAATGATCGTCCAGTCGGCAAGCTCCATCAGTTTAGGCATTTCGCTGTTCTGATAAGCGCCATAGAACCGGACACGTTCACCGGCCTTTTCGATCAGGTCGTGAACTTTTTCCTGATATTCAATGGGTTGTCGTTCAAGGTTGCCGCCAAAGATCATCATCCGGGCATCATCCCCCCAGATGTCATCAGGCACACGGCCCACCGCATCAAGCAGGATATCAGCACCCTTGAACATGGTCAGTTGACCAAAGAACGCGAAACGCGACCGGCGTGGTTGCGCCTTGGAAAGTGCCCGGGTATTTGCCGCCTCCTTGACGTCCAGACCGTTTTCGATCACCGACATCTTGTCACGATCCAATCCCCAGTCGACAAACCGGTCCGCCAAAAAATCGCTGGGCGACACATAATGATCGGCCAGATTAAGCATCGCCTTGATGAACCGTTCACGACGCAGGAAGGATGCCGGCGAGATGTTCTGGAAACAGCCGTTACATTCGATGGGGCTTGCCCGGTTGCAAAGCTTCGTCCCGCCGCTTTTTACCATCTGTCCATGGTTGTGACAGATCGTCAGGAATTCGTGGAAGGTAAAGAAGATCGCCGCATCCGGCAGGGCTTCGCGGATCGCATAGATCGTTTCCAAACCGAGGCCGAGATAGTGGTGAAAATGCACAACATCCGGCTCATAATCGCGCACAAAGCGCAACAGATCGCGATCAATTTCGTCAGTATTCCCGTTCGACAGCAGAAAATGATCATAGTTTTCTGCATGATACAGGATTTCGTTATCTTTCTGGCGCAAGCTCATCAGTGCAGACGCACCGTGACGCGGCACCGGATGACCGACACGGGCCAGATAGAAGCTTTCCACCCCGTCCAGTTCGTTCAAGCCTTTATGCAGGTTGTAGGAGGCCACTTCGGCCCCGCCCAGCGACATGCTGGGATGTCCGTGAGAAATGATGAGGACACGCAGGTCAGTCGACGGCATGATTGTGGCTCCGCAAATTTGAGACGACCAATGACCAGCGGCGATCAAACGCCCAGCGGTCAAGACGATGCGAAAGTTCCTCCCAAGCGGGGGCGCTTGTTATCGATTGTTCGCTCCCCAGGACTTCGATTTCCGGAATCCACCATGACGCCGTTCCGCCCATGCGCAGTTTCAGCGCAAGGTCGAGCCCCTTTTCCGACGGGCCAATATAGCCACGGGTAAAACCGTTTATGTCTTCGAATGCCTTGCGCGGCATGACGCAGCATTCCGGGGTTCCGGCACTGACTTCGGTCGGTTCGGCATCGGCCAGAACGGCACGCGGATAACCGACATAACGATCCGACAAATACTGTCCGTCGACATCGCCCTCGATCCAGGTGCCTGCCCAACGGACGGAATCATCTTCAAACAGGATCGTCGGACAGACGACGCATTTGCTGCCGCGTTTGCGATAAGCCGCCAGCAATGGCTCGAACCAGCCTGTGTCGTGTGGCAGGATGTGTGCTGACACCAACGCGATTGTTTCGGAATTCGTTGCAGCAACGCCAACCTCAAGCGCGTCGCAGAAATCCTCGACGCCCTCGGCAAAAACGATGCGGACATTAAGTTTATAAAAGGCCGCCAGCCTCATCATGTCGCTGCCGACCTGATCAAAACTTTCGGCGGGGCCTGCTATCACAATCGGCAGATGGCGCGTGACCTCATCAAGGCCAAGCAAGGCAATAGTCACACCGATATCGCTAATCGTGTCGTCAACACCAACGATCAGGGCAACTGGCGCGTCTTCATTGAAATTGCCGATATCATGGGTATCGATGGCAAACGGGTTTTGCGCCGTCATGTTCTGCAACATTGGGCCAAACTGTCGTTCGATACTGTTTGATGCCGTAACCGAACGCGGATCAAGGGACGGCAGAACCCGCGACAATGCCTGTCGCGCCGACGCACGGGTAGGATTTAGCGGGCAATAGGCCGGGAACGCGTCGGATATGGCCAGTTCCAGATAAACCGGCTGATCGGATGACGGTGTATCTTCCAGCGGACAGAACACCAGAAAACCATGGCTGTTGCGTGCCGGGTTAAGCCCCGAAAACATCGGATCGTTCAGAAATGCATTGGTAACGTCCGGCCGTGACTGCCGGGTCCAGCGATCATCAATCCGAACCGCTTCACCGCCAACGCGCAACATGACGGTTTCAACCGCGCGATCCGGGTCAAGCATCCAGCCCGATACCAGAATGCCACTTCCTTCTATCACCAGCGAAAAGTCGATCCCGATCCGCACCGGACGATCCAGTTCGGAAACAGTATCGCGACCATCGAAGCGATGGGCCGCCATCCGGATTTGCGCAAGGATGTTATCGGGCGCCTTTACCCGATCCAGAACAGAACGGATATGTGCAGGCACGTCTTGCAAGGCAACCAGCACGCGCTGCTGATAAACCTCAATCGAGAACCAGCCATCACGACCACGGAAATAAACGCGCTGCAACTTGCTCGGATTGATCCTGGTGTCGCCAGCCATAAGCCCGGTAACGCCCGATGCATGTTCACCAAGATCATCGCGTTGAAATTCAGCACTGGTCAGTTCGGCAAGAACCGGGCCTTCGTCTATCGCGATCACGCGGGTGCGGCCGGTCGGGAAATTGCTCGACCAGCCCTGAATGTAAATATCGCCTTCTTCCAGACCGCCCAGAACTTCGATAAAGCCGTTGCTTCGTGCAGCAATCCGGACAAGGGCAGCCACAGTGCGCAAACGCTTCTTGTTCGGGTTGCCAGCCAGAAGCGCTTCGATAACGCCGTCAATCACGGTTGCAAAAGCCGACCCGGATTGCTCGGCCACAGCAGATAGAATGGATTCAAGTCCCTGCGAGCGGCTTTCAATCCGATATTCGCCGGGCTGTCCCGGTGCCTTGAACAGGGCCGTTTTCAATCGGCGTTGCGATACATTCTGCATCGGCAGAAGTGCGACAAAACCAAAAGCAGCCTCGGGTGGGCCATCGGCACGACGCCAGCTGATGATTGATGCCTGAACCTTGGCATCAGATTGACCGTTCAGGAATACATCGATTGTCGCGGGCATCGCAGCACCGACACCCGCCATAAGCGCAAGCCCGTCATCGACCAAAGCGGCCACAACGGTCCTGCCGTCCAGCGGCATTCCAGACGGTTCAGTCATGCCCTGCCCTCCTTGTCATTTCTTGTGATTGTGAATTGAAAAACAGTTCAGCCAGACCGAACGGCAACATCATTACAAATGACAGCGCCGAAAAATCCGCGCTGCCGCTACTTTCGAGCAATTCGCGATGATTGGTGGCCTTTGTCATGACGCCCTGCCTCACCAAACCATTGCGCCGATGGAAAGTCCGACCGTCACACCAATCAGGCAGGACAGCACCAAAAGCGGCGTTTTCAGATCGTTGCGATGCCGCTCAGTCAATACGGAAAGACGTTCGTCAAATCCGCCAAGTGACTTGTCGAAGCGAACCAGGAAAACTTCGAGTTCCTCAACACGACGGGTCAGTTCGTCCTGCCCGGTACGAACAAGCTTCACACCGGCCTCGATCCCGTCATCGGCGGACGCCAGTTCATCCATGCGCTTGGATGCATCAACAAGGCGCTTGGCGGCTTCACGCTGACCATTTTGTAAAATGTGCTGAGCCGCCAGCAAACGATCAAGCCGGTCCAGAATTTTCGAAAGCGGCGCGTTGACGGCCGATTGCGCCTGCTGTTCGCTTTGCGACGGAATGCGCAACTCGATCTGATCGCCGGTTTCAGGCGCAATCGCGAAAACGCTAACATTTTCAACACTTGCCAAGGCGGCTTCGGGGAGCTCCACCTCGAATGCGTGGGCACCGTCGCCTATGCCATTACGGCGCAGGTCGACACGCTCGTTTTCGGCCTTCATACGCAACAAGGTATGCCCGTTCAGACGAACGATAACTTCGATGCGCGCATCCGGGCGTTCCGGACACCAGACCCAGCCAAACAACCGTTGACGGTCAATCGCATCAACGCGTCCCTCGATTGTCGGGATCGCCTGCTCGGCATCGTTTTTTGCCGCATCATTGGCAACGGGCTTTGCAGATGTCTCTGATAGGTCTTTCTGGGCAATCGCCATGAATGCCTCCTTTTATCTGTGTCACGCCGCGACGAAATCGGGACGGATCATCTTGCGAAACAGCACAAGGTGCTTTTGCGCGACATCATCGATACCGGCTGGCGGACGCACATGCCCCGACAGCTTCTTCCAGAGTTTCGGATTGGTGGCACAGTCCTTCATCACACGGGCAAGATCGGCCGGATCATCGGCGCGCACGTGAATACCGTCATGACCATCGCGGACCATTTCAGCCATGCCGCCGATGCCGCTTGTGATCACAGGACGGCCATGCTGGAACGCTTCCTGAATGACCAGCGGAGCATTTTCCCACCAGATTGATGGCACAACGATCCAGTCGACACGTGCCATAAGTTCGGGAATATCGGCTCGTTCATAGGCCCCCATACGGTGGACTTTCGAACCGGTTGCATCAAAAAGACCATCAATCTTTTCATTAAAGGCAACCGTCTGGAACGGTGCCCCGCCGTGAATACGCAATTCAAAATCGACATCATCGGCTGCCAGTTTCTGACTGGCTTCAAGCAGAACATCCGCCCCCTTCCATGGGTTCAGATTGCCGAAATAACCAAACACATTTGGCATCCCGGCCCCCATATCGCGTTTGGGTGCGGCCGGTACGGACGGGCGACCATTGTGCATGACTTCGATCTTTGCCGGGTCAATTCCCCAATCGACATAGCGATCACGCAGGAACGCGCTTGGAGACAGAAATCGATCAACAACGCGAAGATGATTGCGCAGATTGACCGTCCGCATTGAAAACCGTTCCGGCGCAATGCCATCAAGACCGCAACGTTTGCCAATCCGGTCCGCTTCCAGATAACGCTGACGGGTCCCGCGATGGATCATCAACCCGTCATTCGGGCAAATCGCATAGTAGTCATGCAAGGTCATCACGATCTGACAATGCGGCAGAACACGGCGGATCAGCATCGGCAACTCGATCCCCCAAAGAACCAGATGATGGATATGCACCACATCCGGATCCCAGGTTTTCAGAAGCTCGGTAAAATTCGGCGCGACGGCATAAAGATCCGTCTGCGACATGTTAAACCGGTCAAAATGCCCCGCCCAGAACAGCATTTCATCACCGGCATCATTGATCGCCTGAAAGCTGGTGCCAGGGCGACGTTCACGATGGATATCGTTGGTCGCGCCAATGAAAATGGCTTCGCACCCTGCCCGCTTATAGGCATTAAACAGATCGTGGGCGAAAATCTCGGTGCCGCCGGGATGCAAATCGGGATGATTATGAGCCAGAACCATGATGCGCGGGTTCATGCGTTCCTCCGCGGTTTTTCTGCAATCAGGAAGTCCTGGTAATGATCGGCCTGATCACCGTGCCAGGTTCCGAAACTTTTGGATTTCAGGGTAAATCCGGCGGCACTCATCGCGCCGTCGATGAAACCATCATCAAAGCCGACGGCCGCCATCGGGTTTTCACCCTTAAGATGCCAGCACGGCTGGTTTTCAAGTCTCTCAAGACTGGTTAAACGCGGGTCGCAGCCGGGATATGAAAGTTCCTGAGGATCACGAATGATAAAGGCCGTTAGAAACAGCTTCCCGCCCGGGCGCAGCACGCGGAACACCTCGGTGCAATAGGTTTCGATTTCTTCAGGCGGCAAGTGGGTTGCCACCGAGATCATTGCGGTGAAATCGAATGCACCATCCTGAAAAGGCAACCGCATGCCACGCCCGCCGATGGATCCTTCGGGATTATACAGCGCGTTTTTGACGTCCTGCGTCTGGAAACCAAAATTTGGATAAGCGGGTGAAATCGTGCGCTTGCACCATTCAATCCCGTTTGCAACCGGGTCAATGCCTTCGTAGATCGCATTGGACGCATCAATATACTGGGTCAGTGGCACCGCCATCCGCCCGATGCCGCACCCGATATCAAGCACATCATGATCAGGCATAAGGCCCGCCCGACGGACAAAATGCCCCAGAAATTCGGCACCGATGGCACGATAGTCGCCATCGCCGACAAAAACGGCTTCTTCGGGCGGTACCGGCAGAAAACGATTGGCGATGATCTGCTCGCAAAGCCAGTCCAGATGCTGTTCGCTTTTGGCGTCGAGCACCGGGTCATCATGGTTGGAAAATGCCAGAACCTGGCTCATGCCGCTTCTCCTTGATCGTCTTTATCTGAAACACGGTTTTGCGGCCGGTTCTGCGGAACATCGTTTTTGTGGAAATCTTCGAGCATGTCTGACCAGCGCGAGGCATGAAGCCAGGCGTTGTATTGTGTCGCCACACCAAGCATGTAATCGGTGTGGGTCGAGATCGACTTTCGCTCGAAATGATAAAGGCTGGCGTCAGGTACATATTTGATATCGAAATCGGCCTTGCGGATTTTGAGGCAAAGGTCACTGTCCTCGTAATCGCCGATCACGTAATCTTCGGTAAAGCCACCGACATCATTGAACGTGCCACGATGCAACAGCATGCAAGCCCCGGTGATCCCGGGAACGGATCGTTCAACATTGGCGTCACGGAACTGATCGGGCAGCCCTTTATAGAAATGATGGTTCAGCCATTGTCCGCGTTCATTGCGGGCAAAATACATTCCGGCATGCTGTAACGAACCATCTTCGAACAAAAGCTTTGGCCCGACCGCGGCGACATCCTGCGGACCGCCCATTTTTGAGGCCATCAATTCCAGCCAGCCAATCTGATAGGGAATGACATCCGAATTCAGCATCGCGATCAGGTCTGACCGAGCCTGTTCGGCACCTGAATTGCAGGCCCGCGCATACCCCCCATTTCGTGTCATGACCACCAGACGCATCGGCATGTCATAAAGCAGATGCAACCCACGCAGCAGATGTTCGCACTCTTCTGCGTGTTCCGGAGAATCCAGAACGTAAATCACTTCGCAATACCGTGAAATCCAGGGGTCACAGGCAAAGGCACCAACCTGGGCACGCAGGAAATCGAGCACCCGATACAGCGGCACAACAATCGAAACAGCGGGCTCTTTAAGCTGCTCACCAAACTCGATGGTTCGATCCGCTTTGGCAGCAGCAAGCAATTTCTGCTGCAAATCACCAATGACCGGTGCCAGACAGTTTTCAATGATCTCGTCAGTCAGGTGCTGCGGTGGGACCGCACGCAGGATACGTGCCCGCGCCTCTGCCGGGTCAATCGGCTGGGCGGTTGGCACCATCAGGTGACGGCTGCCCGAGGTCAGTCGCATCAAACTGCGTGGTTGAAGGATCGGTACCTGGCTTTGAATGTCACGATAAAACCCGACAAACCCGGTGGCCGAAACCGTTCGGTCGTCATCCATGACATTCCCGGCATAGCGATAAAAACCATCGCCGAATGGATGGGCTGTGCCCTTGCTGTCAAGAATATCAATGCTGGCGATCATTTCAGCCGGATCACGATACCAGCCGCCAATCAGGGTGCCACGCGCAGTGGTTACGGCAAGGTCGACCTCACCACTGGGCAAGCCACCGCCACCCGTAACCCGCTGGCTTGAAAGCGGACAGCGTAGCTGGAATTCAAGCGCGGCCTTTCTGGCCTTGGTATCGCCACGCGCCATTGCGCCAATGATATATTCACGCAGATCGGCATCGGATTTGCCGCGCGCCAGCCACCATCGCGACAACGAGGGCAAAACTGGCGTCGCCGCCAGATGGCGAATGGCCAGCGCGCGTCCGCCGGTCACGACGAGATAGGCACCGTTCTCGGTGCCGTCGCGATCAGCGATCATGTAGGTCTGTTTTTTGCCTTGGGGCCCCTCGCTGCTTTCATGTGGCGGAACAGCCAGACGGCGGAATCCGAACGAGGACACGATATAAACAGCTTCGATGTCACCAAACGCCACCGGCAGCCCAGCCGAGATCAGTATCTGCTGATCTGAGAGTTTTGCGACCGCTTTGGCGCGCTGTGGCGTATCGACAATTTCGGAAACCAGTTTATTGAGAAATGCGGTGTAACTTTTGCTTCGGCGGGTACGAAACATGCTTGCCCACGCACCAAGCAGCGCAGACATAAGAGACAAGCGTCCCGATGGCGTCACGTCTTCAAGCAGCATGCTCGCATTGGCAAATTCAAAATCACCTTCCGGATCAATGGTGATTTCATCTTTGCGGCCAAGCGTCCCTGCTTCTGCAAGGAACGAAACCGGTTCGTCCTTGGGCCGACGGATCAGGCGCAGAAGTCGCGTGCCGCCACCATTAAGCGGCAAACGCAGTGTGGCTTGCGGCGAGATTGCCTTGCCTTCGGTAGTTTCAAGTTTGGGCACCGCCCACAAGCGGGTCGGCATATCCCAGATCAGAAGCAATGTTTCCGGGTTAAGCAGGCAAACGTCCGGCGCGTCACCGGTCGTCCGCACAGCATCGGACGAGGCAAATTCAAGCATGGCGATTTTCACTTCACAAGAAGAACGGGGTGACGCCCGCAACATAAGTTGCGGACGCCAGTATTCGGATTACTGGACGCTGAAGAAGCTGTCCGGATTGTCCTGGACGTCTTCTGCATCGACATTGTTGAGGGTGATGGAATCCCCATTGCCAAGGTCGATAACAGTGTTGGCGCCAACCTGCGATGCACGCGCGGCAATATCATCGGCACTTTCAATGCCGGTATCATTGATGTTGCTGCTAATGGAAAGCATGTCTTCACCAACCGTGAAGTCGAGCACGACGTCGTTGCCGCCGCCACCGGTGAAGACAAAGGTATCGCTACCCGAGCCACCGACCAGCAGGTCGTCCCCGGCACCACCGTCAAGGACATCGTCCCCGGAGCCGCCAAGCAGGACGTCATTGCCATCGCCACCCTGGAGAACATCGTCCCCAGAACCGCCCAGCAACTGATCGTCGCCTGCACCGCCCAGCATGATGTCATCGCCGCCACCGCCGACCATAAGATCATCGCCTGCGCCACCATCAAGGACATCATTGTCCGAACCGCCAAGCAGGGTGTCGTCACCGGCACCACCTGACAGTACGTCTTCGCCAGAGCCACCTATCAACAGGTCGCTGCCGGAATCCCCCATCAGCACATCGTCACCCGATCCACCGAACAGGATATCGTCACCTTCGCCACCAATCGCGACATCGTTTCCTGCGCCGCCGAACAGAACGTCATCGCCCTCTTCACCGAACAGAACATCGTCATCACCTTGTCCGAAGATTGTATCGTCACCGCCACGTCCGAAAATCACGTCGCTGAAACGAGACCCTAGAAGCGCATCATCAAAGGCGCCGCCTTCGAGAGTTGCCATGGTATCCTCCTTCGTGTCCCAACATTATTGACATCGCGGGGGTTATCCCCTCACGAGAGGCTGGCCGTTCCCTCAAGGCAGCTAGAGGCCACCCTGAGATCGGCCACACAGCAACCCTATATTCTTTTCTTTTATCTTAGGAAGATATTCTCGTGTTTTTATTGTGTCAATATTATGGATTAAGGCAATAATCACATTATACTTCTAGATTTATTTAATAAGCATTTGTTGTTTGTTTGATTTTTATTTAGTTTTACTTTTGAATAATAATTCAAAGAAAAAGGCCGCAGACCTTTCAGCCCGCGGCCTTCGCACCCGCAGCATCAGCAAAAATCAGTCCTCGCGGAAGGCCCTGCTCATGCTTTCAGTGATCGGATCAATCAGATAGTCGATCGCCCTTCTGGGGGATTTCAGGATCAGAATGTCGGCCGGCATACCCGGTCGAATTTCGATATCATCGCGTTTTGCCAATGCATCGGGGTTAATTGCGGCCCGAACGATGTAATAGGAAGAGTCGCGTTTCTCATCGACCGTCTGGTCGGCGGCAACATAGCGGACTTCGCCGTCAAGCGGTGCCAGCCGGCGCTGACTATATGCCGTAAGCTTGATTTGGGCTTTTGATCCGACATGAACCGAATCAATGTCCTGACGGTTGATCATGGCTTCGATCAGAAGCGGCTCGTTTTCCGGGATGATATCCATGATGGGTTCCGCCGGACTGATCACGCCACCCGGCGTGCGGATCTGAATATTGGCAACAATACCGTCCTGCGGTGCCTTGACTTCGCGCCGGTTCAGAACATCCTCGCTGGCGCGGATACGCTGGGTCACATCATTCAGTGCCAGTTGCGCTTCCTGGATTTCTGTCGCGATATCGCTTTGCCATTCCATTTCAATCGAGGCAAGATTGATTTCGGCCTCAGCCTTTTGCTGTTCGGCGGCGGCTTTTTGGGCCTTGAACTCGCCCATATCCCCGACAAGATCAGACCAGTTGTTTTCTATCTCGACCAACTGGGTGCGCGTCGCGAAGCCCTTTTCCGCAAGCTGCCTGATGCCCTTGAGCTGCTCAGCAACAAGCTTTTCCTGACGGGTGCGGGCATTTATCTGGGATTCCAGTGCGCGCGCCTCGGCATCAAATTGTTCTATTTGCTTGGCTTGGGCATTTCGCTTGGCATCGTAAACCTCATTGCGCTTGCCGAACAATCGCTTTTCATCCAGCAAGATATCGGCCACATAATCCTGCTCCGCATTCAGTATTTGCTGGGGAAAATCGATTTCACCACGGCCACTTTGCTCGGCACGCAGTCGGGCAAGCTTGGCGATAAGCCCATATCGTTCACCGCGCAGCTGGCCCAACTCGGACTCACTGCGTGTTCCATCCAGCAACATCAATGTTTGCCCCGCCTTGACGCGATCACCTTCTTCAACCAGCAGCTTCTTCAAAATGCCGCCTTCGAAATGGTTCACAACCTTTTTGCGGGAGTCCACAATGACAGATCCCGATGCCACCGCAGCACTGTCGAGTTCGGCCGTAAAAGCCCAGGAAAAGAAGCCGCCAAACCCGACGGCAATAACGATGATCCCCGCCATGATCGGCTTTCGCAGGCTTTGACGCGACGCGGTGCGCTCTTCGTCAAGGACCTGATACCATGCCGGTTGCGGGTCTTCGGGAATCATGACCTCACCACGGTTGTCGACATTGATCACTCGGTTCATGCTGCACCCCCGTTTTGCTGATTGCGCTTAACCGGGGGCAGGTTTTTGATGTCGTTATCATCCTGCGTCATCGCCCGGATCACATTGGTGCGTTCGCCAAACTGTTTGACCCGCCCTTCCTGCATGACAAGCAGCTTGTGGGCGTATTGCATGATGCTTTGCCGGTGTGCGATCAGAACAACCATTGCCCCACCTTCTGCTGCCTGACGGACCGCCCGGATCAGTGATGCTTCACCTTCAGCATCAAGGTTGGCGTTGGGTTCATCAAGCACCAGAAGGCGTGGCCAGCCATAAAGAGCACGGGCAAGTGCAATGCGTTGCTGCTGCCCACCAGACAGGGTATGTCGCCCCGCCCCGATCGGCGTATCGTAACCAAGCGGCAGCCGGCCGATCATTTCATGCACCCCGGCTGCGCGGGCCGCATCAATCACCTTGCGCGGATTGGCTTCACGCATGCGACCAATGTTTTCACGGATGGTGCCGTTCAGAAGCGAAACGGATTGCGGCAGATAACCGACCATGTTGCCAAACGAACCGCGCTCCCAAAGATAGGTGCTATGCCCGTCAAGAAATACGCCGCCAGCAGTCGGTTTCGCCGATCCGACCAGCAGACGCGACAGGGTCGATTTACCAGCAGCCGACGGCCCGACCACGCCCAGAATTTCGCCCGGGTTAAGATCGAAGCTCACCCCGCGTAGAACCGGCACGTTCGAGCCGGGCACCGCATATACAAGATTATCGACAACAAGCGGCCCTTCGGAACGCGGTGTTGGTTCGATTTCGCGCTCGGACTGACGCTCCTCAAGGATATTCCGGATGCGCTTCCATGACGAAAGAGCAGAAACCCACGCCCGCCAGTCGCGCGTAACATTATCAAACGGCAACAGAAGACGGCCCATGATAATCGTACCGCCAATCATCGCCCCGGGTGTTGTTTCCCCCAGAATAACCAGATACGCCCCCATCGCCAGCACGCAAATCTGCATGCCGAAACGGGCCGAGCGCGTGACGGAATACATGCCTTTACTTCGGACATTCCCGATATCAAGCAACTCACTGGCATGGACCTGCGATTGGCGCCAGCGCATGGCAAGTGCGGGTAACATGCCCATTGCCTCAATCGCCTCTGCATTTGATACGGTTGACCCGATATCGCCGATATTACGCAGATTGGCATCGGTGCCTTCCTTGGTGATCTGTCGCACCAGCAAATCACCCAACAGACTAAGCCCGATCAGGACCAGCACCGCCACAAGCCCCGCAATACCGTAAAACGGATGAAGGGCAAACATCACACCAAGGAAAATCGGCGACCATATCGCTTCGAGTGGCGCACTGATGGTATTGCCATTGATAAAATTGCGCAAATCCGACAAATCGCGCAGAACCTGCGTGCCCTGTATCGATCCTTTTTCCAGCGCCACGCTCATTGCCGCCGAAATGGCCGGCAAGTTCAGGCGACGCAACAATGATTTGGCCATTTCCTGAAAGATCAGGGCCCGAATGAAATCAAGGATGCCGTATAGAATGATGGCACCAATCGCAATTGCGAGCAGCAATTTAAGCGTATCGGTACTTTGACTGTTAATCACGCGATCATGCACCTGAAGCATGAAAAGCGGCACGGTCAGTTGCAGAACATTGATAAAGCCACTCAAGACCCCGGCCCATCCAAGACCGCGTACAAAAGTGAATCTCGCCTCGCGGATAACCGATTTTGCATCCAGAGATGGTCTGACAGCTTTGCTTTCTGCGGTTTTTGGCGTGTTTTTACGACCAAAATGCATTGATTTTCATCCAATCAGCCAAAAGTCATAGTTTTTCCGCAATCTAATCACATAGTTGCGATGTCATGATGATCTACAATAAAATCAAATATGTCGATCTCATGTTCATGATCTGACAATGTAAAAACAGAAGAATACGAAGTAATTTTAAAATAAAAATACTTTGAAATTACTTCGAAATTACGAGCAAACTGAGGGAAGAATTGGGCGTGCGGAAAAATCGTTCAAGAGCAACGTCCTGTTATCTTCCCCACACGAAAGGCCTGCCTTGGTCAAAAGGCCATGGCATCAACTCTCGCTTGGGACCAGATAACGGATCAAACAACATGACCGTCACTCATCTTGAACTTGCAAATACCGTCGAGCGTATTTATCGGCGTTTTGCTGATCTGCTTCGTGTAGATCTTATTCGACTCGGCAAAGATGACATCAGCCCCGCACAAGTCGCGTTGCTGTTCACCATCGGCGACGATGAACTGTCGGTTCGTGATCTTTTGGATCGCGGCCACTATATGGGATCGAATGCATCCTATAATCTGAAACAGCTGGCTGAATCGGGCTATGTCGAACGACATGTCATGGCCCGTGACCGACGGTCTGCCAGAATAAAACTGACGCGCAAGGGGCACGAACTTTGTGAATCCCTGCATGAATTTCACGAAGAATATCACAACGCACTGACCAATGACCTGCAGGACCAGCAGGAAATGGAAACGGCACTTCGAACTTTGCGTCGCCTGGAGGAATTCTGGACACAGACCCTTCGGTATGGCGGTGTCCCCGTCACAAGTGGCGTTATGACACACGAGCTTCGCAGTCGCCGATGAAAATTGTCTTTGTCCACCGCCATGGACCGGGACAATTTGTTCACCTGGCCTGTCATCTGGCAAATGCCGGATGGCAGGTTTCCTTCCTTTGCGAAGCAATGAACGTACAGCTTCCCGGCATTCGCGTCCTGCGTCAGCGGGCAACTCTGCCCCCGCCTGCGACCCCATTTCCGCAATATCACCAGCAGATCGGCATGCATGCGGCGACAACACTTGATTCACTCGTCGCACAGGAAGGCCCACCCGACATCGTTTACGGGCATATCGGCTGGGGCAGCATGATGTTTGCGCGCGATGTCCTGCGCAAAACGCCACTGGTTGGCTATTGCGAACATTTTTACCACGCCGAAGGTCGCGATGTCGGCTTTGACCCGACAGAAACGGTGACCTTGGCCAAACGCACACAATTGCGGCTGCGCAACAGCGCACAGCTTTCAAGTCTGGAAGCAATAGACACCGGGATCAGCCCCACGGCATGGCAGAAAGCCGCCTTTCCGCAAAGCTTCCATAACAAGATCGGTATTTGCCACGATGGCATCGATATCCATCGTTGCCGTCCGGACGACAAGGCACTGCTGCGCCTGCCCGACGGTCGTGTGCTGCGACATGGCGATCAGATAGTGACCTATGTTGCACGCGATCTCGAACCCTATCGCGGCTTTCCACAATTCATGCGTGCTGCAGCTAAGTTGGCCCGGCGCAACACCGATGTAATCTTTGTCATCGCCGGGGGGGATGGCGTCAGTTATGGAACGCCGCGCGCCGACGGCCAGAAATGGCGTGATGCGATGATGGCTGAAACCGGTATGGATCCCTCTCGCATCGTCTTTCTAGGGCAAATCCCCCACGATCAGCTGATCCGTCTGTTCCAGATCAGTTCGGCCCATGTCTATCTGACATATCCGTTTGTTTTGTCATGGTCGGTACTTGAAGCCATGGCATGCGGAACGCCGGTGATCGCATCGGACACAGGCCCCTGCCGCGATATCATTCGTCATGGCAGGAATGGATTAATGTGTGGCTTCTGGAATGAAGACCAACTTGCCAGCACAATGGCCGAAGCATTGGCCAATCCTGACAGGCTTCGCGAAATACGCCAGCTGGCGCGCCGGACAATCACGCAAAACTTCGCGCTTCAGCAATCACTTGCAAAGCAGACTGGCCTGATCGAACGCATGGCAAAGCAATGATCAGGCCTCGGCGATATCACAAGTTTTAAAATAACGCGGTGCTGTGTCATCGACACGTTCCGGCATCTGGCGATATAGCTTCCATTCATCAACGCCGTTTTTGCCGGTGGCGAAAATCAGCCACAGAAAACCGGCTTCTTCTGCGCGGGACAAATCGGTTTTCGATGGCTGGCAATCGCCATTCGGATGTGAATGATAGCATCCGATAATCGCCTCTCCGCGTTGCCGAACCGATCGATGCGTCGCAATCAGAACGTGCGGATCAATTTCGAATGTTTTTTGGCGATCGATGGCGACATTGCGTGCTGCAACAAAACGCAGAATAACTTCGGGACTTTCCGCGTCGGCAATCAATAGACCACAGCATTCCTCCGGCCATGCCGCAGCTGCGATATCTGAAATCTCTGCCAGCAAACCTGTCCGCAGTTTTATGATTTTACCCGCGTCGATCATCAAACCACCATCAGTTCAAGCGGTGCTTATTGCGGCTCCACCAGTAAAATCTGCCCAAGAATAGCGCCGTCACGCAAAGAAACAATCACCAGACGGCTTCCTTGGCGTCCCTCAAGACGAAGAGTTGCCTCTGTTCCCTGACGGGAAAAATCAACCAAGGTCTCCCCCGGTGCCAAATCAACATTGATCGTTCCGAACGGTGCGATCTGCGTTGCGGATCGTGGGCCTGTATCTGTTGGCGTCTCAAACTGCCCCGCAATCGGCGCGGATAGCTCAGGCGCATCGGATGCAACGCTGCCATCTTCCTGACGCGACAGGCCATAAACCACAAGTGCGACGCCCGCAACGATCAGCACTCCCATAAAAGCGACCAGAATCTTGATAACGCGCATCACATTTCCGATTGATAAGTTGATAGAATGCCCCTGTCTTGCGCCACGCTATGATCACAACAGGCCTGACAGGACGATATTGAAGGCCATAGCGACAAGAGAAGCCAATTGCAAGTTTGCAAAGCGGGATTGCATTTCATCAGTAAGCGATTAAAACCGCCCTTTAACGGACAGTGACGGTCATAGCAGGCCAGAATAGCAGCAGATATGAATATGGATAGCGGCTTGAACACCGAACATCTTGAATATATTGCCTCTCCCGCTGACGAGGGAGCGCGGCTTGACAAGGTTCTGGCAACCGCATGGCCCGAGCAATCCCGTTCGCGCATCAAAAGCCTGATTGAGAACGGACATCTGCTGCTGAATAACACGCCGATCGCCAAGATGTCACACAAGGTAAAAAGTGGCGACCGCTTTGCGCTTGAAATCCCACCCGCAGTGGCGGCCGACCCAATCGCCGAAAAAATCGCGCTCGATATCCTTTATGAAGACGACGATCTGCTGGTGATCAATAAACCCGCGGGGATGGTTGTTCATCCTGCTGCGGGCAATGAAAGCGGTACATTGGTCAATGCTTTGCTGGCCCATTGTGGCGAAAGCCTGTCGGGGATCGGCGGCGTGAAGCGCCCGGGTATCGTGCACCGGCTCGACAAAGACACCAGTGGGGCAATGGTGGTCGCGAAGACCGATGCAACCCATCGGGCACTTTCGACCCTGTTTTCCGAGGATAAGGAAAATATCGAACGCGCTTATATCGCCGTTGTTTGGGGTGTCCCGCGCCAAAGCGAAGGCGTCATAGAGGGAAATATCGGCCGAAGCCCGCGCAATAGAAAGAAGATGGCGGTACTTCGAAATGGGGGAAAACCGGCCCTTACGCGTTACAAGGTTTTGGCAAAACGCGACGACTCGTTGGCATGTCTTGTTGAATGCAGGCTTTTGACTGGCAGAACACATCAAATTCGCGTTCACATGACCCATCTTGGTCACTCACTTATATGTGATCCAGTTTACGGTAGAAGCAAACTTACCCAGAAGTTCAGCAAGCACGTGCACGAGGTCCTGACGGGCTTTGAGAAACAGGCGCTACATGCCAGAACACTGGGATTTTTACACCCAAAAACAGGGAATTACGTCCTCACCAAAGCCCCCCTTCCGGAAGACCTACAGGAACTCATCACCTGCCTAGACCTACCCATTGGGATAGTTTGACCTAACCTTTTTGGTCTAATTTTTATTGACGGCACCTAATACTCCCGTATACCTTTCAATAAGTGCCAGGGGATAAACCGCACTTTATACGAAGCGCAACGGGAGGCTTCAATGAAACAGGGAAATGCACTTCCAATCATCTCCCAAGATGGTCTGACAGTCTATTTGCAGCGCATCCGCCGTTACCCCATGCTTACACCTGAACAGGAAACGACGTTTGCATGTGAATTCCGTGACAATGATGATGCAACTGCCGCAGAAAAGCTGATTACAAGTCATTTGCGGCTGGTTGCCAAGATAGCCATGAGCTATCGCGGTTATGGACTTCCGATAAACGAACTGATCTCCGAAGGTAATGTAGGCCTGCTTCAATCGGTCAAGCGCTTTGACCCGGACAAAGGTTTCCGCCTTGCGACTTATGCGATGTGGTGGATCCGCGCCGCAATTCAGGAATATATCCTGCATTCCTGGTCGCTGGTGAAAATGGGTACCACTGCTGCCCAGAAAAAACTTTTCTTCAATCTTCGGAAACTCAAAAGCCAGATGCAGGCGATTGACGAAGGCGATCTGCGACCGGAACAGGTCGAATTCATCGCCACAAAACTGAACGTCACCGAAGATGACGTGATCATGATGAACCGCCGTCTCGCGGGGCCGGATCACTCATTGAATGCGCCAGTGCGTATTGATGGTGACGGTGAATGGGTCGACTGGATCGAAAGCGAAGATGAAGATCAGGAAACCCTGTATGGCAAGCGCGAGGAATTTGTCCAGCGTATGAATCTGCTGAAAAGTGCGATGTCACACCTGAATGCACGTGAACGTGACATCCTGACCCAGCGCCGCCTGCTCGATTCACCTGTAACGCTTGAAAATCTGAGCGTCGCATACGGAATATCGCGTGAACGCATTCGTCAGATTGAAGTTCGGGCCTTTGAAAAAGTACGCAAATCGATCCACACCGATCTGCCGATGTGAGTGCCTTGCTTACCCTCGTTAACCAACCAACATGACTGCGGCGGACAATTTGTCCGCCGCTTTTTTTATTGCTCGATGGTTTGTGATTCGGTTGCGGATTAACTGCCTGAACGGTCGATTTCCTTGATCAGGCTGTCGCCCCAGGTTTTGATCAAACCACGCTGCCTTTTACGCAATTCAGAAACACGGCGCTGGGCCGAAAGATTAAGCACATTGGCGACAATCGGTGGCATCGCCAGATACAAAAGCCATCCAAGACCGGCCGAGCCATACATGATCGACAGGGCAACGGGTTGGAAAATTTCCTGAGTTGCCACACTGGCCGTCTGCCCGCCCTGCTGCCAGATTTCCATGATATAGGGCGCAACCCCTGAAAAATTCAGACCAAAAATGCAGCGCGACATGGTGCGCCCTTGGCTGCGGTCAAACATGAACGCCACCATTGATGGTAACAACCCAACCGCCAGGGTAATGAATGTCGGCAGCGCAACCATGAACAAAAGCACGGCAGAAGCCACCACCGACAAACCGGAAAATGCGCTTTTCTTTTTACGGCCGCCTGATTGTCTCGCCATTCCTGTCCCCTACCACATATGCATCAGAAATAGCGCCGAAACCGTCAGCAGCGCAATCATGGTCGACGCAAAGGCTGCGGCCTGCTGGCCAACTTTTTCTGCCAGTTCAAGTCGTGCGGGGCCTGATGATTCAAGGTCAAAAACCTCGCTTTCTGCTTCGGAATATTCCTCAACCGCGGTAATGAATTCGGTCTGATCCTTCCGGCGTTCCTGCTCGTCATTGATCAGATTGTACAGTTCGACAAGATTGCCGCGCTTGGCCAGTTTCGGGATTTCGTGTTCAACACGTTCCCGACGTGCCTTGCTGTGAAACACCTTGACCGCGGGTTCCATCAACCGGGCCACCCAGTGCGACAGATTTTGCAGATTATCAGGCCCATGCCGCCATTGCACAAGTGCCAGCATGCTAATGATTGCGCGACTGTATTCGACTTCATCTGACGGATTTTGCAATGCCAGAAGCTGTGCCTCGACGTCGTCTTCAAGACGGGTCGCGATAAAAGCCGCGATATGACGATCCACCGGCCAGCTATCTTCGGGCAGGTCAGCCGCCGCTTTTTCAAGCGCGGGTAAAAGCTGCGAGATATCTACAACATAATCTTTTTCAATCATCGGGCTCAGGCAATGCTGGTTACGCACAATGGCATAAAGGCAGCGTTCATAGCCATAACCGGCACTTTGCTGCTGGATATAGTATCGCAGGTTTTTATATGCCTGCTGAAGCTTCTGAATTTCCGGGCTGTATCCGACTTGGCGTCCAAACCAGAATGACGGAATATCCCGCACGACGACATCGGAAAAACGCTGTGGCCCGCGACCATGCTGAACATCATAGGACAACATGCTGCCAAGCCCGTCGACCATCGCCGAAAAGCCCTTGAAACGGATCGCGCCAGATGGATCAAGAATGATGATTGATTTGGCGATCAGGATATCTTCCGCCGCTCGCTTGTCTGCGCCAGCCCATTGCAGTTGCCGGATCGCTTCTGCCATATGCTTGGCACGATCATTATCGGCAAGCCCGCGCCGCAACCATATTTCCACGGTCCCGTCGCGCAATGGCGCAAGCGAATTGACCCAGTTCTTGGAAATCCCCTGCGCCAACGACCGCGCGGTATAATAATCCTTGCCCGAAATATTCTGCGAGCGTGCCGCACGACGTTCGGTATTGGATTGCACTGGCTTTGCCCGACGCCCGTCGATCCAGGCATGCAACTCGGCAAATCCCCAACGTTCTTGCGGATCATCACACAAAAGTCCCCGCACAGGCTCGATCAGCACAAGCGGCAGTTTTTCGTTCATAACAACTGCTTGGAACGAGCCTTTGGACAATTTTACATCAATGATGTCCTGTTCGCGCAGTTTCTCGAGTGGTGTATGTCCAATGCCAAGGGCGGCAATCGTCATCCCCAAGGCATAAAGATCGTCAAGCACCGAGCCCAAACCGCGACCGGCCGGATCGGCCGTCATACGCGATATGGTTTCGTAAACAAGCGGCTGGTTGAACCCTGCCGGGGCCGAGCAGCAATCTCCAACCACGACCTTTTCAGACATAGGGTCGCCAAAAAACAAGTTATCTGCCCGAATATTGCGATGGGTCATCCCTTTGTCCGCGACGGCCTGCAAGACATTCATCAAGGGTTCGATGACAACCTTGGCAAAGTCGTGCTCATCAATCTTTCGTTGCTTTTCTCCCGGGACAAGAACACGGCCACCTGCCGGTTTTTCATAGAAAAGTACCATTGTATTTCGCTCATACAGCGGCCAGTGAACGATCTCGTAATCCAGAAGATCAATCTGTCCCCCGATATGAACGCCCGTCAAAAACCGCATCAAATCATGGCGCGTCGGAACTGTCGGGTCGGTCACAAGCGCAAAGGCGCCGCCCTCTTCACGGCGCAGGTTATCGGCGGCATAGGCCTTGCAACTGCCCATGTCATATTCGGGCAATCGCAGATCCGAAAACACGCGAAAATTACCGACTTCGACACTGCGCCCGCCAGCACGGGCAGAAGGCTCCCCGTCCCTGACGGCTGGCTCAGGGGCTCTGGAATCCTGTTGCTCCGCTGCGGCAGCCTGTTCGTCAGCGCCGTCGGAAACATCCTGTTTCTGCATTTCCGCTTCTTGTGCCATGAGCCCCGGTTTTTCTTTGTTGGAGGATTCGTGCCCTGCCCTTCCCTACCTGGAAAGCAGTTTCAGCCCGTCCTCTGATCTGCCGAAACGATACTGCCGATAACAAAACGGAGCAAGCCGTTATCCAAGCGGGGCATAAGGGTATGATCTGCCAAATCATTAGTCTTAAACGGAAAAAGCCACCGGAAAAACCGGTGGCTTTCTGCATTTTCATTCATGCACGTGATCACGCACTGAACGGGTCATGAACCAGAATGGTGTCATCACGTTCCGGGCTGGTTGACAGCAACGCCACCGGTGCCTCGATCAATTCTTCGATACGGCGAACATATTTGATCGCAGCCGCCGGAAGATCGGCCCAGCTGCGCGCGCCCATCGTGGTTTCAGACCAGCCTTCAATGGTTTCATAAACCGGTTTGGCTTTGGCCTGAAGACGCTGGTTGGCGGGAAGATGGTCATAGATTTTGCCATCAATGTCATAGCCGCTGCAGATCTTGATTTCCTTGAAACCGTCAAGAACATCAAGCTTGGTCAATGCAATACCGGTAATGCCGTTAACCTTGACCGACTGACGGACAAGGGCCGCATCAAACCAGCCACAACGACGTTTACGCCCGGTGACAACACCGAATTCATGACCGCGTTCGCCAAGACGTTCGCCGTCCGCGTCAAACAGTTCGGACGGAAACGGGCCTTCGCCGACACGTGTGGTGTATGCCTTGGTAATCCCCAGAACATAACCGACCCCCGACGGGCCCATACCAGAACCGGCAGCAGCCTGTCCCGAAACCGTATTGGACGAGGTCACAAACGGATACGTGCCATGATCGATATCAAGCATCGTGCCCTGCGCGCCTTCAAACAGGATACGCTGACCGGCTTCCTTGAACTGGTTAAGCGATTTCCAGACTGTGTCCGAGAACGGCAGGATTTTCGGTGCGATTTCCTTAAGCTGCGCAAGCAGTTCCGCACCATCGACTTCCGGCTGACCCAGACCGCGCAAAAGCGCATTGTGGTGGGTCAGAAGGTTTTCGACCTTGGCTTCAAGAAGTTCGACATCGGCCAGATCGCCAACGCGGATCGCACGGCGACCAACGCGGTCTTCATATGCCGGGCCGATCCCGCGACCGGTGGTACCGATCTTGTTGTTGCCGGTTGCCGCGGCTTCGCGTGCCTTGTCCAGATTGCCGTGCAACGGCAGAATAAGACAGGCATTTTCTGCAACGCGCAGGTTTTCCGGCGTGATTTCAACGCCCTGCCCTTTAAGGCGGTCAATCTCGGTCAGAAGCGCCCACGGATCAACGACAACGCCGTTACCGATAACCGACAGCTTGTTCTTGCGAACAATGCCCGACGGCAGAAGGCTAAGCTTATAGGTCGTTCCGTCGATCACCAAAGTATGACCGGCGTTATGACCGCCCTGGAAACGCACAACGACGTCTGCCCGTTCGGACAGCCAGTCGACGATCTTGCCTTTCCCCTCGTCCCCCCATTGGGAACCGATCACGGCAACATTGGTCATCGCAAAACTCCTTGCGCGATAAGAAATGGTTCTGGGTTACGCACCCAGCGGCACGATTTGGCCGCCAAGATAAATGAAACTGCATCCCATGCGGCGTGCTTCCTTGCGCGCCGCATCTTCTGTTTTGGCTTCGGCGGCACCTTCAAGTGCCGCCACAGTATAATGGCCGTCTTTGCGCAATTGGCGCGCTTCGCGCTGCGGCGTGCCTAACGGCAAATAAACCCGTTCAACCGGCTTTACATCGGCAAGGCCGCGCAAAATCGTATCCATAAAAAGCGACATGCCGGTTGCGGCCTCGCCGCCCGAACCACCCGCACGGTAACGACCGCCACGCCCCAATTCACCGCGAACATGTTTGGCAAACAGGGTAAAGCTGACACCGGTCTGATACCGGAAACCGGCCATTTCAACCGGATCAATGGTCAAGGCCGCATCAAGATCGGATGCCAGGATGCGCTCGGCAACTTCGATCAGACGGTGCAATTCTTCGGACGCACCCAACGGCAGTTCAAGCTTTTTAAGCTTCGGCAATGCTGCCTGTGCAGGACCGGCGGCTTCAAGCAGGGCCACCAGCACATCGGTCACATTGCCACTAACAGCTTTGACCGCTGCTACATCGCGATGTTCAAGGGCCGCGATCAGCGTCTCGCGATCATCGGCTGCAACGCCAAAGGCATCAAACAGACGGACCGGCAAGGTCGGCAAATTCAGATCAACGGAAACATCCGGCAAACCGACATGTTCCAACGCCTCAAGCGCCAGCAACACGATCTCGGTATCTGCTGCGGCGCTGGATACACCAATCAACTCCGCCCCGACCTGGGCAAACTGACGTTCCGGGCGCAACTGTGTGCCCTTGATCCGCAATACATCGCCGGAATAGGAAAGACGCAACGGACGCGGCGCATCGCCCAGACGGGTTGCCGCAATACGGCCAACCTGCGGGGTCATGTCGGAACGAACACCCATCATCCGGTGCGACACCGGGTCCATCAGGCGGAAAGTTTGGGTGGCAAGCTCCGGCGCAGCACCTTCCAGAAGGCTCTCTTCGAATTCGACCAGCGGCGTCTTGACCCGGTCGTAGCCCGCATGTGCGAAACTGCTCATCAGCTTTTCACGGATGTCAGCTTCCCGTGCAGCGATTCCAGGCAGAACATCCTGAAGGCCGGCGGGCAAAAGAGCTTTCCTGGCAAGTTCGGTCATTATATGTGCTTTCCGGACAAGGCGCGCAAAATCGGTTCAGGTCGTGCCTGATCTATATATCCGGTAGCGGTTACTAACGCTTTGTTCCGGACAGGGCAACGGGAAAACCCCCGAAGACGCAAATAATACTCACGAATTACCGATCATCCAGCCTGAATTTCAGCTTTGACCGTCGCATATGCCCAATCAAGCCACGGCAGCAACGCCTTGACATCACGGGGTTCCACCGTCGCACCGCCCCAAACCCGCAAGCCCGGAGGCGCATCGCGATAGCCATTGATATCCATTGCGATTTCTTCGGCCTCAAGGATCTGCGAAATGCGTTTGGGCAATGCTGCCTGCTTGTCCGATGGCAATGATAACGCCCATGGATCGACAATCTTGATGCACATTGATGTATTGGACGCCGTTTCCGGCTTTTCCGACAAATCAGCCGCCCAATCACTTTTGGCAAGCCATTCATCAAGATGGGCGCGATTCTGACGGGTGCGTTTCAGCAAACCGTCAAGACCGCCGATATCTTCGGCCCATTTCAGGGCATCAATCGCATCCTCAACCACCAGCATCGATGGGGTATTGATCGTTTCCCCACGGAAAATGCCGTCAATCAGTTTACCGCCCTTGGTCATGCGGAATATTTTCGGCATCGGCCACGCAGGATTATGGCTTTCAAGGCGTTCAACGGCACGCGGGCTCAGAATAATGATGCCATGACCACCCTCGCCGCCCAGAACTTTCTGCCAGCTATAGGTTACAACGTCGAGCTTGTCCCAAGGCAGTTCCATGGCAAAAATCGCCGAGGTCGCATCGCAAACTGTCAAACCCTTGCGGTCCGATGCGATCCAGTCGCCATTTGGCACCCGCACACCGGCTGTCGTGCCGTTCCAGGTAAAGACAACGTCCCGGTCGAAATCAACCGCACCAAGATCGGGCAACTTGCCATAATCGGCTTCCATGACGCGAACATCAGGCAGGTTAAGCTGTTTTAAAACATCGGTTACCCAAAGCGACCCGAAGCTTTCCCATGCCAGCATATCAACGCCGCGTGGCCCCAAAAGTGACCACAACGCCATTTCCACCGCACCGGTATCGGACGCCGGAACAACCCCAAGCAGATAATCATCAGGCAGGTTCAGGATCGCACGCGAACGATCAATGACCTCTTCCATGCGTTCCTTGCCGAATTTGGAACGATGTGACCGGCCAAGAACACGGGTATCAAGCGCATCTGCCGACCAGCCCGGACGTTTTTTGCACGGGCCCGACGAAAAATTCGGGCTTTCGGGGCGCTGGTCTGGTTTGGCAAAGGCATCAGTGGAATTGGCGGTTACATTGGCATTCTGGGCCATCGGCATATTCCTGAGATAATCGAACGGTGCAGGCGCACTATTCTGCGTCAAAATCGGAGCCCGATCCTATTGCGGCACGCTCAAAAGTCAAACGCCTTTGGCACATTATAACTGCCCGCATTTGCATGACAGATCAGCCAATCGCGCACAGGCATTTCAGATCAGAACGGAATGTCGTAATACCAAGGCGCGAACAGACTGAACGCCAGCCACAAAATGATGATCAACGGCGTCCCGGCGCGCAGGAAATCGACAAATCGATAGTGCCCTGGCCCCATCACCAGAAGGTTGGTCTGATACCCCACCGGCGATGCAAATGAACAGTTGGCCGCCATCACCACCGCAATGGCAAAGATATGCGGCTCAACCCCAAGATTCTGGGCCATGCCAATCCCGATTGGCGTGAACAGAACAGCACAGGCATTGTTCGACAGAACATTGGTAAACACCGCAACAATCAGGAAGAACAGCGACAAAATCACCGGTGCCGGTGCCCCGCGCGTTGCCGCAAGCAACTGATCGGCCACGAATTCCGCCCCACCGGTCAGTTGCAAGGCATTGCCAAGGGCAAGGGCAGCCGCCACCAGCAGCACTATCTTCCGGTCAATCGCGCGCGCTGCCTGACGCAGGTTAAGCGCACCAGATGCAATCATAAGCGCCGCACCGATAAAGCTTGAAACCATGATCGGCACCAGACCGGTCGCCGCCACAGCAATCACACCAAGGAAAATGGCCGCGGCACGACGGGCATGGAACGGGCGCGGCAAGGTACGGGTCGACCATTCCAGCAAAACCACATCACGAATGGTACGAAGGGCTTCAACATCCTCGGACCGCCCCTGCACCAGAAGAACGTCACCGGCTTCAAGGCGGATTTCGGTCATCTGCGTGCGGATCATGCGCGAACGGCGCTGAATGCCAAGGACAAGGCATTTGTACTGATAGCGGAAACCGATCTGTTCAAGGTTAAAACCGATCAGACGCGATCCTGGCGGCAGCATGACCTCGGCCAGAAGCTGGGTCGATTTCTGCGGGATTTCTTCACCGCCTTCATGGACGGCCGCGGCTTCCGCATGCAGAAGGCCCGGATCTTTTTGCAGCGCCTCGGTCAGGGCCTTGCGCGTGGCTGCAACGACAAGAACGTCACCTGCCTGAATTTCCATGTCTTCGTCAAACGGCGGCAGATCGGCATGTTCACGCCGAACAATCATCTGGATCGTAATATTGGGCAGGTCTTTAAAGAACCCGGCCACAGGACGGGTACCGATCATCTGAGACGCCGGGCCGACCGTAATCTGGGCGATGAATTGTTTGCCACTGCTATCGGGGTTGGCAAGCTTGCTGCGCATCGATGCCAGCGCGGGCAAAAGGCGGGGCGCGACGAACAGCACATAGACAAAGCCCACCAGCGCCAGCACACTGCCAATCACCGTAAATTCAAAAAACTCGAGTGCTGGCATGCCAAGTTCGATCAACGAGCTTGATACCAGAAGGTTGGTCGAAGACCCGATCAGGGTCGTCATCCCGCCCAGAATGGCGACGTAAGACAACGGGATCATCAATGCACTGGGCGAACGCTGAATACGCTCCGACAGCGCCTGAATGATTGGTATGAAGATAACAACGACCGGGGTGTTGTTCAGGAATGCCGACATCAGCATCACGACAAACAACCCGACAAAAATCGCCATCGAGGCATTCTTGCCACCATGTTCGGTAATCAGACCAGCGATATAACTGACCCCGCCGGTCAGCACCATGCCCTGCCCGACGACCAACAATGAAAGCACAGTCAGCAAGGCCGGGTTGGCAAACCCAGACATCAGCGCGCCCGCATCAAGCAGGTTGTTGCCATCGGCATCGGGCAACGGGAAGAAATTGAAGAACAGCAGCAAAGTGGCAATCAGCGCCATGCTGGTCAGCTCAAGCGATATGCGCTCCAGCCCATACAGGACCAGCGATCCGGCGACCAGCGCCAGAACCACCCACATCTGCAATGGCGTCGCAGAACTGGCGACAACACTATCGATCACGATCTATCTTCCCCTGCAACAGCGCTTTTATACGGGGTTGTGGCAGGCTATTCAAAACGCCCGTCCATTCCCCGAAAGTCGTATTTTGCCATTACTTAGACGAAAGCCCCCGCAAGAGGTCAATAAAAATCAAACGTCTGATCACGGCCCTGCGCGATAGTGGGTAGACCGCGCAACCCTGCCAGATTACCAAAACCCGGTATTTTGCCATAAAAATGGCGGACAGTGTTGTGCCCTGCCCGCCATTGCAACGATCGCTTTTCGACAGTCTGTCCGACGTCAATCAGGCAGATAAATCTCACCCTTAAGATACAAAAGCGCATTGCCCTTCAGATGGACGCGTTCCCCATCAATCGTACAATCAACGATCCCGCCACGCTTGGACGCCTGATACCCGACAACATTGGATTTACCACTATGTTCCGCCCAATATGGCGAAACAACACAATGCATATAGCCGGTTACAGGGTCTTCATCGATACCAAGGGCGGGCAGGAAATACCGCGATACCATATCAATGCCCGGCTGATCACCTGGTGCGGTAACGATTACGCCGCGTTCGGCAAGTTTCCCTAATGCCGACATATCCGGTTTCATGTTCCGCACCACCGATGCATCGTCATAAACCACGACAAAATCGGTATCCCGGCTGGTAACATGGAAAGTCCCCCGCGGGGCTGCGTCGGATATGGCGGCAAGAACATGCGCCGGAACATCATCAGGAGCAATCGATTGCTTGGGGAAATTAAGTACAATCGCATCACCATCGCGCCGCGCGGTCAGAATGCCGCTGGCACTTTGCAGGCGGATCAAATCGCCCTTGAAGCCCAGGACATTGAAAATGACAAACGCACTGGCCAATGTTGCATGCCCGCAAAGCGGCACCTCGACCGTTGGTGTGAACCATCGGATATGAAAATCGGCCCCGTCATTATTTGCCGGATCAAGCTTCACCACAAAGGCGGTTTCCGACAGATTGTTTTCCATCGCAATATTTTGCATCACCGCATCAGACAGCCAGCCATCAAGCGGCACGACTGCCGCCGGATTACCGGCAAACATCCGGTTGGTAAAAGCATCAATCTGATAAATCGGAAGCGTTTTCATTCGTCTTTTATCCTGAATGGTCTTTGATACTTGGAAAACAGCGCCTTTACAGCACACTGTCAATCGCATCCTTGACGATTTGCAGATCGTGATCGCGCATGCGCCAGTTGCTGAACGCAGCCCGGAACCCGAACCGCCCGCCATAAATCGTCGGCGTCATAAACAGTTTCCCAGTCGCATTGATACGCGCCAGCAAGGCACGATTATCATCATCGCTGCCCGGGCCGGTAAACATGGTCACGTTAAGTTTGGGATCGGCCAGCAATTCAAGCCGGTCATGACCACGCACCCATTGCGCCAGATCAACAGCCTGATCGCAGTTCGCCCGAACAATCCCGGCAAAACCGTCACGTCCATAGGCGACCATCGCCAGCCAAAGCGGCAAAGCCCGGAACCGGCGGGAATTTTCCACCCCGCGATTGATGTACATATTTCCAACCGCATCCGTCTGCAAATACGGCGCAAACGCCCGGCAGCAGGTTTCAAGCACACTGATATGCCGGGTCAGGAAAATCCCGCAATCATACGGAACATTCAGCCATTTATGACCATCTGAGGTGATCGAGTCTGCCCGATCAAGTCCTGCTAGCAGATGGACACGACGATCATCAAGGGCTGCAAACATGCCAAACGCCGCATCGACATGCAGCCACGCCCCAAAAGCAGCACACAAATCGGCAATCGCCCCCAGATCATCGAAATCGGTGGCGTTCACCGTGCCCGCAGACGCGATAACCAGCTTGGCCTTGGCCGTACTTGCCGCAAGGCGGTTTTTAAGATCGGTGATATCGGTTTCCTCGGTCCCCGGTCGGGTTGCAACCTTGGTAAAGCTATTGCGACCAATCCCGGTGACGGACAAATCCTTGATCATGCTGGCATGCGGGCTTGCGGCAAATATTTCAAAACCTGGCAGCACACTCGCCCCGTCGGCGTCAACATCAACGCCGATCTGCTGACCGCACCATTGGCGCCCGGCAACAAGTCCCAAAAGGTTCGATACGGTCGCACCGGTAGTCAGCACACCGTCAAAACGCCCGTGGGGTAGCCCGGCCATCTCGCAAATCCAGTTGATCACCTGTTCTTCAACTGCTGCCGTAACGCTGCCCTCCGGGCCGGTTGCGTTCTGATCGATTGCGCCTGTCAACCAATCACCGGCAAGGGCGGCCGGTGTCGTGCCGCCGGTCACAAAACCAAGATAACGGGGACCGATTGATGCGGCGAGCAGCGGCAGAATTTCTTTCTTCGCTGCCCGCAGCGCATCAAGCGTACCGCGGCCCTGCCCCGGCATCGGGCGCGAGGGATCAAAGGCAGAAAAGTCGCGGCAGGTCACATCCATGTCGTCAGCACCCTGAACAAAGTCGCGTGCCATATCGCTGGTTGCGGCCAGGATTTGGTCAAGCTGTTCAAGATCATCAAACATCAGATGACGCGCCGTCCTTACAGTGGGGCTGCTTTCGGCACGATTTAACGGGCGGCTCATTGGGTATCTCCGTTCAGGATACGGGCATAGTCGGTCCGGTCGATATTCGCACCACTCAGAATGACAGCAGTCTTCTTGCCGATATTGCGTTCGTGATCTGCAATCGCCGCGGCAAGTGATACCGCCCCCGCACCCTCGGCAAGGGTGTGGCAGGAACTGAAATAAAGGCGCATGGCATCGCGGATTTGATCATCACTTACCGCAACAATATCTGACGCGCCGTCTTTGATGATTGCGAACGCTGCCGGATCAGGACTGCGACAGGCAACGCCATCTGCAAACGTATTCGCGGTTGGTGTTGTGATCACCTTGCCCGCCCGGAAGGATTGCAGCACGGCATCTGCCCCCGTCGCGACAACACCGATAATGTCGGTATCAAAGCCCAGAGCATCGCGCACTGTAATCAACGAACAAATCCCTGACCCCATGCCAATCGGCACGTAAATCCGGTCAAGCTTTTTGACCGCATCAAACAATTCCAGCCCGTATGATGCAACGCCGCGCACCAGTTCCGGCTGAAAGGGCGGCACCATCACCAAATCTTCGGCAGCGGCATATTGGCCTGCATATTCCGAAGCATCCTGAAAATCGTCGCCATGCTCGATGACCTCGGCACCCCAAGCCCGCATCGCTGCGTTCTTTTCAACCGAGTTGCCGCGCGGAACAATAATGGTTGCCGAAAGGCCCGACTGGCTGGCGGCATGTGCCAGACTTTGGCCGTGATTGCCACGCGTGGCACTTATGATGCCCCGCGACACTCCGATGGAATTTTTCAGATAACGACAAAATGTCAGCCCGCCACGAATTTTGAACGCACCAAGGCGGGTATGGTTTTCATGCTTCACATACAGGGACAATCCAGTCGCCCGATCCAGCAACGGCCAGCGTATTGTCGGCGTCGGAGCCACATATTGGTGGACATAAGACGCAGCTTCGCGAAGCTCCTTTTCGGTAAACAGCGACATTGTCACCCTTTCGGATAGTTCATCAGTACAATCGAATGATATTCATCGGGACAATTCAGACAGGGTTCGAACGGAGGCACGAGGGAGCGTGAACCTCCGTTCGGCGCAACATAATCTAGTTGCGCGGGGGGAACCCTGTCCAAAACGGCTTTGACAATTCGTGATCCAGATCGGATCGCGTCATTCCGATATCCTTCAGAAGGTGATCATCAAGCTTTTCCAACATTCTGCGGTCGCGTGCGTGTTCCTGCCAGACGCGAAGATATTCGACGACGAAGACAGCGATGCCGGCAACAGCAGAACGCCAGTCAGTCGCCTTGACAGCGCCTTTGGTGTTCATCTGTACGTTTCCTTTGATATTGAGTTCGGAAACCCGGATTGTATCGTTACAATTTACCATCACTTCCTCCTGTCGATTAATTGTACCGATTTTGTTTTGTCATTGACATTGACATTGTGTCAATTTAAACATTGTCACCATGACAATATGGCTTCCAAACATCGAAGGCGGCAGCGGCCCTGTTTATCGACGGATCGCACACGCCATCCGCAGCGCGGTTGATGACGGGTCACTCAAACCCGGCGACCGTCTTCCCACCCATCGCGACCTTGCCTATCACCTGGGCGTTACAGTCGGCACGATTACGCGGTCCTACCGCGAGGCGGAAAGACTGGGGCTTGTTGCTGGCGAAGTCGGACGCGGCACATATGTGCTGGGCAGTTTGCAAAGCGAACTGGATATGGCGGCGACGGTTCCCGCACCGGGACACTTCAGTAACAATATCGGGAAAATGGCCCGCGAAACGGCAAATGATGATGACGAGGATATCGGGCCGGTCAATTTCCGCATGAATTGCCCCCTCCCCCCGCGCGAAGACCATATTCGCAATGTCCTGATTGATGTCGCCAAATGTACCCCTCTGGATGACATGATCACCTACAAGTCGGAATATGGCATGCCGGGCCACCGGCGCGCCCTTGCCTCAATGGCCGGTGCACTCGGACTGGATGACAATCCGGAACGTGTTCTGCCAACCGCAGGCGTTCAGCACGGAATGACGGTTTCATTGCTGGCAACCGTACGACCAGGCGATCTGGTCCTGTGCGAGGAACTGACCTATCCGAACCTGCGCAGCCTTGCAAATCTGCTGCAATTCCGTCTGCGTGGTGTTGCCATGGACGACGAAGGCATCATTCCGGATGTTCTTGAAACCCTTTGCCGGACACAAAGCCCGCGCGCCATTTATTTGATGCCAACCCTGCACAATCCGCTGTGCTGCACCATGAGCCAACAGCGACGCATGGAAATCGCTGAAATTCTGCGCAAATATGATCTGCTTTTGATCGAGGATGGCATCTATCACTTCCTCAATCCCGATGCGCCACCGCCGCTCTCATGCTTTGCGCCGGAACGCAGCATCTATCTGGACGGGGTCTCAAAAAGCATCGGCGGCGGTCTTCGCGTCGGTTATATCCACGCCCCAAGCGAAATGATCGCCAAACTCGCAAGCGCCATTCGATCAACCTGCTGGATGGTATCGGCCATCAATCTGGAACTTGTTTCACGCCTGATCGAAGATGGCAGCCTCAAACGATATGAAGCCTGGCACCGTGAAGAAGCCGCAAGACGGCTTTCGATCATTCTGGGCACGCTAAAGGGCTACAATGTCCGGTTTCATCCGACCAACTATCATATCTGGCTTGATCTGCCCGACCATATCGATCCGGGTGAACTGGTCATGAATGCGGCCAATAACGGTGTGCTTCTGACCGCGGCACAGCAGTTTTCGGTCGGGCATCCACAACGCGGGCTAAGGCTTTGTTTCGGGGCCGAAAAATCGACCGAACGTCTGCGTCACGGCGTTCAGATTGTCGAACGCCTGCTGCAAACCAGCGAGTTTGGCAATACGGTCGTGATGTAAACCGTTTTTTGTCCATGACTGAAACGCCTTTTGGTTGCGGTTTGATAATAGCTGCACGGGGCATTACACCATCACATCATCAATACCCGGGACGCCCATATCGCAAAATCGACAAGCTGCTCTTGACCGTCCTATCGCGTTGCTTCCAAGATAAGATTTCGTGATCGGCGTCCTTGCCTGATCACATCCTTTTTGGGCAGCAGAAAGACAGCAAATGCCAGTTTCCCGCCTCGACGCTGATGATTGTGGCTTCCCCCACTTCCGGATTCGCAGCCCACACAAAGACCAATCTCCTGAAATTTTTGCTTTTTCATCGCATTACCGAGCAGCAGAGGCATTGAAGTTCGGTCTTTCAATGTCCGAGCCGGGCTTCAACATCTTTGTTCTGGGCCTTGATCGCGCTGGTCGTATGACCGCAACCCTCGAATATCTAAAAAAGTCGATGGAAGAGCGCCCAGCACCACAGGACTGGGTATATCTGAACAACTTTTCCCGCACCAATCGCCCGCGCCCTTATGCCCTTCCCGCCGGTGAAGGCCGCAAACTGGCCGATGCGATGGAAACGCTGGTATCGCACCTGCGCGAGGCATTTGCATCCGCATTCAACGCGCCAGCCCACCTGACCGAAACCCAGACCCAGACGGAAGAAGCGCGTGCACAACTGCGCGAAAAATTCGACGCCTTGCGCGAATATGCCCGCGAACGCGGTCTGGATGTTCAGGAAAACGAAAAAGGCGTGATGATCGTCGCCCTGAACGAGGACGGCGAGCCCGTTTCGCTTGACGAAATCCCCAAAGAGCGCCGCGCCGAAGCCGAAGATGCATTTGAAGAAGTCGCCGAAGAAGCCCGCAAGACGCTGCTTTCGACCCGCGATCTTGAAGAACAGATTTCCGACACGCTTGATGCGCTTCGCCGCGGGGCCGCAAAGGTCGTTCTGAAGCCGCGCATTCGCAAAATCCGCGACAAATTCACTGCACCGGGAATGAAGGCGTGGTTCGAAGCGCTTGAAAAAGACATTCTGGATAATATCGACGCGTTCGAAGAAGCCAGCGACCAGCCCGCCATCGACAGCGGCGATGGCAAAATGCCCGAAACCGTCGATGACCGTTATGCGGTCAATCTTCTGATCGACCATTCGCGCGACAAGCATCCTGATGTCGTTCTGGAACCAAGCCCAAGCTATGATAACCTGTTTGGCCAAATCCAGTACCGCCCGGTAGCAGGTGGCATGCACCCGCATTTCAGCCTGATCAAGCCAGGTGCCCTGCATCGCGCCAATGGCGGCGTTCTGGTTTTACGCGCGGAATCGCTGGTCGAACACGAAGACAGCTGGGCGTTCCTAAAAGCAGCCCTTCGTGATGGCGAAATCCGGATCGAGGAAACCCATAAATCCGGCCCGCCAACTGCCGGTGCACCGGAACCGCGCCCCATCCCGCTTGACGTCAAGGTCGTGATCGTCGGCGCACCGAAATATTACTATACATTCTTCTCGCTGGATGTTGATTTTCGCAACCATTTCCGGGTGAAGGCCGACATTGATGCCGACATGCCCGCCGCAGGTCGTAACATTTCGATCTATACCGGATTACTGCGTGATTCTGCATTGTCACGTACCGGCATCCCGCTTGATAACGGGGCCATCCGCCAATTGCTGGGTCAGGCGGCCCGCTGGGCCGGGGAACGTGACAAACTGACCGCACAGATCGAGCGGGTCGAAGATGTAGCCATCGAAGCCGGCGCACTGGCCAAGACCGACAAACGCAGCAGCATCCGGGCCGCCGATGTCAGACGCGCCATCGAAGAACGCCGTCATCGCAACAGCCGACTTGAAGACCGATCCCATGAACGGGTTCAGCGTCGCGAAATTCTGATCGACAGCTATGGTGCGGTTGTCGGGCAGGTTAACGCGCTGACAGTTCTCGATTATGGCGATCACGCATTTGGTTTGCCTGCACGCGTATCCGCACGCTCCTATGTCGGCAGCCTCGGCGTTTTGAACATCGAACGCATGGTCGATATGTCTGGCCCATTGCAGCAGAAATCGGTCATGACAATCGAAGGGTTCCTTAAATCCCGCTTTGCACAGGAATTCCCCCTATCCTTTGCCTGTAACGTGACGTTCGAACAGAACTATGGCGGGATAGAAGGTGATTCGGCATCCATGGCCGAACTTTGCGCGATCATTTCGTCAATTTCCAACATCCCGATGCGCCAGAATATCGGTGTAACAGGATCAATGAACCAGTTCGGGCAGGCACAGCCAGTCGGGGGCATTTCGCACAAGATCGAAGGATTTTATCGCATTTGTGCCGATCAGGGCTTTACCGGCGATCAGGGTGTGATCATCCCGCTGGCCAATGCGGAAAATGTTGTTCTGCGCGAGGAAGTTGTTCAGGCAATTCGTCAGGGCAAGTTCAACATCTGGACGGTGGAACACATCAATGACGCCATCGAATTGCTCAGCGGCAAGCCATGTGGCGATCATCCCGAAGGCCAGTACACCGCCGACAGCGTTTATGGCAAGGCAATGGAACGGCTGCGCCAGAATGACCGCATCCTGCGCGAACGCCACGCCTTCCCGGCATGGTCGGAACAATAAATGATACCGGCGGCGACATCCCCTGTTCGCGTTCGATACGGATCCAAACTGGCCAGTATCGTGACAGGATGCATTGCCGCCGGTCTTTTTATGACCATGGGCCCGGGTCGGGTCACGGCGCAAAATATCGAGACAGCACATCCCGCAAGCAAAGAAATGAAATCCGGTCTGGACGCCATACCGACCGATCTACCCGTTCACACCAGCAGCCCGTCGCCGGTCAATCAACCTTTCAGCCTTCTGCCCGGCACCATACGAACCGACCCCGTTTTACTTGAAGACACAGATCGGCCAAGCCTTGCCGAGCAATATCGAATGGAAAAACAGGGTATCAAACGCGCGCCATCGCGAGCAGCAGGCGCAAAACGCACAATCATGGAAAAACCTGCGCCAGCACTCATCGCCCAGCCAAAATCTGCATCTGCATCCGCGAACACACAGCATGTGACAGTATCGCCTTTAATTCCGGAAACCGGTGCGTCACAGGCATCAACATTGACAGCGACGAGTCTCTCCCCCGCCGGAACCGACGGCGCATTTGCGATCCAGCTTGGTGCGTTTCGCGACACGATCAGTGCCCAAACCTATTGGGCAAGTTTCATGATCCGGTATCCCGATCTGGCACAATCCCACCCCCGCAACCTTTCAACCACAGACATCGGAACCAAGGGAACGTTTCATCGACTGCGCCTTGGTGGGTTTGCTGATATTGCCAGCGCTGAAAAACAATGCCGCCAGCTTTTAGCTGACGGCACGGATTGCTTTGCAACGCATAATCAATAAAGTCGCATTCACGTTGCGTGAATGCGACCGGAAACCGTCCTATTTGGCATCACCGCCCAGCAATACAATCTTGTCAACGATCAGGGTTTCGGCCTCGGTGCAGGTCGTCATCAACGCACCATGGCCGGTCACCCGAACCTTGTCACCAGGACGGAAATTGCTTGCCTTGTTTGCCAGCGCATAAAGGGTTCCGTCATCCGCACGAAACGTGACGCATTCCCGGCCATTATCGGTAATTTCCCCGGTCAGGGTCATGTTTTCTTTCTGAAATGCCGAACATGCCGACATCAACATTCCCGCAGCCAGAATCGCAGCAAACTTGCCAGACACGGCGCCAATTCCGGTTTTCATTATCGTTCTCCTGTGCTCGTGCGGTTTCCTGCCGTCACAAAACCTTACTTTCTTCGTTAATGATGTTGTAACGCACTGGACTTTAAAAAGGATACTGTCAAACGTTTTACGCGTTTCAGTTTGCATTGTCATTGATAACAAGATCAAAGATGAACAACTCGCATCTAGAGCTTCTGAAAAAACTGGCTGACGAGTTTCAACCGCGAACGGATGTTAACACCCGTGCCACAGTTGAAGCCGAAAGCACGGATGCATTTGCGACACTTGTTGATCTTGCACGCGACATGCAAAACCGTCTCGACCAGCAGCAGAACCGCATCCGACAGCTTGAACAAATGGTCGAAACCGACGAGTTGACAGGTCTCTATAACCGTCGCGGTTTCCTGCGTCGTGTTCGCGAAACCATGGCACGTGCCGCCCGTCACCCGGAAAACGGCATTCTGGTCATTGCCGATCTTGACGGCTTCAAATTGATCAATGATCACCATGGCCATGCCGCTGGCGATGCCATCCTGCGCCATTTCGGCCAAAACCTTCGCACACATACACGCGCTGATGATTTTGTCGCCCGCTTTGGTGGTGACGAATTTGCCATCCTGCTGGTCGGCAGCATTCCCGAAGTCGCAGAACGTCGGATAAGTGACCTTGAAAAAGCAACATCGCGCTTCCCGCTAATTTGGCAGGGAGCAGCCCTTCCGATCCGAGCCAGCTTCGGCTTTACCGTCTATAGTGGCAAAAGCGATATCGCACAGCTTTTGCAGCAGGCAGATGACGCAATGTATGCCAACAAACACGCAAAACGCCCCCATTCCGAAAGCAGCCACAACGCCGCCTGACAGTGACTGAGATGTCAGTATTGTCGTTTGAAATACGGTTCCCGTCTGCGTCACGTGACACAAACCAGCCCTGTGCAATCACAATGCCCGGTATCCACCGGCTTTTTTTTGTTTATTAAGTCCTTTTCCTTCATATTGCCCCTTAAGATCGCTATTTAAGAAGAACAGGGAAAACGACTTCGGAACTCATCCGAAGCTTTTGGGGGTCAGGCTTGTGATGGTTCTCGTATGACGGACAATATGAGTTATTCAGCAGAAACAAACGACAGGGACCTACTGGCTGCCATGGCGTTCTGCTGGGCGGACATGCTGCTTGAAGTCGACGAGAACGGATACATCCTGTTTGTGGCCGGTGCGACCGAAAGTCTTTTGGGCTGCCTGCCGGAACGATTGATCGGCGAGGCACTTGATAAGCTGGTCATAAAGTCGGAACGGCCGCTGTTACGGGCCTATCTTCATGCCAGTTCCGGGATCAAACGGCTTGAAGAACTCGATCTTGATTTTCAGTTGATCGAGGATGATGGAATTGCCCTTGGCAATCCGGTTCCCCTGTCACTTAGCGGCTATATGATTTCCGAACCGATCGGTCGTTATTTTATTGCGGCCCGCCATCGCGCGATACGTCCGCGCGCACGATCGGGCATTGATCGCCTGATCCTGCAAAACACGTTGTCTGCGGTAAGCTCAAAAACAGGCAAGAACGACCAGCAGGCCGAAACCGCCGCACGCATGGCCTCAAGCCATAGCGAAGCCCTTGTGGTTCTTGAAAACCTCGCCGCCCTTCGCAGCCAGGCAGAAACGGATGCGACCAACGAACTTGCGCGCCTGATCGGGATTGGCATCGGCAACCGCCGAAGTCCCGAAAACCTTGAACCAGACGGCGGTTATCTGGTTGACGAGCCGATGATCGAACTGGAACGCCGAATTGTCGCCTATGCCAGTGCATTACGCGCCGATCTTGACGATCCGGATTGCAGCGATGCGGCAAACGCCCCCGATCCTTTCAAAAACCTGAACCTTGCCACGGGCAGTTCTGGCACGTCGGGTGCTTCGACACTCACCAACAATGATCTGTTTGGCCGTGACTACGACCTTGCCAGCGGGTTTCACCGCCTCACACAGAATGTCCGCCAACCGATAGAAAATGGTGAAAGAGAAACCAATCTGACGCGTGCTGTTGCATATGCGCTTAATCGTCTTCAGCATCGCGGTGATTCGGATGTATCGGCCGAACGCCTGTCAGCAAGCTTGCCGCATCTTATTCAGGAAACCCTGAAATCGGTTCGGGCGTTTCGCGAAATTGTGCAGAATGGATCCTTTGCCGTCGCACTGCAACCGATCGTGCATCTCGAAAGCCTTGAAATGCACCATTACGAAGCATTGGCGCGGTTCCATGATGGCGGCAGCGCCCTTGCGGTTGATCAGATCATTCATTTTGCCGAAGGCACCGGATTGATCACCGAATTCGATCTGGCAATGTGTCAGAAGGTGCTGGATCACGTCACGCTTGAACCTGAACGCGTAACTCATTCTGTTGCGGTTAATTTATCCGGCCACTCGCTTGAACAGCAGGATTTTCTGCCAGCACTTGAACAAATTCTGGATCGCTATGATATCGATCCGGCAAAAATCATGTTCGAGGTGACAGAAACGTCGCGCATTCGCGGATTGCGCGACGTGAATGACGGTCTGCAGCGCCTGCGCGCACGCGGGCACCTTGTCTGCCTTGACGATTTCGGGGCGGGGGCCGCCAATTTCGAATATCTGAGCGCGCTTGACGTCGACATCATCAAATTTGATGGCGGTGCCATGCGAACCGCTCTGGCCAAACCCAAAGGCCGCGCATTTATCAGGGCTACGGCCCTGCTTTGCCGGGATCTTGGCATCCATACAATTGCAGAAATGATCTATGATAAGGCCAGCTTCGAACTGGTTCGCGATCTGGGCATTGATTACGGTCAAGGATATCATCTTGGCGCGCCTGTAACGCTTGCCAGTGTGAATACCGGATCATCAAATACCACGCAAACCGCCGATGCGACCGGAGGCGGAAAATGAACCGGCACCACAAGGATGCTGAGAAGGCAATGTCTGACCATACCGATGTGACGTCCGAACAGGTTTTCATCCTTGATCCACAGACCATGGCCGATGCAGAGGCCCCCGTTCTGGTCATGGACAAGAACGGAACGCCCCTGTTTGCCAACAAAAATGCCCGAAGCTTTGCCGAAGGCATTCGTGACGGCCTATTCCCCGAAATCAACAAACTGGTCTTGCGCGCGATCACAACACCCGGCGGGGTTGTAGAACTGCTGACTTTCGAAGTACAGCGCGGCACGGCAACGCTTGAACTGACCGCCCTGCCAATGGCTGATAACCGTGTCCTGCTGCTGCCACGTGATGTCAGTATGGATCGTAACCTGCGCGAGGCCTTGATTGATTCGCGCCAGCGTTACCGTGACATTGTCGAAGTATCCTCTGCCTTCGCATGGGAAACCGACGATACCGGCAAATTCATTTTCGTCTCGCCGCGCGGCGCACTTGGCTACAAGGCCGAACAGCTTGTCGGACGGTCACCTCTTGATTTCCTGCTTGATACCGCCGATCAGGACAGCGAAATCGTATTTCGCAGCCAAAAGGCCGTTCGGGATGTGCCGATCTGGCTTAAACGGGCCAATGGTAATGCCGCCTGTCTGGCCGTTTCCTCGACCCCGGTTTACACGCGTGATGGCCGTTGGACCGGCACGCGCGGGCTTGCCCATGACATTACCGAACAGCGCCGCCGAGAAAGCGAAGTCGCCACCGCGCGAAACCGTGACCGGCTGATGACCTATATCGTGCGAACCATGCGCGATGAAATCGATCCGACCCTTGTCCTGAAAGGGGCGGCCGATGCCAGCGCGCGCGCGCTGGCCTGTGCGGGATGCGCGATTTTTCGCCGCAACGAAGACACCGACGAGATCGAAATGGTCGCCTGTCACGGCCCCGAAGACATTGACCCGATTGCCAATCAGGCCTTGAAACAGCTTGACGAAAACGAAGACGTTTTCGAAGCAGAAATCGAAAACTATCGCGTTCTTGCTCATCACTCCCACTATCATCAGCGGGTGAATGGTGCAGTGATATTTATCTTCAATGCCGATCACCCCGTCCCGAATGAAGGCGAACGCGCCATCATGTCCGAGGTTTCCGATCAGATCGGCATTGCAATCGAACAGGCCGCTCAGCATGACCGGATCGTCACCCTGTCGCGGACCGATGGTCTGACCGGGCTATTGAACCGGCGTGCCTTTTTCGACGAACTCGGTCGTCGCCATGCCCGACTGCTGCATGACAACATGCCCGCGGCACTGATGTATGTTGATATGGATAATTTCAAGCTGGTCAACGATGTACACGGGCATCAGACCGGAGACGAGGCCATTCTGGCACTAACCCGTATTCTTCTGGACAACACCCGCCCGGTTGACTTGGTCGCGCGTCTTGGCGGCGATGAATTTGTCGTCTGGCTGGATGGGGCCGATATGGAAACCGCGGCGAAGCGCGCACGCATCCTTCTGGAAAAAAGCGCAGCCTTATCGTCGTTTTCCGGTGCCAAAGATCGCCCGCTTGGTATTTCGGTCGGTATTGCGGTGCGCGATGCCGCATCTAAAGAACCGCTTGAACAACTTGTGCTTCGCGCCGATCAGACCATGTATCAGGTGAAAAAACACGGCAAAGGCAGTTTCGGTATTGCCGCCCCTCCCGGATCGGATGAACCAGCAAAAATAGAAAACCAGGAGACACCCCTATGAAGGGCTTTTTGCAGAGGGTCTTCACCAAACGTCGGGAAACCCCGATCACGTATGATGAAGCCAAGGATATGGCAGCCAGCCCGGATGCAAATGTGCGCGGGGTACTGGCCCAGCGTCACGATACCAAACCCGAAATCCTGTACTATCTTGCAAGTGATGCGGATTCCCAGGTGCGGCGTCATATTGCAGCAAACCAGGCAACCCCGGTACAAGCCGACGTCCTGCTGACCGACGACAAGGATGACAGCGTTCGTGGCAGTCTGGCCGAAAAGATTGCCAATCTGTCAGCCGGACTGACACCCAACGAGTCGGACAAGCTGCGCCGCATGACCTACGAGGCGCTGGACAAGCTTGCCCGTGATCAGGCCGTCCATGTCCGTCAGGTGATTTCCGAAACGCTCAAGGATATCGCCAACGCGCCGCAACCGATCATTCAGCAATTGGCACGCGATACGGAAAGTGTCGTGTGCGGGCCAGTGCTGCAATATTCGCCGGTTCTGACCGAAACGGACCTGCTCGAAATCATCGAAGGCAGCACCGGGCGCGGATCGCTAAGCTTTATTTCGCGCAGACGCAATGTCGGCGAAAAACTGGCCGATGCGATTGCGGCAAGTAGCGATAAGGACGCGATTTCGCACCTTCTGGGCAATAAATCGGCTCAAATCCGCGAAGAGACGCTTGATCAGCTGATTGATCGTGCCCCGGATTATCCCGAATGGCACAAGCCATTGGTTGAACGCCCGCAACTGCCACCAACAGCGGCCGGGAAACTGGCGCGATTTGTGGCCGAAAGCCTCATCAGTGTGCTTGAACGTCGTAAAGACCTGAAAAAGGAACAGCTGGAAGCCGTGCGTGAAGTGGTCAATCGCCGCATTTCGTCAGGCGAATTTGACAAACGCGACGAAGTCCCGGTTGAAACCCGCAAGGCCAAGCAAAAAGAGGCCGAAAAGAAAGTCGCAGCCAAGGCAGACGGTAAAGACAGCGCAGCAGGCGAAGAGGAAGAAGAATCCTCCTACGAAAAGGCCTTGGTCCTGCATAGCAAAGGCAAACTCACCGACAAGGAAGTTGCCAAGGCATTGGCCGCCAATGATGTCAAACTGGCACGTGCCGCCTTGGCCGTACTTGCCGGAATTCCGCCAGAAGCGGTAAGCAAGGTCCTGAATACCCATTCGGCCAAGGGGGTTGTGTCGTTGGCATGGAAGGCCGGCCTTTCTGCCGAACTGGCCGTTAAAATTCAGGTCAAACTCGGTCATGTTCCGCCCGGTCAGACGCTTAATCCCCGTGGCGAGGCATATCCCTTGAGCGAAGAAGACATGAAGTGGCAGCTTGAATTCTTTACCGGTATGGCAACGGTCGGCCTACGCTAAACCGTACCGGCCGTATCAGCCATACCCGCCGCCCGCGATCAGGAAGCACGCAGCATTGATATGTGGGCGATGCCATCTTCATAGAACGCCTCACCGAACTGGATGAAGCCAAGCCCCTCGTAGAAGTTTTTAAGATACAGCTGGGCATTCAGAAAAATGCCCTTACCCGCAAAGCTGTCTTCGCAGGATGCAATGGCCTGCAACATCAGTTTACGGCCGATCCCCTGCCCGCGCAAATCCGGGCTGGCAACGACACGCCCGATTGCAGGATGTTGCCCCTGTGCGGAATGATCGGGGTCAATACCCGGTGCCACAATGCGCGCGGCTGCCACCACCCTGCCATCAAGTAATCCCAGAACATGCTGACAAATCGGGTCCAATCCATCGATATCGGGAAAAAGACATTCCTGTTCGATGATGAAAATCTGTTGCCGTAATTGAAAAAGGTCATGGACCAGACGCGGCGTCATATCGTCAAAGGCACAATGAACCCATTGCAGGGGTGATGATGAGGCGGACATGGCGGCAACTTTCATTTCCGGACGTGGCGGGCGCGGTTCTTGTGGTTATTTCGCGGCCAGATTCTCGATATGATAGATAAACACATCATTTTCCTGTGTCGATGACAACAGGCGGTTTCCTGTCATATCGCAAAAGGATTTCATATCTGCAACCGATCCCGGATCAGTCGCCAAAACCTTTAGAACGCCGCCTACCGGCACATCGCGCAACGCCTTCTTTGCCTTCAGCACTGGCATCGGACAAATCAGTCCACGGGCATCAAGAACAAGGTCGAAAGGGTCTTCTGGAGTAAACGACATGAAAAACCTTATAAAAATCGGGATAATCATCGCCAATCCGTGAATTGGCGATTGTTGCATTTGCACAATATGTTAGACTGATTTTCCAGAATCAATCAAACGCTGATGCCCGCCCGCAATGCAAATCTATCTGCCTATTGCCGAGATGTCGGTAAACATTTTTCTGATATTGGGGCTTGGCGGCGGCGTCGGATTTTTGTCCGGATTGTTCGGCGTTGGCGGCGGATTTCTGATCACGCCGCTTTTGATTTTTTACGGAATCCCCCCCGCAGTATCGGTTGCCACCGCAGCAAATCAGATCGTCGCATCCTCTGTTTCCGGTGTTTTTGCCCATTGGCGACGCGGCAATGTCGATCTTAAAATGGGCCTCGTGCTGCTTGCGGGTGGTATTGCCGGATCGACCGCCGGGGTTTGGGTCTTTGCATGGTTGCGTTCCCTGGGCCAGATCGATCTGGTCATTTCGCTTTGCTATGTGATCTTTTTGGGGATCATTGGCGGTATGATGCTGATCGAAGCATCGCGCGCCATTTTCCGTACCCGACGCCGCGGCGGGCAGCTCCGCCGCACCAAAAAGCACCAGCACAGCTTCGTGCATGGTCTTCCACTTAAAATGCGGTTTTATCGCTCGGGCCTTTATATCAGCGCATTACTGCCGCTTCTTGTCGGGCTCTTTGTCGGATTGTTGACGGCTCTGATGGGGGTTGGTGGCGGGTTTGTCATGGTTCCGGCCATGATCTATATCCTTGGCATGCCGACCAGTGTGGTCATCGGGACGTCGCTGTTCCAGATCATTTTCGTGACGGCAAACGTCACCTTCCTGCAATCAATCCAGACACAGACCGTCGATGTCGCCCTTGCCATCCTTCTTTTGATTGGCGGGGTCATCGGGGCGCAATTTGGCGCGCAATTCGGATCGCGGCTTAAGGCAGAGCATTTGCGCGCAATGCTGGGGCTTCTGGTACTTTCGGTTTGCCTGAAACTTCTGTTCGATCTGGTGATCACGCCGACCGAACTGTATTCCGTCGCGCCGGAGAATTTGTAATGCACAAATCGGGCGCGATCATCCACACACTGCTTGCCGTTGCTGCGGTGCTGGCCGTGGCCCTGCCTGAACGCGCGCGCGCCGAAGCACTGGTAGTTGATCTTTCCAACCACCTAGTCGCCATTACCACCGGCTTTACCGGCACCAATGTTCTGTTGTTTGGTGCCGTGCAAAGCGAAGGCGATGTGATCGTGACGGTCAAGGGTCCCGATCAGGATATGGTCGTGCGGCGCAAGGAACGGAAAGTTGGCATCTGGGTCAACAGCGAAAGCGCCACATTCCGCAATGTGCCCGCCTATTATGCCAGCGCGTCGAACCGGCCGATGGAAATCATCGCCAATTCCCAGCTTTACAACGACTACCGTATCGGGCTTGAACATCAACGCTTTGTCACTGAAATAGACGACAAGGATCGCAACAGCAGCGATTATCGAGATGCCCTGCTGCGCAACATGCGCGCGGTCGGCCTTTTCAACCAGCGCCCGGCCAAAATCAGCTTCCTGTCCAATCAGCTTTTCCGGACCGATATCCATTTTCCGGCCAATACCCCGACCGGTACCTACACCATCAATGTCTATCTGATCCGTGACGGACGCATTGCCAGCGTTAAAACAACGCCGCTGGTCGTATCAAAAACCGGTGTAAGCGCAGAAGTTTATGACTTCGCACATCGTTATTCGGCACTTTATGGCATCATCGCTGTCATCATTGCGATCGGTGCCGGCTGGATCGCAAGCGTCGCCTTCCGGAAACGCTGATCCAGGCCCCAATCTTCAATTGAACGACCATGCACCTTACATCTTCCTTTGATGATTTTCGCACATGCACCATCGCGTTTTGCAGTTGCGTAAAGATATTTTCTTTGTCGGAATGCTTGAAAAATAGCTTGGAAACCGGCCTTGAATTACGGCAAACTTTGTCTGTCTGGCTTGATTGCGCCTCGCCCCGCACGTTGGTGCCCATTCACCCGGAACCCATTTTATTCAGGACAGGACGACATGAATTCATTTGATGCCGACCGCGAACTGCGTACTGCCACCACGGATCGCACGTTCCTTGTTGTGGTCGACGATAGTGACGAAATGACCAAGGCGCTTCGCTATGCCTGTCGCCGTGCACAGCATACCGGGGGGCGTGTCGCACTGCTAAGCGTCATTCAACCTGCTGAATTCCAGCACTGGATGGCAGTTGGCGATCTGATGCAGGAAGAAGCTCGCGAAAACGCCGAAGCACGCGTCAACGAACTGGCCGCCTATGTCCATGAACAGACCGGCTCCATGCCGCTTCTGTTCATTCGCGAAGGACGCCTGAAAGACGAACTTCTGAATTTGCTCGACGAAGAAGAACAGATTTCCATTCTGGTTCTGGCCGCTGGCACCAACAGTGATGGCCCAGGCCCACTGATCACCGCATTGACCAACCGGGATGTGGTTGGTCAATTGCGCCTGCCATTGACCATCGTGCCAGCGGCCCTGTCAGAAGCCGATATCGACGCGCTCAGCTGAGCCCTAGCCAGACAAAGCAAAGCCAGGCAGTTGTCAGGCTTTGCTTATGGGGCAACAAGCTTATCAAGCAGCCCTATCTTCAAGGAAGTTCATATAGGTTTCAAAAGACGACCGTTGCCCGAACAGGACATGGGCACGATTGCGAATGGCCTGTGAAACCACCGAACGTCGCCTTTTATCTGTTGCCAGTGTCAGGGCGGTTTCAACGTAATCTGCCGAATGATAGGCAACGCAATCAAAAACCGAAATCTGGCGATAACAGGTATGGCTACGCCGTGAGCGTGCACCCTTGCCCGGCAAGGTCACCAGCGGCACACCAAGACCAAGGCAGTCAAACGCCAGCATCGCATCGTTCCATGCCGGACTTTCAAGAACCACATCCACCGCACACAGCAGGGAATGAAGATCTGCACGACTATGCACCGAAACAAACCGCATGCGTCCGGCGACATCGGCATAGTTAAGAGCAAACCGCCGCCCCCATGCCGCGTCCCAGCTATCGCGTTCCGGTGCGATCAGCAAAAGTTCGGCGGTTTCATCAAGGCGCAGGATTTCGGCAATCAGCGGATCAAAATCAGCCGTCAGAACATCAAGCGGCTGCGGGCAAAGATAGGTATTCCGATCCTGATCAATCCGCCAGCGGCGCTGCAAATCGCCCGGCGACAAGGTGATCTCATCGGGCCGTGTTGCATTGACAAACAATCCGGGCAGACGGATCAATTCCTCGCTAAAGCGGGTTTCACCGCCCGCGGTTTCCCAATCCTCGGCAATCAGGTGGCAGTCAATATTTGCAAGCCCGGTCGTCGCGGCAATCCCGCCACCGGCAATTTGCAACGGTGCCAGACGCCAGCTTGCCAGCAACATCGTATAAGCATCGGCCTGTGGATCGGCATAATGCAAAACGTCAAGGTCAAGGCCCGCAATCACGCGCGCCGAATGCAACGGATCAAGCGGCAATGGCACCACCAGATCGGCCTCGGCGTCGATGCGGGCGGTAATGTCATCCTCGCCCAGTGGCGGACGGATAACCGTAATATCAAAACGGTCCCGGTCAATCGCCCGGACCAGCCCCGCAATCCATCGACCAATACCATTATCGCGCATATTGGCCGATACAACGCCAAGCCGGACCTTGCCACCCTTTGGCCGGGTTCGCGCCGCAACATGAGGCACGTCATAACCTGAAACCAACCGTTCCCAATAATGACCAACTGCACGCAATTGTGCATCGCCTTCGGGACGAAGGGCCGCACGCCACACTGGCGGGAACCGTGTCAGGGTAATCGGATCGATCAGGTCACTTTGGCCAAGATCAAGGTCAAGATCATCGTCATCAAGCGTATCGTCGAGAAGATCACGAACAACTTCGTCATTCTGGGCTGCCAGATCGGCCGGGACCGGCGCAAACAGCAATCGGCGGGCCGTTCGGAACAACGCCGTATTTTCCCCAATCGCAATCTTGCGATCAATGGCGTTCTGCAAAACCGATTGGGCCGATGCCGCGTCGCCTTCTTCCGCCAGTTCGACCGCCAGCCGGAACACGGCGTCATCGCCACCCCCCGCACCAATCGACGCCCCAAATCGCTCGACGGCTTCGCTGTGACGTCCGGCAAGGCTTAATGCCTCGCCCATCATCAAAAGAAGGTCGGGATCGTTGGGATTTGCATGCAAAAGTGCTTCAAGCGCACCAATCGCCTCGGTCCCCTGCCCGGTTCGCAAATACAACAGTGCAAGCGTCCGCCGCGCCCCGGCATCCTGCGGATCAAGTGCCAGAACCTGACGCAGGCAATGCAGCGCCCCGGCAAACTGCCCCAGTCGGAAAAGCGCATCGCCATAAGCCGTCAGGGCGCGCTGATGTCCCGGTTGCAGTTCAAGGGCACGCAAAAGGGGTTCGGATGCCGAAACCGTTCGCCCCTGATCAAGCCGGATCTGCCCCATAAGCACAAGTGCATTGACGATATCATCACGCAGCCTGAGCGCGGTTGTGCAGGATGCCTCTGCCCCGGCGATATCCCCCATGGCATACTGGCATGCCCCAAGATTGGCATGAATTTCGGCAACATCGGGTGCCAGTCGAAGGGCCAGCATGTAATTTTCATGCGCCAGTTCAAGTTCATCAAGCTGGCGATAGGTATTGGCGATATTGCAATAAAGTGCAGGGGAATCGGGGCATAGGCGAATCGCGCGCTTGAACGCACCAACGGCTTCGCGCAATTTTCCGACTGCCTTTAACGCCTGCGCATGATCGTGCTGGATTTCGGCGTTATTGGCATCCGCGATTGCAGCCCGGCCCATGCGTTCGGCAGCAATATCACCATTGCCCTGTTTCATCGCCACCAGACCGGCAAGATGCATGGCTTCTGCCGCCTGCGGATAGGCAAGCGTCATCTTGCGGCAGGCGCTTTCTGCCTCCGCCAGTTGACCCGTTTCAAACAGGTCGATTGCAAACCGGAACATCTCGCCAAGATCAGACAAGGATCGTATCGCCACCCGAGAGTTTGTTTAATCCGCCACCATAGGCGCCAAGCGTTAACAAACCACGTCTTTGCCACAAAATATGGGCTCTGACTATGGCAAGCACACACAAAAAACCACCCGGCCTGACAAGACCGGATGGCAAAGTTTGTCATCATGCCAAAAAGCATGATGTGGGGGTTATTCATCAACCCTCGTGGCTGAAGTAGCGGCCGAAACGGTTGGCAAGGAAATCATCGAGCGAAACCTGTTCCTGCCGGATATATCCCTTGCCCGCCAGTTTGCCGGTCAGGACCATATCCATCACCGCACAAAGCCCGGCCGACGTCGTGATCTGGATCGCCGACCAGTTCCTGCCACCGATTGCCGTGCCATGAACCTTGCGGATAAAGTTTTCCTCGCAAAGCTCGCCATCGCGGGTACCAATTGCATCGGCAAAAATCACGATCACGTCCTGACTTGTGATCGGTAGCGACTTTTCAAAGATCTCCTTCATCAGATCGGGGCGCTTGCCAAGCCCAAGGTCTTCGATCAGGATTTTCAGGATTTCCTGATGCCCGGGGTAACGCACGGTCTTGTAGTCAAGGTTTTCGACCTTGCCTTCCAGCATGTCACAAAGCGCACCGACCCCGCCCGATGTATTGAATGCCTCGTATTCGGTGCCATCGATGGTGAAACGCTCATATCCTTCAAGCGGCAGAACCTCGATCCGCTTGCCTTTATGGATGGCTTCGCACGGGTTCAGATATTCGTTGATCAGACCATCTGTCGACCATGTCAGGTTGTATTTCAACCGGTTGGTCGGGTTTTGCGGCAGGGCACCGACACGAAGACGCAGGTTCTGAACGCTATCAAACCGCTTGAACAGATCATGGGCCGCGATTGAAATAAAGCCGGGTGCCAGACCACATTGCGGCACAAACGCCCCATCGGCATCCTTGGCAATATCACGAATGGCACGGGTGGTTTCAACATCTTCGGTGACATCAAAATAAGATGCGCCAACACTGCGCGCCACACGCGCAATCGCGACATTAAGGTAAAACGGACAGGTCGACAGGATTGCATCATGGCCTTTGGCCACATCCGTCAATGCCGCCTCGTCGGTGACATCAACCTTGACCAGCGTTGCCGCATCATCCTTGGCACAAATTTCAAGCATATGCCCGTTGGAATCTGCCAGCGTCACCGCATATTCGCCACTTTCACGCAGCATGACAGCAGCAATACGACCGATTTTACCTGCCCCAAGGATCAGAACTTTTTTCATTTCAGCAAACTCCCATTTTGACGCCTTTGACCGCATATGATGCGTGGCCCCGCCTGATTATGGCCCTGATAACGTTATTATTATGCTGTCTTGATGGTCTTCCGCTGGACTGCCGGTTACAACCCGGCGATACTGTCATTTCTCATGATTTAACCGTTAAAATCACGGGCTACACCGATGAAACGTAACATTGATGACATTGATCGCCGCCTGATCGCCCGGCTGCAACAAAATGCCCGCACCCCGATTGCGGCCCTTGCGCGTGATGTCGATCTGTCACGAAGTGCTGTTCAGGAACGCCTTGAACGCCTTGAAAAGGCAAAGGTCATAACCGGATACACAATACAGCTTGGCGAACAAGCACGGGCGCTTTTGCTTGCCGAAGTCATGATACAGGTCGAACAGAAACAGTCTGCCGGGGTGGTCGGCGCGCTTCAGAAAATAACCCACTGCATTCGGTGCCTTGCGATTTCCGGTGAATATGACCTGATCGCCGAAATTGCCGCCGACACATCCGAAGAACTTGATACCGTTCTTGATCAAATCGGGGCCTTGCCCGGAATTAAACGCACGGCAAGCTCAATCATCCTTTCCACGAAATTTGATAGACGATAAACTGCCCCCGGGTTGGGGAGCCTCTGTTCGGGAATTTTCAAAAAATTGGCTGAAAAACGCAGATATTCCGTCCTGACTGTTCTGCTTGCCGGGTTTTCTGTCACCAGCATTCTTGGTGTCGGTATTGCCCTTTATGTCGGACTTGGGGCCGCCTATCAAAACACCCGCAACCTTTGGGTCATGCTTAGCGATCTGGACCTGACATCGGTCCAGCGAACCATGCATGAACGGATGGACAATGTGGGTAAACGTGCGGTCTGGGTCGCCGATCAGGTGGCAAGTGGCGCTCTGGATCCAAGCTTTCAGTATGGCTGGAACAATGCGATGCGCGCACTTTCGGCATCGCAAATCGATGTGATGGCCTATGGTCTGATTACCGGCGACCGCCAGTTTATCGGCTATAATCCCGAAAATATGAGCGAAATCCGCCGTACATTGCCCAGCGATGATGTTATTTTTTCAGAACTGGCGCATTTGCGTGGACCAACGGCTAATCACACCGGTTTTCCACGATGGGACCCCTATTTCAAGCAGACAGTGATTGCTGATTGGATTCCATTGTTTGCGGACGGTCGCTACGTCGGAACATTCATCCAGTATCTGTCACTGTCAAACCTGTCCAACAGCCTTATCCGTGGGCGCGAGGACTTGCCGGGTGTTCCGTTTATCCTGATCGCCGGAAACCGTGTCATGGCCCATCCACGTCTTCGTGAATGGGGCGATAGTGCTGCATCTGCACTGGTAAATGGCGCGGATATCGCACGCAGCCCTATTCCCCTTCCGACGATCAATGATATCGGTGATCCGGTTCTGGCCAATATCGGCAAGTCCGAGTCCATTGATATTGGCGATGAAAGCAAAAAACGCCCCGAAGCCAAAAACCTTCGCCTGTCCGGCCTTGATCTTGATGGCCGCTATTCGATGATCGTCACCAAACAGATGATGAATACCCCCTTCTCGCCGATCATCATCGGGATCCATTTCGAAGAAGAACTGTTCGATGACGAATGGAACAGGCTGGTTCTGGCATCGGTGATGGGCGGGACTGTTTTGTTGCTATCGATCATCGTTGCCGTGATCATTGCCCGTCACTTTACCAAACCGATCCGCCGTTTTGCCGCTGCCGCCCGGGCATTTGAGGAAGATGGCATCGAAAACCACGATTTCCCCGACCTTAAAGGCAGCCGTATTCGCGAATATGATGATGCCGCACGATCATTCAATCACATGATCAAGGCCGTCCATGACCGCGAACGGATCAGCAGCCTGTTTGGTAAATTCCTGCCGGCCTCCATTGCCCGCAAACTTCTGGCATCGGGAACCGATTCCGGGGTTCTTCCGCCGCAGCAGTGCGAGGCAACGGTCCTGTTTGTCGATATCGAAGGCTTCACGACATTATGTGAAGAACTTGAACCGCAACAGATCATTTCGATGCTCAATGCCTATTTTGATTGCGCGACCAGCATTATCGAAGAACATGGTGGCATCATTACCCAGTTCCAGGGTGACGCAATTCTTGCGGTATTTAACGCCTTTGATGAATTGCATGACCATGCCGATGCGGCCCTTGATTCGGCCCTCGCCATTCAGCATGCCGTCGAAACCCGCCAGTTTGACGGACTTTCCATTCATTGCCGCTGCGGGGTGAATACCGGGCGCATGATCGCCGGGAATGTCGGTGCAAGTGCCCGCCTGTCCTTTACCGTGCACGGCGATGCCGTTAACACCGCATCGCGGCTTGAACGGGAAAACAAGGAACTGGGAACCCGCATCCTTCTATCAGACAGCACCCGCGATCTCCTTTCCGATCCCGAGCGGGTGGTAAAAGCCGGACAAATCCAGTTGCGTGGCCGTCATACCGAAACCCTAATCTATACCTGCCGGAATTGACCCACGCGATATTCTTTTCATTGCGTTCAATCATCAGTAAGCTTTGCCGATAACCCGGAAAGACAAACCGGGCCATTGGGGGCATACGGGGAATATGATGACCAAACCCAGGGGGCGTTTTTCGATACTTGGCGTATTGCTGGGCGCGTTTTTTATGACCAGCGTACTCGGTGTGGGGCTTGCACTTCGCCTTGGCCTTGATACGGCTTATGACAACACCCGCAATCTATGGATTGCAATGACCCATGCCGACCTGAAAGACGCGCAAAATGCCATGCGCAACCGGATCGAACGGATGCAACGCCGCAATATCTGGGTCGCCCGCGAAGTGGCAAATGGCGATCTTTCACCCGATGACACTGCCATCTGGGACAATACCCTGGCGGCCCTTGTGACCAATGAACGCGATGTGACCGCCATCGGGATTCTGATGCCCGATGGTCGTTTCCGGTGGTACGACCCAAAGACGGACAGGACTGTCTCGCGCCAGGCCGATCCCCAGGAAGACATCATCGCCCGATCCCTGATCGCCTTTGGCCCGGGCCAAAGCATCACGCAGTTTCCACGCTGGAACAGCCTGGTCAATCAGGTCGTGATCACCGAAATGATCCCGCTGTTTCAAAGGGGGGAATATATCGGATCGCTTGTGCAGCTTGTATCACTTGGCGATTTTTCACGTGATCTGAAAACGGATCCGACAGAGGCCGGACGCACGCCATTTGTCATCGTCAATGATCATGTCATTGCCCATCCCGCCTTGCCCGACTGGCACCAGTTGCACCCGCCCGCAAATATTGGAACCGATGATGTTCTTGGCGTCCTGCCCCGTATCGACGACCTTGCCGATCCGGTTCTTGCACAGATGGACCAGTGGCAGACATTTGATTTCAACGACGGCCGAACACCTGATGGAACCAATGGTTCGACGGCCTCTGCACTCGAAACCGCGGGCGGATACCACGTTATCATCACCCGGAAATTTGAAGAATCGGCAGGTCTTCCAATTGTAATGGGCATGCATTTTGATCCGACCGTTTTTACCCGCGAATGGGAACGCCTGAAGCTCGCGACACTGATCGGAACGGCAATCATGGTTCTTGCGATCATACTGGCCGTCATGATCGCGCATTATTTCACGCGCCCGCTGAAACGGTTCTCAGCCGCAACAAGGCAACTTGAAACCGGCATGCTTGACGATCTGCCGATCCTGCCCGGCAGCCATATCATCGAATTTAACGATGCATCACGATCATTCAACAATATGGCCATCACCCTGCGTGACCGCGAACGCATCGGACGGCTGTTTGGCAAATTCCTGCCAACGGCCATCGCCCAGCAATTGCTGGCCTCTGACGATGACACCGGCAATATCCAATCCCGCCAGTGCGAGGCATCCATCCTGTTTGTCGATCTGGTCGGCTTTACGACCCTAAGCGAAAAGATCGCCCCGCAGCGGATCGTCACCATCCTGAACGCCTATTTTGCCAAGGCAACGGCAATCATCGAACAAAATGGCGGCATCATTACCCAGTTTCAGGGCGATGCCATCCTTGCCGTGTTCAATGCCTTTGACGAGGTGCCCGGTCACGCCGATGCGGCGGTGCGAACGGCAGTCGCCCTGCAAACGCTGGTTCATAATGAACTGTTTGACGGTGAAGAACTGCGCTGTCGCTGCGGGATCAATACCGGCCTGCTGGTCGCGGGAAATGTCGGGGCGCCGGACCGTCTGACATTCACCGTACACGGCGATGCGGTCAACAGTGCAGCCAGACTGGAAGCCAAGAACAAGGAACTCGGCACGCGCATCCTGATCGCAAGCACCACATTCGATCAGCTTTCAGACCCGTCACAGGCCCGTCTTGCCGATGAAATTCTGCTGCGCGGACGCAGCGAAACAACCGCTGTCTATACCATTCCGATAGATGGCATTGATTAAGAAAAGGGTTGGCAAGCCGCAAAACACAAAACGCCGCATTGGATAAACCGATGCGGCGTTTTGTAAAACCTGAGAGAACAAGGTACCGGGAATTAACCCTGGCGCGCCTTGAAACGCGGGTTCTTTTTATTGATCACGTATACGCGGCCACGGCGGCGCACGATACGGCAGCCTTTTTCCCGCAGCTTCGCGGATTTCAATGAGTTCCGGATCTTCATAATAGTAAACCTTAGAAACTTGGCCCCTTCGAGGAAGCCGGAAAATAGAAGTACACCCAGCCCCTGTCAACACCTAAAACAGGTTGCAGCGACAGAATTCCGGACAAAGTCCATTCCTTCGTCGCCCGCCGTAGACATGAAACAGGGCAATCACCTGATCGTTGCGTAGAACCGATAAAAGGCTAGCGTTCCGTTTTCAAGCATTTTTACGCGATTCATCCACATTTCCATCTCTGGCACCAGATATGTCAGCACATCCGGGTCCAAACCGCTGTTCTGGATATCTGCCAGCATCGCCATCCAGGCTGCTTTGATATGACTGACATGCACATCCGTCTCGTCCTTGGCGATACGGATATCGAATTTCAGCTTGCCCAACACCTTTTTGTATTGGTCAGCCGTCCATGGAAACGGTTTGAAGTCTTCGTACTTTGCCCAATTGGCCACCTCATCTTCGTGGCCCTCGGACGTCAGGACATAGTCGGTCAACAATATCTGGCCGTGATCACGCAGCGTTTCCGCCACCGAGACCAGCAAGACATCCTTTTTTTCGATGTGGAAAAGATCGCCAAACGAATAAACCACGTTGAAATAGGCTTTGCGCAAATCGGGGTTGGCCGGATCAAAGACCTGCACCGGGACTTTTTTCTGAACTCCGGCCTGCACGGACCGCTCCATCCCCAGCAACGCCAGTTCGCCATCCCGCTCGTAGGCAGTTACCCAGACACCAAGCTTATCGGCAAGCAAACGCGCAACCCCGCCAAGCTTCGCCCCGATTTCAAGGCAGCTCAGCGTCTCGTCAAGTGCAAGCGGCTTTGCCAGTTCCAACGCATAATCATGACCACCCGGGATCATGATGCCACGATCAAACAGCTTGGCATAAAGCTTGATTCGTTCCGGTGGCCAGCGACCGATTTCATCATCAAGGTCAAGCTCGCCCAGTTCCGGCTCAATCGGCCGGGCAAGAAACAGGCGCATTTTATGAAGCCACGCCCGGTAATCATCGATTTCTTTTTGCAGAAGATAATATTCGACCGGGTTGTCATACCCCTGCCAACGCGCACGAAGCTTTGTTGCAAGGCTCAGACTGTGACCTTCGGGCATCACGAATTCCGCCATATCACCACCATGACCACCATTGTGATCAAGGACATCGCCGTCATGGTCGGCATTGCGTTGCCAGAATTTAAGTTTCAAGGCGGATACTCGCTAAGCGGTTCGCAGATAAGCGGATCAATTCTTGCAAAATATGGCAAATACGCAAAAGTGACAACGTGTTAAGATTTCAATCATATGATCCCAGCATCGATACGAATATAAAGTGAATGTGATTTAACCTGCCCGGCTTCGGGACAATGTTTATGTGCGGGATGCCTTTTCACGAATGAGCCAGGATCACCTCGGGATCTATTATCGCCTGCTGAAAATTGCGCCGGGCGCCAGCGCAAAGGAAATCAAGCTTGCCTACCGCAAGCTTGCCTTTGAATTTCATCCCGATCGCAATACAGATATCGATGCCGAGGAAAAATTCAAGGACATCACCGAAGCCTATGAAATCCTGACCGGTGCGCGCAAGGCACCGCCAAACCCATCACGTAACGGTAAAAACGGTACCGGCACAAATGATGGCACAGCCGGCAAACAGCAAAACGGCCCCTATGGCCCACAGGCCGCCGGTGCCCAAAACGCCAATTCGCAACAACGCACCCGTCAGGGTTTTGCCGGTACAGGGCGCAAGGCCGAAACCAACCGCGAAAGCGAAGAGGAACGCTTTGCCCGCGCCAACGAAGCATATCGCCAGCAGCAGGAACGCAACGCGGCACGCAAATCAAACATCCATCCAGGCGCCAAGCGCCACGCAAAAGCACGCGCCAAGCCCGATCAGGCCGGTTTTGTCCGCTGTGCCGTGACAGAAGTCGTATCCGCCCAACCCCGCATGGTTGAATTCACCATTGTGCGCGGTTTTCTCAATTCCCTGAAAATCGAAAAAATCACCGCCAACCTTGCTCCCAAAGGGGCAAAACGCATGGCGCTTAAGGCCAGTTTCAAAACATGGTTGCGCGGTTTCTGGGGCTGGCGCAGCTTCATCCCGGCATGGCGCGCGATCATCGGTAATATGCGCGGCGGCACCCTGCCCGCAGAGGGCAATGCAAAACTTCTGTTCACGCAGGCCACCGCGTTCGAACGCAGCGGAAATAAACCCCTTGCCCGGGCCGTGTTGTTACAAGCCAGTGATTTCATCGGCACCAACCGGTCGGTACTGGCCGAACAGATCCGCGCCAATCTGCGGCGTCTGGATGACGGAAAACCCCTTCGCCGGGTCCGTAGCGAATGGAAACAGGCCGGGATGCTCGATGCCCTTTTGCATCTAAGCCCCCTATTTGTTGCCATTTTCTGTTTGCTGGTGGCGTTTGGACCGGGGCAAGGCTTTGTCAGTCACGACATCCCGCAACTTGTTGCCGACAAGACCAGCGAACTGACGCGATCCGTCGAAAAGCTGATCGGCGAAGATCGCGATCCCTATTATATCGACCGTGATCTTCTGAACATGCGCGAAGGCCCCGGCATCGAATATCCGGTCATGCGGCGTCTGGCACGCTTCGAAACTGTCTATGTCGACGGACCAAGCGAGGATTTCTGGATTGAAATTGAAACAGCCCTTGGCGAAACAGGGTTCGTCAATCTGGATGCGCTGGTTCCCGGAAGCGGTGCCAAGGCCCGCGATGAATGGTGCGCTACAAACAGTTGCGACTGACCGCGGATACGATCAGTCGCAAAAGAAACTCATTTGATATGGCCTGATGGAACCGGTCAGTTCTTGACCGGAACCGCCTTCAGTGCAGCCAGAAGATAATCCCAGAAACGCAGGACACTTGGCACATGGACGCATTCGTCCGGGCTATGTGCGCGTTTGATGGTCGGGCCAAATGAAACCATATCCCAATGCGGATATTTAGAGCCCAATACACCACATTCAAGCCCGGCATGAATGACCCGGATTTCAGGGTCTTTGCCAAACATGTCGCGATGAACCGCTTTCATCATATTGACGACTTCGCTATCCGCGTTCGGTTTCCAACCGGGATAGGCATCGCCCCACTTCACCGTCGCACCGATATTTTCAAACACCGATGTCGCAACCTCGCGCAGGGCATCCCGCGCCGAATTGATCGAACTGCGTGCCGAAAGGGTCACATCCGCCTTCCCATCGGCCAGTTTGACAATCGCCAGATTGATCGACGTTTCAACCACACCTTCAACACTGGTGCTCATGGCGTGAACACCGTTCGGTGCCCCGACAACCGCGTTATTGAAACGTTTGGAATCCGCTGCACTCATCGCTTTTGCTGGCAATGCGACATCTTTGGCTGCGATGGCAAAATTCGGCTCAATCGCGCCGATCTCGTCTTTGACCTCGGCGGCAAAGGCGCTCAGCGCGCCATCAAAGGCCGATGCCTTGTCGGACGGCAAAACAACCGTTGCAAAGGATTCCCGCGGGATCGCATTGCGCGCCGTACCGGCATTGATGGTCACAATCCGCGCACCAAGATCACGAATGGCGGTGCGCAGGAAACGCGCCATCAGCTTGTTGGCATTGCCAAGGCCCAGAATGATATCAATGCCCGAATGGCCGCCCTTAAGCCCGGTCAGGGCAATTTCACGCGCGACCTGCCCGCCTTCAACCGCTTCGGGGGTATAGGCAAAACTCGCGACCAGATCACCACCGCCGGCACACCCCACACAAAGCTCGTACTCGTCTTCGGTATCAAGGTTCAGAAGGATTTCGCCCTTAAGCCGCCCCGGCTCAAGGTTCATCGCACCCGTCAGGCCGCGTTCCTCATCAACCGTGAACAACAGTTCCAGCGGACCATGTTCCAGATTATCTTCGGTCATGAACCCCATCATGGCCGCCGCCCCGATGCCATTATCCGCACCAAGAGTGGTATTGTCGGCCGTGATCCATTCACCATCCATGATCATACGGATCGGGTCGGTGTCGAAATTGTGGGTCGATCCGCTATTGGCCTGGGTCACCATATCGACATGGGCCTGAAGGATGACCATCTTGCGATTCTCGAACCCCGGTTTGGCCGGAATGGAAATGACAAGGTTGCTGCCGCTGTCGCGGAAATGGGCGAAACCCTTGGCATCGGCCATCTTTTCCAGAAGCTGCAAAACGGCTTCTTCCTTGGTCGACGGGCGTGGGGTATCGCAAAGCTTCTGGAAGTTTTCCCAGATTGCGACCGGGGCAATTTTGCTGATCTCATTCACGGTGGCGCTCTCCTGTATCGTTTATTCGCGGCATTTATCGCGGGTGCCCCTGCTGCTTAGCGCATCGGCACCGCAATTTCCAGATCGTCTACGGGTTTTTACGCAACCCAGTGACAAATGATTGGATTGATATCTAGTCGATCCCGACAACATTGCTGCGCCGTTCAAGCAGCAGCACATCGCGCCACTGCCCCTGCATCGGGCCATATCCCATCCGGCCAAATCCGCTACGCTGGCAAAGAATCTCGAACCCGTGTTTTCGATGAAGGGCAACACTGCCAGTATTTTCCGGGAATATTCCGGCCTCAAGCGACCAGAAACCGTTCTGTTCCGAACCACGGATCAATGCGTTCATCAACGCACTTCCGATGCCCCGCCCTTGGCATCGCGGATCGACATAAACCGATACCTCCGAAACACCGGCAAAGGCACAGCGCCCCGAAACAGCAGACAATCCCGCCCAGCCCGTTACCTGACCTGCCTCATCGACGGCAACATACCGGCATTTCGTCAAATGCCCGTGATCCCAGTCGTCCCAGCTTCCGCCGTTTTGTTGAAAGGATGCATGGCCGGATTTCAGTGCCCGGTCATAGATATCGACAACAGCATCACCGTCCGAAGACAGCATTTCACGAATTGTCATCTTTCTCCTGCCCGATTGCGCAAAGCGCGAAGATAATTCACGGAAATTCAGTTGTCGATATCATCATCGAAGGTCAGGAACCTGATCGTGTCGCGACCGGCTTCCTTGGCGTCATACATCGCGCGGTCCGCCACCAGCAACGCCTGCTCCAGTTCCACAAACTGCCCACGCAGTTCCCCGCCGACAGTTACACCGAAACTGGCCGTGATGGTCACCATCTCGTTGCCTGAAGCACCGACAGGGATTTCGATGGCACGGATCATATTGGCAAGCCGTTCCGCAATACGCTTCGTAACCGCCGTGGTTGCAGATGGCAGCAGGACAGCAAACTCTTCTCCGCCCAGACGCACGACAAGGTCATCATCACGAAGCGCCTGCCGCAAGGTGATGGCAATTTTCTCAAGAACCCTGTCACCAACGGAATGGCCATAGGTATCATTGACGTATTTGAAATAATCCAGATCCAGCACCACCAGCCCGAATTGCCAGACCTTGCCTTTAAGCAGGCGAATTTCGCGAAGACGGCTGACAGCGGATTCAAATCCGCGCCGGTTCAGCGCCCCGGTCAGCGGATCGGTCGAAGCAAGCGCGTCAAGATGCTGCTCCTTGCGCTTGTGGCTGGAAATATCCAATGCCGAAACCATCACCCTGCCATCTTCCATCAGGTTCATGCGAATATCAGCGTGAGAACCGGACGGGGTTTCAACACTATCGACATTGGCGTGCCCGTGGCCACCTTTGATCATGGATGCATACAAATTGCACAAAATCGAAATATCAAAGACCGGATCGTCATCTTTGTTTTGTTGTTCTTCGCCAAACAGGCGGGCAAATTCACGATTGAAGTTCGTAACATTCTGATAGACATCAAGCATGGCAACAGCCGATGGCACCATGCGGATGACCTCGGTCACGGCTTCTTCAAGCCCGGCCTTGGTTCGCATCAGGGCTTCGTTCATTTCGACTTCTTCGCGCACGTCATGTGCCGTGGTCAGGATTGCCGGGCGTCCGTCGTGCCACAAAATCCGCTCGTCGGTCAGATCGCGCCAGACCGTGCTGCCATCATCAAGAATATCGCGCACACGATGACGTTCGCCTTCACGCGCGCCGTGTAAAATATCAGCAACATGTTTTATCGCCCGATCCCGATCCGCTTCGGGAATAAACCGCAAGATATCGGGTTTTTCCATGAATGCACTGGCATTGTGCGCCCCCATCAGGCAGGCAAAGGCATCATTGACATAAAGTGCCGTCATGTCGCGATGGACCATCACGCCGATAAAGGATCGTCCCAGCATGTGATCGACCTGCATGGCCGTCGTGCCGTTATCAATCAGCTGTGCAGTGGTTAGAACCGCGTTGTCATCGCCCCATTCGACGGTTTCGTCGCTGATCTCCATCCAGACCGGGGTTCCATCGGTGCGGATGTTATAGACCTTTTTCCAACCGTGAAAACCGGTCGAATCCTGGAACTTCGCAACAAGCTTGCTGGCTTCGTAGTGGAAACTGGGCGGGATATACTGGCGCAGATCGGGCTCCGCCATGAAATCCTTAACGTCTTTTCGGCCAAGCATTTTCGCATAGGCGTCATTGACATACACAGCGTTCAAATCCCTGTGCACGACAACTCCCACCCGCGACCGCCCGTAAAGACGCGCGATTTCAGTCGGTTCGAATCGCATCAATGCCCCATCTTCCCCGCCAATGCGATCTAACGCGCTACCTGTCCGGTTTGGCAGCGTTCATTCCGCGCGCTAATTGATCAGATTTTACACTACATTAAAAATTATTAAAATACGGCACTTGGCCTCACACCCTTGCGAATAGTTGCAGTGCAACCTGAACGGTTTCGGCTAATCACCCCCTCACGGGAGGCGCGCATCAACCGCAAAGTGGCTCTGCCCTCTTCTCTTCACAAATCTGATGTGAAACCATGAGATATATGTTGTCTCCAGAATGATAATTCCAGAACCACCACCGGACAGAATTTATGAAACACAACAATAATTACGAAATCATTCGCCGCACACGCGGTTGGGACGGCCATTTCAAACTTGATGTATATGAATTGCGCCATCACCTTTTTGACGGCGGTCAAAGTGCGGTTTTGCAGCGCGAGGTTCTTGAACGCGGCCATGCCGTCGCGGTCCTGCCCTATGACCCGGTGCGTGATGAAGTTGTTTTGATCGAACAATTCCGCCCCGGCGCCATTTCGGTTCATCAGCGCTTCCCTGAAATGCCGCTTTGGCTGACGGAAATTGTCGCGGGCATCGTCGAGGATGGCGAGGAAATGGAAGATGTCGCGCACCGCGAAACCAAGGAAGAATCCGGTTGCACCATCATCGGCGACCTGGAACTGATTTCGCGTTACTATGTCACCCCCGGCTGTTCGAGCGAGACAGTCACCATGTATTATGGTCGGGTCGATGCGTCGGGTGCCAATGGCCTGCATGGTCTGGAAGAAGAAGGCGAAGACATTCGCGTTTATACGGTATCGTCCGATGAATGCTTTGCCATGTTGCGTGACGGACAACTCTGCAATGCAACGGCGACGATTGCCGTTCAGTGGCTGATGCTCAATCGCGACCGTATTCGCCGGGAAGCCGGGGTTTCCGGTCCATGAGTGCGGTTTTGGGATGTGAATTAATTAACACACAAATTACGTGGTAATTTTTAATCCATCTTGACTTTTGTGTATAAAAGACCCAATCAACAGGTAACAAAACACATTCTAACCACGCTTGGAGTCTGTCATGGACATTCGCAATGGCACCATTGAAGCCATTGGCCGCACCCCGCTTGTGAAACTCAGAAAGGTTTCCGAGCTGACGGGCTGCACCATTCTGGGCAAGGCGGAATATGCCAATCCGGGCGGATCGGTCAAAGACCGCGCTGCCCTTGCCATCATTCGTGACGCGGAAAAACGCGGCCTTCTGAAGCCCGGCGGCGTGATTGTCGAGGGCACTGCGGGCAATACCGGCATCGGTCTTGCCGTGGTCGGCAACGCGCTTGGCTATCGCACCGTGATCGTCATCCCCGAAACGCAAAGCCAGGAAAAGAAAGACCTGTTGCGTTTGCTCGGTGCCGACCTTCGCGAAGTCCCCGCCGTCCCCTATCGCGATCAGAACAACTATGTTCACGTTTCGCGCCGTCTGGCCGAAGAACTGGCAAAGACCGAACCGAACGGGGCCATCTGGGCCAACCAGTTCGATAACGTCGCCAACCGTCAGGGCCATATCGACACCACCGGCCCCGAAATCTGGGAACAGACCGACGGCAAGATTGACGGCTTTATCTGTGCGGTCGGTACCGGCGGGACACTTGCCGGTGTGTCGATGGCGCTCAAGGATCGCAACAAGGACATTCAGATCGGTCTTGCCGATCCGATGGGGGCTGCCCTTTACAGCCACTACAAATTTGGCGAACTGAAATCCGAAGGAAGCTCGATCTCCGAAGGCATCGGTCAGGGCCGGATCACTGCCAACCTCGAAGGCATCGATATCGATCACCCGTTCCAGATTTCAGATGATGAAATGCTGCCGATCGTCTTTGACCTACTCAAGGAAGAAGGGCTGTGCATGGGTGGCTCGACCGGTATCAACATCGCCGGTGCGGTTCGCCTGGCACGTGAACTCGGCCCGGGCAAAACCATCGTCACCATCCTGTGTGACCTTGGCACCCGCTATCAAAGCAAACTGTGGAACCCGGCCTTCCTCAAGGAAAAAGGCCTGCCGAGCCCAGATTGGCTCTAAGCACGCCTGTAACCAGCGATCAGACAGAAGCCCCCGCCCGATAGCGGGGGTTTCTTTTTGTCTGTGTCAGGCAACGGCCTCAGCCCGTCTTGCGGCCTGCCAAAGGTAAGTCCCGCAAATCGCCGCCCCAATCAGAAGCGCCCCGGCAAACGCCGCCACCGCGTCCCAGCCGCCATGCGACCAGAACCAGCCGCCAACCGATCCCATGATGCTTGAACCCAGATAATAGGCCAGCAGATAAAGCGATGACGCATGGCCCTTGGATTGTTTCGCCATCCGCCCGACCCAGCCACTTGCCACCGAATGGGCCACGAAAAAGCCGCTGGTCAGGACCATGATCCCACCGATCATGCCCCAAAGGCTGGAAAGCAGGGTCAAGGCAACCCCAACACCTGCAATCAGGATACCCGACACCAAAACCGGGCCCCGGCCGATCCGGTCGGACATGGCACCGGCAATGGAAGACGTCACCATCCCGCAAAGATAAACCACAAAAATCAGACTGATCTGCCCCTGGCTCAGGTCATAGGGGGCCGCGGATAAACGGAACCCGGCATAATTATACACCGTCACAAAACAGCCCATCGCAAATGCCCCGATCAGGAACACGAATGGCAGGCCGGGATGGCGCAGATGCCCCTCCCACGCGCGGATATGATAGGATAATTGAAAACCGGGGCGGCGCACGAAATTGCGCGATGCCGGCAACAGGATGACAAACCCAAGGGCAGCCAGCAAACCAAGTGCCCCCATCGCACCAAGGGCCAGATGCCAGCCAAACATATCGGTCAGAATGCCGATCACCACGCGCCCGCTCATCCCGCCAAGTGCGGTCCCGCTGATGTAAATTCCCATCGTGGTGCCAAGGCCGCGCGGATGCATTTCCTCGGCCAGATACGCCATCGCCACCGCCGGAACCCCACCCAAAATCAGGCCCTCAAGCGCACGCACCACCAGGAATGCATGCCAGTCGGAAAGCAACGGCGCAATCAGGTTCAAAATAGACGCGCCGCACATGGATGCAAACATCAATTGCTTGCGCCCGAATGCCTCGGACACCGCCCCGGCAAGCAGGATGGCAAAGGCAAGAAACCCGGTCGTCAGTGACAGCGCAAGCGAACTGGATGCCGGGCTGACGGCAAAATCGCGCGCCAGTTCCGGCAATAGCGGCTGAACACAGTAAATCAGCGAAAAGGTCGCATACCCCGCCAGAAACAGCGCCAGACTGATCCGGCGAAATTCCGGCGATCCCGGTTCGGTATAAACCGGCTCGGCCCCGGCGGCGGCTGGCTTGATATCATCATTGGCAGCCTGCGCTGCGGGGCTTTTCGCCCGATAGGCACTCATATTCCGGCCTCGTTTTGAAGAATTCTGATCTGACCGAAAGGATTGCAGCTTTCTCGATATCGGTCCAATATATGTCACAGTCATTTTCGATATGTTTTGGAGATACCGGATGGAACTGCGCCATATTCGATATTTTCTTGAAGTCGCCCGCGAGGGGAACTTTACCCGTGCCGCAGCCCGCATCGGCATCGGTCAACCGCCGCTAAGCCAGCAGATCCGCGATCTTGAAACCGAAATCGGCACCCAGCTATTTCACCGCGTCCCGCATGGCGCGGAATTGACCGAGGCCGGGATTGCCTTTCGCGATATCGTGCAGCATTTCCCCGAACTGGCGGAACGCGCCATCCGTGCCGCCCGTCGCGCCGGTCGCGGTGAAATCGGCTCGATCCGGGTGGGCTTTACCGCATCCGCCGCCTTTAGCCCCAGCGTCCCACGCGTTTTCCGTGATTTCAGGCGCGCCTATCCCGGTGTTGAAATGACGCTGGAAGAAAACAATTCCGCCCGCCTTTTGAATGCGCTGATGGATGAACAGCTTGATGCCGTCTTCCTGCGCCAAGGTGCTGCCAACAGCGATGCCATCAAACTGCATCGCCTGAAATCCGAACCGATGCTGATCGTGCTTCCGGCGGGTCATCCCGCCGCCCGGCATGAAACGGTTGCGCTCGAAACCCTGCGTGACGATGCCCTGATCCTGACCCCGCGCCAGGTCGGACCAACCCATTTCGATATCGTCGTTGCCGCCTGCCGTGCCGCCGGGTTTGAACCGGTCATGGGGCAAAGTGCACCGCAATTGGGCTCGGTGATCAACTTTGTCGCCGCCGAACTCGGTTTCTCGCTCGTCCCCGCCGCCATGGCACAATTGCAGGTCAATGGCGTCGTCTATCGCAAGGTCGCGGGCGATGTCCCGATGGCGCATCTCGCACTGGCCTATCGCAGCAACGATATCTCGACCGTACTGCGCAATTTCGTCAGCCGCACGCTGAATGCCCATCGCGCAGAAGATCAGGAAAACGACCTGAACAATTGAACCTTATTTATTTTTATCGATCACACCGCAAATTGCATCGACGGCCTGATCCACCGTCATCTTTGCCGTATCGATAATCAGATCAACCCCGTGCCACGGCTCGTAATAACGGCCAAGGACCTTGTCCCAGTCGGGCTGATGCAGGTTTTCAATGTCACAGGGCCGGGTTTCGACACGGTGGCGATGTTCCCCCGGATCGGAACAGATCAGTTCAATCTGCACATAGGGTTTTTCGGCCCGCTCTGCTGCCAGTCGCCATTCGCTTCGGGTTTCTTCAACCGAATTGACCGCATCGCCAATCACCGTCAGGCCGAGCTTAAGGTTATCGGTCGCCTGCCGGTTGGCAACCATATAGCCGACCGGGCCGATATCATCGGGCAAAACCCCGGCATCAAGGATCGCCTGCTCTATCGTGTCGATCCGAAGATGCACCGCACCGATTTTTTGCGCCAGTGCGCGTGCAATGGATGTCTTGCCAACACCGGGCAAACCGCCAAAAATGATCAGCATATTCTATCCTTTCTCCGGCCCTGACCCTAAAACCGACACTCCCTGACTGGCAAGCATCTGATTTTGGGCTAGATTAATCCCAACACTGAAATCCGGCGCGCCGTTTTCGGCCTGCGCCCAATTGGGATTATGCCTATGCCCCGTTTTTCCGTTCTTGATCTTTGCCCCGTGAACGAGGGTGAACACCCGCGCGATGCGCTTCGCAATACGCTTGAACTGGCCCAGCATGCCGAAAAGCTCGGCTTTCATCGTTACTGGCTGGCCGAACATCACAACATGCCCGGCATCGCCAGTGCCGCAACCTCGGTTGTCATATCCCATGTCGCGGCGGGCACCAAAACCATCCGCGTTGGTTCAGGTGGTGTCATGTTACCCAACCATGCGCCATTGGTGATTGCCGAACAGTTCGGCACCCTTGATGCGCTGTATCCCGGCCGTATCGATCTTGGCATCGGGCGCGCACCGGGAACCGACCAACGCACCGCCGCCGCCCTTCGCCGTGATATGCACGGGACCGAGGAACGCTTTATCCAGGACGTGCTTCAGGTTCAGCAATTCCTCGCCCCCCTTGAAGGCAATCCGCCAATCCGGGCGGTTCCGGGTTATGGTTCCGAAGTCCCGATGTGGCTTCTGGGCAGCAGCCTGTTCTCCGCTGATCTGGCGGCACGTCTTGGCCTGCCCTTTGCCTTTGCGTCACACTTTGCGCCCGATATGCTGATGGATGCATTGTCGCTGTATCGTCACCGGTTTGAACCAAGCAAACAGCTTGATGAACCCTATGCGATTGCCGCAATGGGCTTCTTTGCCGCCGATACCGACGAGGAAGGCGAATTTATTGCCACCTCCATGCAGCAGCAATTCCTGAATTTGCGGCGCGGTTCACCCGGTCAGTTGCCCAAACCGGTCAAATCGATGGATGACATCTGGAACCGGGTGGAAAAGGCCGGGGTCGATCATGCCATGCGCTGTGCCGCAATCGGCTCGCGCGACACGGTTCGCAAAAAGCTGCGCGATTTCATCTATATGACCAAGGCCGATGAAATCATGGTCACTGCCAATATCTTTGATCACGCAGCACGTCTGAAATCATTCTCGATTGCCGCAGAATTGCGTGACGAACTTGAAACCGAACAAACCGCGCAAAACTGCGCCTGAAACAATTAATCAGACAATAACCGGGCTCGACTGAAACCAGCCGAGCCCGGTTTTGTATTTCATCATACGAAATGCCATAACTGTTTTCTTGCGCTTGCAGAAGCACTGGGACAAGATGTCGGCCCGGTTGGAAAATCAACCGCAACACATTGTTCCAAAAGGTTTTGGCTCGCCCCCATGACAGACTTCCTTCTGGCTGCCCTGCCAATCGCCACCATTCTGTTTCTGATGATCAAGGCAAACTGGGGCGCGGCACGCGCCGGTGCGGCCGCATGGTTCGTCACCGTTGCCATCGCCATGATCGCGTTTGGTGCGCCGACCGATATGCTGATCATCGCGCAGGCCAAGGGCGTGATGCTGGCCCTATACATTCTTTATATCGTCTGGGCCGCCCTGATCCTTTATTTCGCTGCCGAAGAAGCCGGTGCCATCAAAACCATCGGGCGCGCCATCCGCCAACTGACCGATGACCGCCCGCTGCAATTGCTGATCCTTGGTTATGTGTTTGCCACCTTCTTGCAGGGCGTCGCGGGGTTTGGTGTGCCGATTGCGGTGATCGCGCCACTTTTGCTTGGTATGGGCTTCTCGCCGGTGATCGCCGTTGCCGCCCCGATGATCGGCCATAGCTGGTCGGTGCTGTTTGGCAATATGGCGACTTCTTTCGAGGCCCTGATCGGCGTGACCGGCATTCCCGGCACCGAGCTCACGCATTATTCCGCCATTCTGCTTGGCCTGTCGGGCTTTACCTGTGGTGCGGCGGTTCTGTGGCTGGATGGTGGTTTTCGCACCGTGCGCCGCCGGATTGTGCCGCTTGTGCTGATTGCCGGTGTGATGGGTGTCGTTCAATATCTGATGGCGAATTACGGCGTCTGGACATTGGGCGGACTGACCGCCGGGATTGCCGGTCTTGTCACCTCGATCATCGTCACCCGGTTCTGGAAACCCCATCCCGATGACGTCACCGAACCAAACGGGGATGACGATCATCACCACATGCCTTTGATCGAGGCATTGACCCCTTACCTGGTCTTCATGGTGATTGTCGGTCTGGCAACCTTTGTCCCCTCGGTCGAGGATTTCCTGTCGGGCCTTCGCCTGACATTCGATTTCCCGGCAATCTCAACCGATCTTGGCTGGAACATCGACGCCGAAAGCGCCAAACCGATTGCCATTTTCGGCCATCCCGGCGCGTTGCTGCTTTATACCGCCGCCATCAGCTTTGCCTTCTTTAAAATTCGCGGACGCTATGACAACGGCATTGCCAGACGCATCTGGCAACGCACGGTCAAAAGCGGCCTTCCGACCAGCATCGGCATGGTGCCAGTCATAGGCCTTGCCATCATCATGGATCATGCGGGCATGACCTATGCCTTGGCCGAAGGCGGTGCTGCGCTGTTTTCCGGCTCCTTTGCCGTCGCCTATCCGGTGGTGGCCCCGGCCATCGGGGCGCTGGGTGCCTTCATGACCGGCAGCACGAATAATTCCAACGTGGTCTTTGGCATGTTCCAGCGCCACACCGCCGAACTTTCGGGCATTTCCACCGCCCTTGTTCTGGCCGCACAGGCGACCGGGGCATCGCTTGGTAGTATGCTGGCCCCGTCAAAAATTCTGGTCGGCTGTTCGACCGTCGGACTTTCGGGCAAGGAAGGACCGGTTTTATCGGTCGTGCTGAAAACCGGTGTGCTTCTCACTGCCCTTTGCGGCTTCATGGCGCTGGGCCTGTTGCTGATTGCGATGATCGGGGGATAAGACCATGAAAAACAAGCTGTTCAATCCGGTCTTTCTGTTTCTGGCGTCCCTGATCCTGCCGCTGGTCGCGTTTGAAGCCCTGATAAACGAAGATGCCGCACTTTCCGGTATCCTGTCAGGCATACCGGTTGACATCCCTGTGGGCGGCATTCTGTTTGGCCTGTTTGCGGCCGTCATGGCGCTGATTGCCATCAAGAAATAATACGATCCCGGCCCGATATCAGGGCCGGAACATCGCAAGCTTGATCCCGAACGCAATAAACACGCTGCCGGTCACGGCCTTTAACGCCCGCTGGAACGATCCACTGCGCGCCACGCCTGTCAGGCGCGATAACAGAATGATCATCGCCGAAAACCAGATGACATTGATGCTGGCATGCACACACACCAGCATGAAGGCCGATGTAATCGCCCCGTCACCGACCGGAATGAATTGCGGAAATGCCGCAAGATAGAAAATCGATACCTTGGGGTTAAGCGCATTGGTCAGAAACCCTTCGCCATACGCCACCAGAAGCGTCCTGCGGCGTTTGGCCGGGGCCACTTCGGCAACGGTTTTAACCCCGCGCCACGCCTCGCGCAGCGCCTTGAACCCGACCCAGCAAAGATATGCCGCACCGGCAATCTTCACCATCATGAACAATTGTGCCGACTGCACGAGGATCACCGAAATCCCTAAAATCGACAATGTGCCATGCAGGTAAAAGGCGGTCACGAAACCGGCAACATTGGCAAAACCTGCCGCACGGCCCGATGTCGGAACGGTTTTGGCAATCAGAACGCCATTGGGGCCCGGTGACATCACCAGAAGGGCGGTGACAAGCGTAAAGCTGACAAACTGTGTCCAATCCATCGGAATGGCTCCATAAAAAGGGTGGCCACGAAACTATAGATGGATTGTAAAAACCGGCAAGCGCGCGATTGTACCGATACATGACAATCGAAAAGGCAATTTAAAAGGTCGACAAAAAGACGGGGCTCAATAGTCCGCTTTTGCGCACCTCGCACTGTTTCCTATCCATAAAACGCAATGGATATCCACTTCGCGCAGGAAAATATCGCATCCCTGCCGTTGCTGTGGCGACCCATGCGCAAATCCCCTAATCCTCGGACTTCCATTTCATGAACTGGCTTAACTGCCGATCTGACTGATGCGCAAAATGCCAGCGATTTTTCCCGCCGCGCATAAGCCAGATCAAAATGATTGAAGACAAAAATGAAAAAATATGCGGTTGGATTTGTCTGTAGCTGCGCCGTCGCTTTCGCGCCATCCGCGCATGCTCAGGACGCAGATGGCGGCAACAAATGGGGACCGCATATCGACCTTGAAGGCAAGGCCGGCACAGACCGCAACCTTGGTGAAACCGATCTGTTCATTCCGCTATGGCAGGATGACGATACCCTGGCCTTTGCCAATATCCGCGCGCGGATGGATGATGCCAACAGTCACGAAGGCAATTTCGGTGTCGGCATTCGCCAGATGCTTGATAGCGGCTGGAATATTGGCGGCTATGGCTATTTTGATCGCCGCCATAGCGCGTATGACAACAAATTCAATCAGGTGACTTTCGGGGCCGAAGCCCTTTCGCTTGACTGGGATTTTCGCGCCAATGCCTATATGCCGGTCGGCAGGACAAGCTATATGGAAGACAGCCTGAGCACGGCGGATTTTTCCGGCACCACGATCATGTACCGTCAGGGCGAAGAACGCGCCCTTCGCGGTTTTGATGCCGAAATCGGCTGGCGCGCGCCATTGTTTGAAGCCACGGCACCACAACAATTGCGCCTTTACGCAGGCGGCTATCGCTTTACCGAAGACGATGTCGACACGCTACAGGGACCTCGCGGGCGGCTTGACCTGACCTTTGATGAAATACCGTTCCTGTGGGAAGGCTCACGCTTTTCGCTGGGGGCTGAAATCCAGCATGACGACCCGCGCGGCACACAAAGCTTTGCCAGCTTCCGCCTGCGCATCCCGCTTCAGGAATTTGGCGACAATCCCAAACCGCGCCTGAACGCTATCGAACGCCGCATGACCGATCCGATCATACGCGACATTGATATCGTCAGTCAGGCAGGGCAATTCACCACTGCGGAGGAAATAACAAGCACGGCCAACGGCAACACCATCACGCTTGTCAGCAGCGCAACAACAGCAAGTGCCGACCTTGCCACGACCATATCATCCGCCGGTGCCAATTCGACCGTGCTCCTGAATGGCAGCTTTGCCAACGTGAACAGCCGCCTTGATGTTCAAAACGGCCAAACCATCATGGGAACGGGCAATCTTGATGTTAAAACACCTTCCGGTCGTACTCTGACCATCACCACACCGGGTGCCAGCCTGAGCGGCCAAGGCGGCACTCCGCCCGGCTTTGGCAGTCCAAGCCATATTTTCAACATGGCCAGCAACAGCCGCCTTGTGGGCGTTACTGTCTCAACCACCTCCGCGGGTGCGACCACAGCAGTGCGGATCAACGGCGTGAATAACGTCGAAATCATCAATAGCACATTGACCAGCAACGCTACGGGCAACACGTCCTTTGGCATACAGGTTATCGGAAACGCACAAAACACGGTCATTCGCGGTAATACGATCACATCCACCAGTAACGATACCTTTGCCTATGCCCTGTCAGTCATCGGATCAGACAACCTCGTCTTCGAGAACAACACACTCAATGTCAGCGGGGCGGCAACCAACCACCTGATCTTCTTTAACCTGAACAATACGAATCTCTCCGGCGCCGGTAACAGCGGCAATGTAAGCACATGCAATGTCGGTGGCGGGACAAACACCGGCTCCATCAGTTTCACGACAGCAACGCCGACCTGCCCGTAATCAGGAAAGCTGTTGATAACCGGATGATGTCAAATCAACGGCCTGCCGCTGTCCGCGTTGACATCGGTGCGGGCAACCTGGGCACTGCGTATTTCGCTTGAATGTTCCTATTTTGTTCTATATTTTGAACATATGCGAAACATCATCGAACCGACATCCGATCACATCGAAACCGCCCAACCGGGCGAAGGATGGAGCCATCCGGATTTTAATCCCGATCTGCTGCCCGCGCGTCGGCAAAAAGGCCGCGGGGCGGTATCGAACATTGATGGCCGCTATGAACGCCATATCCATCAGGCGGTCGATGATGGCTGGATGACCAACCTGATGGAAGATCGTGAAGCGCCGCGCATCCGCACCACCCTTGGCATTGATGGCGCGCGCAGCGTGATTACCAAAAATCAAAGCCCGGACGTGCCGTTTGATCGTTCGATCAATCCTTATCGCGGCTGTGAACATGGCTGCATCTATTGCTTTGCCAGACCAACACACGCCTATCTCGGCCTGTCGCCGGGGCTGGATTTTGAAACAAAGCTTTTCTGGAAGCCCGACGCCCCAGCACTTTTGCGCAAACAGCTCGCCGTCAAAAGCTATATGCCCGCCCCGATTGTCATTGGCACCAGCACCGATCCCTATCAGCCGGTTGAACGTGAAAAGCAACTGACCCGATCCATCATCAAGGTGCTTGGCGATTGCCACCATCCTTTTTCGATCATCACCAAAGGCGCACTTGTCACCCGCGACATTGATCTGATCGCGCCAATGGCCGCAAAAAACCGGGCGTCGGTCGCGGTATCGGTTACAAGCCTTGATCACAGATTGTCCAACCTTCTTGAACCGCGTGCCTCCGCCCCGCACCGTCGGCTTGATGCCATTCGCAAACTTGCCGATGCCGGTATTCCGGTCACGGTCCTGTGTGCGCCGATCATTCCCGGCCTCAATGACATGGAAATCGAAAATCTGGTCGCGGCGGTGCGTGATGCCGGGGCAACGTCCGTATCCCACATCGTCGTCCGCCTGCCGCTTGAAATCGCCGATCTGTTCGAAGAATGGCTTGGCGCCAATTATCCGGACCGCAAGGCAAAGGTCATGTCGCTGATCCGCCAGATGCGCGACGGCGACCGCTATCAATCCGAATTTGGCACCCGCATGCGCGGCACCGGCCCGATTGCCGATCTGATTGCCAGGCGGTTTGATGCCGCACGCAAAAAACACGGCATGACCGGCCGGTCGCTCAACCTTGATTGCAGCGGCTTTGTCCGCCCCAGCGCGAACGGGCAAATGTCGCTGTTCTGATATCACCAGCAACATCGCCCCCTCGCCCCCAAGCCCTGCTCGCGCGACCGGCGGGCACCAAGCCGATCACTCCGCCCCGCTCACTCCGCACGACGGATCAGCATCGTCCTTTGGCCACCAACGGTAAGGCGCAAGATTTCGCCATCATCAAACGCGTAACTCAGGATATGATGATCGGGATCAACAATCTGTCTGTTCTCGATCATGACCGCACCACTTGCGACCAGCTCGCTCGCCGCCGTAATGGTATCGGCAAAACCCGCCATCAGAATAAGCGGCACCACCCCGATCCCGTCTTTCAGGGCATTGGGCGTGAAATCAAGTGTCGGCATACGATCAGCAAGGGAGATATGGGTCATTTTCCGGTTTCCTTGTTGGTGGGGCCACCTCGGGCAAACCGGTTTATGGAAAAAACAAAGGCCGCCCTGGGGCAGCCGGTCTTGGTTTAATTTACAAACACATCAACAGGCGCCGCGCTATGTGCACGACGTAAAATAGGCGTTCTGATGTGTAACAATGTTTTCCATCTTCAAATCATTACGTACCTTATGCTGTCAGGTCAACCCTGATTGCAGCGGCTTTGTCCGCCCCGGCGCTGATGGCCAGATGAAATTGCCGTAAGCCGTGTTACCGACAGGCCCGATCTGGAAATCCCCTTACTGTCCGTCGGGTGCAAAATAGCGTGCAGGCGTTACGCCATAGGTTTTGCGAAATGCTGCAATAAACGCGCTGATATTCTCGTATCCCAGATCGAGTGCGACTGTCGTTACCGATAATCCGCCCGCCAACATCTCAAGGGCCGCAAGCATGCGCGCCCGCGTCCGCCACTGACCAAAACCAAAGCCTGTTTCCCGTAACATGCGTCGCCCCAATGTGCGGCACGGAATTCCGGCCCAGTCGGCCCATTGCGTCATCGACCTGCCATCAGAAAGATCAGCCATCAAGGCTTGCGCCAGACGCACCAGACGAAGATCCTTTGGCATCGGCAATCCTAGTGTTTCCTTTGGGGTTGTCGCAATTTCATCAAGGATAATCCGGGCTATGCGTGCCTCGGCATCCGATTGCGGCCCATCCCCCCAACCCGCAGCACGGCGAATGGCCGCCATCAACAGCTCGCTGGTACGCAACGCCCTTGGGTAATCTGGCAACCCGGCACAAAGGTGGGGACCGACATAAACGCTCCATCCGCGAAACGGCCCGTGCGAAACCAGTCCGTGCTCCATTCCCGGCGGCACCCAGAATGCATTGATAGCAGGGACCACCCATTTACCATGATCGGTCGAGATACTCAGCAATCCTGAAACCGCTCCGATCAACTGCCCCTGCGGATGGGAATGCGCGCCGGTTTCCCGTGGAATTGGGGTCTCGCGCATCACAACCCGGACAGCCAGGCGGGTTTCGCTGCCTGACACAACGTCACCCTCAACGCCCCCCTGTGCACTCCGCGCCTGTGATGACGCAGGCTTTTTCAGCGTCGCAAGAACATCTGGATCGATCAAAAAGTCAGACATGGCCAAAACACCGTATTGATTGGCTTCGATGGGTTAGATTGGCCATATTTCATCACCTATCGTCAAGGTGGCTTGAACCTCTTCAATCAATGGAACAGCACCATGACACATGACGAAACACGCATCTTTCTCGAAAACCTGTTTGGGTTATTGCTCGACCCCGAACGCCCGGCAGAGGATCTGTTGCATCTATTCACATCGGATTATGTTCAGATTGCCGATGGTAAAACACTTGATTTGAAGGATTTCGTCGCACATGCCCGCACGCTGAAATCAATCCTGAAATCCGCGCATGTCCGGTTTGAAAAGATCATCATGTCAAATAACAGCATCGCCGACATCCATATCGTCGATGCCATCAAAAAAGATGGATCAACAATGACATGCAAGGTTCTGACTTTTTACGAAATGCGGGACGGCAAGATTTCCCGGATTGAGGAACTGTCGCATTTGATTGCTGGTGCCAAAGAAGACAGCGATCTGGCCTCGCGGATTGCCCACTGAAATCATCGCCTAAAAAGCCAAGGGCAGCATCAAAATCATGACACGAAAAACGGAGGTGACCTGTTGATCACCTCCGCCTGAAAACCTGCTTTAATGTGCAGCTTAAACCAGTCGATAACGCACGTGGGGGGCCGGACGGGCAATAATTGAAGGATCAATTTCCTGCCCGTCCACGCCTTCCTCCGCGCCTGTATATTCTGTCAAATTCTTGCCTTGGGCGTCGGTGTCGTTCATCGCCATCATGCGCGCGCTTTCGAAAAAGCGAAGACCGCGCTTTTCAAGAACATAAAGCGTTTCCGCACCCCAAGGCCCCGACCAGACCAAACCCGAAAGCGTTTCCATTTCGCGTTCGATCCGGGTCGGCGAAATCGGCCGACCAAGGCATGTGGTCAGCAAAAAGGAAAGTTCGGCTGCCGTCACACCGTCTTCGCAGCATTCCTCGGCCAGAACCGCCATCACCGCCATGGTCACAACCCGAAGAGAAACCTTGCCGGTTTCAATCCCCGGAAAGCGGCTTTGCTGCAGGCTGACGATATCATTGGCGATGCGATCAACGCCCCCACGGATCACATATCGCCCACGCCAGACCCTGCAGCTTGTCCGTACTTCCCATTCCCGCATTTTGTCCCCGCCTGTTTTCATGTCCCACGTCGAGAACGATACATTATCAATACATTACGTCAACCACTTTATAGACTTTTTGTATCATTTAATACAAGCATCACGAAACCACTGATACCCGGTTCCGGTCGCGGCAAATCCCCCGTCCCCGTCAACCGGTTCGATATAGCCCCGCGTGATTGCGCTATGAAAATCACGGCCGAAATTCTTTGGCATGCGCAGATGTTCCTGCCGCCGTAACAGCCGCCGGATATCGTCACGCGTCACAAAGCTGCGCCCGTCGCGGTAATGCAGCCAGATCGCGGCAATCAGGATCGTTTCGGCAAAACCACGTGGTTGCAGACGGGCAATCAGATCGCCCAGACTGCCGATATATCCAATCAGGAAATTCGCCGGATCAATCGCATCCGCAGCACCTTCGCCAAGCAGACCGGCCCCACCGAAATAGCGCCCAACGGCCTGCCCGGCCGCCTGCCCCGTTACGTTTTCCTGTCCAGATGCAGCCTCGCCCGCAATAGCCGACCGGGCCGGTGAAAGCCCCGGGCCGGATCGATCCGACCGCGCCGTTACAGGGAATTGCCCGCCAGCAGGCATTTCCCGCAAAGAGCCACCAGGCCCGAATGACGAAGATGGCGCAGACGGAGATGATGCCGCAGGTAACATGGAAGAGGACGTGGCAGCCGACATAGCAGGCGACATCGAAGCCCCCGAAGAAGCTGCCCCATGATCAACCGCACCGCTCCCTTGCGCCGCCCCCGCCCGCAAACTGGTCGGAGAACCAAACAGGGCCGCCATCACCAAAGGCAGGCGCGCAGGCGGGATCGCACATTCGAGATCCACCGGCCCGAAATCACCTTCGCCCGTCAGTTTGACATGAATAACAGCAGCCAAGTTTCTTTCACCCCCAATTTGGGCCAAGGGGATATCATACATATCGTATCATTATCAACATCAATTCCGAAAATATGTATCAATTTATACACAAACCGAATTCACAAAAACTCCTCGACAAACCAAGCCTTCCGGCAGCACCATGATTTCACTGCAAGATTTCAGACCGGACCATCACCGCGATGCTGCCCAGCCCCACAAAAGGCACATCTGCCGCCTCCCCGATTTAGGCGGCAAACTGACGGTCACGCGATCTGATCGCCACCAAGTATGGAGGAGTCTGTGACCCGCCTTTTATTTCGTGAAGACGCCTATCGCCGGAACTGCGACGCCAAAGTCGTCTCGATCTCGGACCGCGGCATCGAACTGGACCAGACCGTGTTTTATGCCACCGCAGGTGGCCAGACCGGGGATGTCGGGATTTTCAGAACCGCCGATGGCCGTGAAATACCGGTCGCAACCACGATCAAGGATCGCGACAGCGGCAAAATCCTGCATATCATCGCCGAGGGTCACGACCTGCCCGCAATCGGCGATACCATCACGGCCGAACTGGATTGGGAAACCCGCCACCGCCTGATGCGCTTTCACACCTGCCTGCATTTGCTGTGCGCAATTGTCGAAGGCGACGTCACAGGCGGCAATATCGCCGCCCACAAGGCGCGGCTTGATTTCAACCTGCCCGACGAAGCGCCTGACAAGGATGAACTGACCGCAAGACTGAACGAACTGATCGCACGCAATGCCGAGGTCTATGACGGTGAAATCAGCGTAGCGGAACTTAAAGCCAATCCCGAACTGGTTCGCACCATGTCGGTACAGCCACCGATGGACGGCAACAGCATCCGCACCGTCACGATCGAGGGGATCGATTATCAGCCCTGCGGCGGAACGCATGTCAAAAGTACGGCCGAAATCGGCAGGGTTCTGGTTGCCAAGATCGAAAAGAAAGGCCGCCAGAACCGCCGCATCAATATCGTCTTTGATGAATAAATTCCCCGGAAACGCGCAATCGGCATATCCCCGAATTCAGTCGGGATATTGCCATGCGCTTTCAGGACGGATAGAAATTAAAACAAGAAACATTTGAATTTGACGTTACAGATCTGCGGAAACGCCCCGGATCGCGCAATACCCACCATTGCAAACCGGAGTCTCTTTGATGACCAACCCAACTTCCGACGCACTGGTCTCCACCCAGTGGCTTGCGGATCACCTTGATGCACCCGACGTTCGCGTCGTCGATGCCAGCTGGTACATGCCCGCCCAGAACAAAAATGCGCGCGAGATTTATAACGCGCAGCACATTCCGGGCGCGGTATTCTTCGATATTGACGAAATCGCCGCCGACGATAGCGCGCCGCTTCCCCACATGATGCCCGACGCAATCAAATTTTCGGCCAAGGTCCGCAAGCTTGGCCTTGGCGACGGTGTGCGCATCGTGGTTTATGGCCAGACGGGGTCCGCCCTTGCCGCCTGCCGGGTATGGTGGATGCTGCGCCATTTCGGGCATCACGATGTCGCCGTGCTTGATGGCGGCCTGCCGAAATGGCTGGCGGAAAACCGCCCGGTGACCGATGCACCAACCCCGCCGCGCGAACGCCATTTCACCGCACGCGCCAACAGCTTCCTTTTGCGCGAATATGATCAGGTGCTGGCAAACGTCAAAAGCAAACGCGAACAGCTGGTCGATGCCCGCGCAACCGAACGCTTCACCGGCGATGCCGACGAACCCTGGGGCAAGGCTGGCCATGTCCCGGGCTCCCGGAATCTGCCATTTGACAGACTCCTGAACGCGGATGGCACCTTCAAGGATGCCGATGCCATTCGCACCGCTTTCCACGATGCAGGCGTCAATCTGGATAAATCGGTCGTTGCCTCCTGCGGCTCGGGCGTGACCGCCTGCGTGCTTGCCCTTGGTGCCTATATTGCCGGCAAAAAGGAAGTCGCGGTTTATGACGGCTCCTGGGCCGAATGGGCAAGCACCGAAGGAAGCCCGGTCGACAAAGGCCCAGCATAACACGGCGCACAAAAGATATGAAAACGCCCGGCTCCCCTACCCTGTCCCCCGCCGATACCGCCCGATATGACGCGGTCGGCACAGGTGACAAAGCCAAGGATCCGGGCGTTTTTCTTGAAAGACTGCAATCACCGACCACCCACGATATCGCCGCCATTGGCGACCTTTGGCAGAAATCCGGGCTGACCGGACCGGGCCATGATGCTGGTCGTGATCTCGCCACATGTCTGAATTCCGGGCGCGGCAGCGTGATTTTGGCGCGAACGGCAAAAGACGCTACAATCATCGGCACAATCATGGCCGGTCATGACGGTGAAAGTGGCTGGGTTCATTATCTTGCCGTATCGCACGATGCGCGCGGCACCGGCCTTGGATCGGGTCTTTTGGCCCTGGCCGAGGATATCCTTGCCGCCACCGGCCTTGCTGTAAACAAGGTCACCGTCACAGACCCGGCAGTGCATGATTTTTATCGCAAGCTCGGTTATGAAATTGTCGAAACCGCCCCACACACCAAACCGCAAACACCTGAAATCAGAAATGATTTCGTGGTCATGCGAAAAAGGCTGAAGTCATGAGTGCATCCAACCCGCGCAAGCTGGAAGTCGTCATCACCTTCCTTGAAATGCTTGATCCGCCAGATCGCCCTGCGGCAACCATCCCGCCGGGCAAGGTCGCCATCGTGCGCGCCGAAAACCCCACCCTGTCCTTTTATCGCTACCTTTATGATACGGTCGGCGAGCCGTGGCTGTGGTGGTTCCGCCGCCTGATGGGTGATGACGAACTTGCCGAAATTCTGGCCCGCCCCGAAACCCACGTTTACGTTTTATATGTCGGCGGCGTCCCGGCCGGGTTTGCCGAACTTGACCTGACCGATCTTGAAGAAAACGGCGTGATCGACCTGCATTATATGGGCCTGATCCCCGATTTCATCGGCAAGGGGTATGGCAAATACCTTCTGAACTGGGCGATTGACACCGCCTGGGGCCTTAAACCGCAACGCATAACAGTCAATACATGTTCGCTCGATCATCCAAGTGCTTTGGGGGCTTACCAGAAGGCAGGCTTTGGTGTATACGACCAGCGAACAGATATTGTTGACGATCCGCGTGATACCGGCCTGATCCCGGCCATCGACCATCATGTTGATCATGATGCCGGTGCCGATCACGGCAAAAAAGCCGAAAGGTCGCAGGAAAATGAAAATTCCGGCACTTTGATCGTTGACTTTCCCGACCGCGCACGTTAACAAGCGCGCCTGAGTTTACCCAAGCCAGAGGATGATGACCCATGGCAGTGCCAAAGAAAAAAGTGACCAAGTCCCGTCAGGGCATGCGTCGCTCGCATGACAAGCTCGCCAAGGGCTCGTACCGCGAAGACAAAGAAACCGGCGAACTGCATCGCCCGCACCACATTGATCCGAACACCGGTATGTACCGTGGTCGTCAGGTGGTAGAGCCGAAGATGTAATTCCGCACCGGAGGGCTTTGGCTCTTTGGCGGTTTGCGACGCTACAAGTTTCCACGCCATCCGTTTTTCGGATGGCGTTTGGTTTAAAAAAGGACGAAGCCCAGCGGTTTCGTCCTTTTTTATTTGATCACGCCATTCCGTCCGAACCGGTACCGCAAATCACAATCCCGATCTTGCCGGGGTTATCGATCCCCAGCCGGTCGGTCAACACCGCGGCAATCCCGGCCGCCGCCGAAAGCTCGACCGCAATTCCCAACTCCCGCCAAAGCCAGCGCGCCGCATCGCGCATTTCATCGTCACTGACCAGAACGATCCGGTCGACATTCCTGCCAATCAGATCAACATTCAATGCCGATGACTGACGCGGCGCCAGACTGGTTGCTGCCGTATTCACACTTGGCAATGTCGCGACCTCGTTATGCTTGATGCTCTCGAACAAGGTCGGGGCGCCTGTCGGCTCAACCCCGATCACCCGGATCGAGGGTCGCAAAAGCTTCGCTGCTGTTGCAACACCCGAAATAAGCCCACCCCCGCCAATCGCCACCACCAGCGTATCAAGGTCGGCCTGCTGCTCAAGCATCTCAAGCGCAATCGTGCCCTGCCCTGCAATCACCTTGGGATCGGCAAAGGGATGGATATAGGCCATGCCGCTTTCGCGTGCATGATCCATCGCCGCCCGGTTGGCATCGTCCCAGACCGCTCCGGTCAATGCGACGTCAACACCCTGCTTGCGCAGCTTTTCGACCTTGGGCTTTGGCGTATTGGTCGGCAAAAAGATTTTGACCGGCACGCCCAGCACACGGGCCGCATTGATCACCCCCATGCCATGATTGCCGCCCGATGCGGTACAAAGCCCCACGGCGCGTTTGTCTTCATCAAGGGCAAGGGCGGCATTCATTGCACCACGCGCCTTGAACGAGCCCGATACCTGCATGTTTTCAAGCTTCAGATACAGGTCCGGAATGCGATCCCGGTCGGGAAAAACCGACCTGTCGCTATAAATACCGGCGGCAAATACCGGCGTCAGGCGCATGTGATCGGAAATGGCGCGACGCGCGGCACGAAAATCCTGAAGTTCGAGCACGGGGCCTCCTGCAAGTCGGACTTGGTTGGACGGGTTTTGTCTGTTGTAACGCGGGCCGGAACCGGACGCGAGGCATAAGGACTGAAATATCGCAAAATGGCGATTTCACAACTCTTTGCGGTGAAAAAACCTTGAACCCGCTAATCTGAAATGCTTTGAGTTATAGAAGAGATTCAAGGTATCGAGCGTCATCCTAACCGATGCCCCAAGGAGAAAAGCCACCCATGTCAGGTCACCGCCCCCAAAAGCCCGCCACAAAACTGGTTCATGCCGGTCGCCGGTCCAGCGAATATCACGGTGTGGTCAACCCGCCGGTTCTGCATGCCTCGACCATTCTGTTTGAAACCCTGGCCGACCTTGAAAAGGCCGGGGCATCCGCACCGGGCAAGGTGACTTACGGGCGGCACGGCACCCCGACACGCTTCCTGCTTGAAGAAGCGGTTGCCGAACTTGAAGGCGGCTTTGGCACCCTGTGCGTATCGTCCGGGGTGGCGGCGATCACCAATGCGATCCTGGCCTTTGTCAAACCGGGCGATCATATTCTGGTCACCGACAGCACCTATTACCCGACGCGCAATCTGTGCAACACGTTTCTCAAACGCTTTGGCGTTGAAACCGAATATTACGATCCGGCCATCGGCGGCGATATCGCCGACCTGATCCGCGACAATACCGCCCTCGTCTGGTGCGAAAGCCCAGGATCGCTGACCTTTGAGATGCAGGATATCCCGGCGATTTCAGCCGCAGCACACGCACGCGGGGTCAAGGTCTTGCTTGATAACACCTGGGCGTCCCCCATGCTGTGCCGCCCGTTCGAAATGGGTGTCGATGTATCGGTTCAGGCCGGCACGAAATACATCGTCGGCCATTCCGATGTCATGCTGGGCACGATTACCACCGCCACCGAAGAAGACCTTCTGACCATCAAGAAACAGATCATCATATCGGGCGATGCGGTTGGTCCCGATGATTGCTATCTCGCACAACGCGGGCTTCGCACCCTTGGCGTGCGCCTACGCCAGCATCATGAAAGCGGCCTCAAGGTCGCCCAATGGCTGCAAACCCGCCCAGAGGTCAAACGCGTCCTGCACCCGGCCCTGCCCGACGATCCGGGCCATGCCATCTGGAAACGTGACTTCATCGGCGCGTCCGGCCTGTTTTCCTTTATCCTGAAACCGGTCACAAAACCGCAGCTTGCCAATATGGTCGATCACATGGATCTGTTTGGCATGGGATTTAGCTGGGGCGGCTTCGAAAGCCTGATCCTGCCATCTGATCCCAAAAACATCCGCACCGCGACCAAATGGGACGAAGACGGCCAACTGATCCGCCTTCATATCGGCCTTGAAGATACCGACGACCTGATCGCCGATCTGGAAGCCGGGTTTGCACGACTTGAAATGGTCTGAGGTTTCTCAGCCCGGAACGAATATCAGGCGGTCGAAGGCTCCTTGCGTTTGACCGCCTTTTCGATGATTTCCTCGCTCCACTGGTTAAGGCTTTTGCCCGCCAGCTCTGCAGCAATCGCTGCCTTCCGGTGAATATCGGGACTGACCCGCAGCATCATCTTGCCGGAATAAGGTTTTTGCGGCGTCTTGCCCGTCTTGGCACAGGTCTCAAGATAGTCGTCTACCGCCTCGTAAAAGGCTTCCTTCAAATCCGCAACCGTATCGGCATGAAAACCGACACGGTCCCGAATACCGGCAATATGGCCGACGAAAATCTCGTCATCGGAATCGAATTCGACGCGCGCCATATAACCTTTGTAAGTCATTGCATTCATGGCGTTACTCCTGTGCGGATCAGAAAATCACGCGCATCGCGCACCTGATACCGCTTGGCTTCTTTGGCCGGATGCGGTCGATGGAAAGTGGCGATTTCACCATCCTTTTCAAACCGGACCCGCGATCCGCTGCCTTCAATCACATTTGCACCGGTGGCTTTCAGCAAAGCCTCGATTGCCCGCCATTCAATACTGGCGGATACCGGATTGGTAAAAACTGCAATCAAGGTTTTTCTGTGCTTGCCCTGCATGCTATCATTATATGATAGCAAAATCAAAAACCGCAATCATAATGTGATATCAGATCAGGCCACTCTGGCTTTCAGGATATGTTCGAAATCCTTCAGGGCTGCGGCGGCTGTCGCCAGCGGCTCTTCACCGCACCCGATGGCGATTGTCTCGCCCATTGCATCGGTGGTGATCCGGATTGCCTTGTTCTTGCCGCTGACCTGCGCCAGGGGATCGGAATTGGGATAGGCCCTGACACCGACACGCGCAGAAATCGTCCCGTCATCCGCACATTCCAGACTACCGACAAGCTTCGGAACAAGGCCCTCCGCCCGCCACGCATCAATCCGGTCTGCGGTCACACCGTGAATGCCCTCGACAACAAGGTCATCCATCACAAGCTCCGCCCCCAGGCCGAAATTGGCAAGCAGCAACAGCTTGCATGCCGTGTCCCAGCCTTCGGTATCATTGCGCGTATCTGCCTCGGCAAAGCCGCCTTTTTGCGCCTCTTTCAGCGCTGCGTCAAAGCCAACACCCTTCGAAACCATCGCATCCAGAAGGAAATTGGTCGTGGCATTCAAAATACCCTCGACACTCAAAACCCGGCACCCGGTCAGACTATGTTCCACAAGATCAATGGTCGGCAGGGCCGCGGCACTTGCGCCGCTCAGCTTTAAAATCGCCCCCGATACCTTCGCCAGATCGCGCAATTCCCGTCCACTATGAACCAGCGCGCCCTTGGAAATCACAATCGTGTCTCGCCCGGCTGACAAGGCCGAATGAATATAGGCAAGCCCCGGCCCCCCGGTACGAAAATCACTCGGCCCGGCTTCAATCAGAACATCCGCCCCGGACGTGCCGATAAAGCCCGGCCCGCTCAGGCCCGGCTCCAGCGCATCAAACTGATCGGCGCCAAGCCCGTTTGCATCAAACAGGCCCGAACGCGATCCGCACACCGCCACCAGACGAACATCGGCACCATAAAGGCTGCGGTAAGGCTCCCGCCTTGCCAAAAGCAGATTTGCCGTGGCGCGCCCAACGCCCCCAAAACCCGCAATCGCAACCTTGATCACCCGCATATTGTCCGTCCTTGTTTCATATCTGACAGCGCGTTTTCGCGTGCCTTGCACGTAATCCAGACATTACCGATACCGGCTTATCCCCGGAAATGCTTGATCACCGGCGATGCCATCCCGACCAGCAGGAACAACCCCGCCGCCGAAATCACGATGCTGGGCCCCGCCGGGCTATCGACATGCCATGACAGGCTGATCCCCGCCATAACCGATGCCGCCCCGAACAGGGCCGCACCAATCGCCATCTGTTCGGGTGTTCTGGCAAAGAACCGCGCACTGGCGGCCGGCACGATCAAAAGGGCGGTGATCAGAAGAACCCCGACAATCTTGATCGCCATGCCAATCACAAGCGCCATCAGCAACATGAAAACCAGACGCAGCCGTTCGACCGGAATGCTCTCAGCCGCGGCAATTTCCGGGCTGACGGTGAGCGCCAGTAACGGCCGCCACATCCAGACCAGAACGGCCAACGCCAATCCACCGCCCAGCCCCAGAAGCCAGATATCGGCAACATTGACCGCCAGAATATCACCAAACAGATAGGCCATCAGGTCAACCGCAATCCCCTGCACAAAGGCAAGGGCGACCATGCCAAGGGCAAGCGTCGAATGCGCAAGCATCCCCAGAACCGTATCGCTGCCAAGGCGGCTTTGACGTTGCCCGATGGCAAGGATCAGGGCGGCGGCAAGGCAGGTGGCAATCATCCCGATCCGGACATCCACCCCGACCAGAAGCCCGAGTGCCACACCCAGCAACGCCGAATGCGCCAGCGTATCGCCAAAAAACGCCATCCGCCGCCAGACGATAAACGCCCCGAACGGCCCGCAGACAAATGCCAGCAAAATCCCGCCGATCACCGCACGGGTCAGAAAATCATCCATCATTGCGGCCGCCATATCCGATCTTTTTCGTCGATTTCTTCTTCATGATGATGATGCCCATGCGCGCATCCCGGCCCGTGCACGTGCCCGTTATGGTTATGCACATGATCATGATGATGATCATGCCCGCCCTCGACAATATGCCCGGCAAGGTCATGTTCGTGATCATGCGCATGGGTATAAATGCCAATCGCATCCGCCGCCTGATTGCCAAACAACGACCGGTATTCAGGATGCTGGCGCACGGTTTCAGGGATGCCCGAACAACAGACATGCCGGTTAAAGCACACCACCTGATCGGTTTTCGCCATCACCAGATGCAGGTCATGCGATATCATCAAAACCGCACAATTAAGTTCCGCCCGGATATCATCGATCAGGCGGTAAAGTTCCGCCTGCCCGGTCACATCCACACCCTGAGTCGGCTCGTCCAGCACCAGCAATTCCGGGCGCAGCAACAATGTCCGCGCCAGCATCACGCGCTGCGTCTCGCCGCCTGAAAGGCTGCTCATCTGCGTATCGATCACATGGCTTGCACCGACCTGATCCAGAACCTTCTGGCAGTCGCTTCGCGATGCCGACCGGGTGAGTGTCAGGAACCGCTTCACCGTCATCGGCAAAACCTGATCAATCGCAAGCTTTTGCGGCACATAGCCGATACGAAGACCCGGTTTGCGGGTGACTTCGCCCTGATCGGCGTGCTGAAGCCCCAGAAGCGTCTTGACCAATGTTGATTTGCCCGCCCCGTTCGGCCCGATCAGGGTCATGATCTCGCCCGCCTTGATCGAAAGCGTCACGTTATCAAGCACCCGCTCATTGCCAAACGAAAGGATCAGCCCCCGCCCTTCAATGAGTGGTGCAGTCATGGCACAGGCCCTTGATTTCAACAGTGGTGGCTTCGATTTTAAATCCGACCTGTCTCGCCGCCTTGCGGACCGCGATGCTCACATCCTCATCCACCGTTTCGGCAACCCGGCCGCATCGGGTGCAAATGAAATACTGCCCCAGATGATCGCAATCAGGCTGATCACAGCCGAAATAGGCATTAAGCGACTCAATACGATGCACCAGCCCAAGATCGGTCAGGAACTCCAGCGCCCGATAAACCGTGGGCGGCTGCACCCGCTGCCCTTCAGCCTGCAGCGCATCCAGCAGCTCATAGGCCGTCACCGCCTTGTGCGATTGCCAGATCAGGCTGAACACCTTGCGGCGCATATCGGTAAAACGCGCATTTTCCGCCTCGCAGACTTTCTCTGCCTGCGCGATTGCGCTATCGATACATCTGTCGTGATCGTGGCCCTTTTTCGGGAAAAGATCGGTCATGTCGCACATCCGAAGTCACGCCGGGCGATTTGCATTAATCTGCAAAAAGCCATGGCACAGGGTGATATGTTATAATATATCATTTCTTGACGCCACTGCCGCGAAAAGTCAACAACCATCGACCGGAGCCTTCGATGACCAGCGCCACCACCAACGCGAATATTGCCGACAAACTGAAATTCAATGAAAGCGGCCTGATCCCGGCAATCGCCCAGCAGCATGACAGCGGCGAGGTCCTGATGATGGCCTGGATGAACCGCGATGCGGTGATCGAAACGCTTGAAACCGGCCGGGTCTGCTATTACTCACGCTCACGCGGCAAGCTCTGGCGCAAGGGCGAAAGCTCCGGCCAGGTACAGAAACTGATCGATTTCCGCTATGACTGCGATCAGGACACGGTTCTGATACAGGTCGATCAGCTTGGCGTTGCCTGCCACACCGGGCGTCGCAACTGTTTCTATTTCGCCGCCCGCGATGGCGAGGAAGTGGTGATTTCCCAACCCGAAATCGCCGTCGAAGACCTTTACGGCAAAAAGTAAGCATCAGACATGGCGATTTCCGACGAACAGTTTGACCGCGTTGCCACCACCGTGATCACCGGCTTCCTTGGCAGTGGCAAAACAACCCTTCTCAATGCCCTTCTCGCACAGGACGGCATGGCAATGACCGCCGTTCTGATCAATGAATTTGGTGAAATCGGGCTCGATCACCTTCTGGTCCGCGAGGTGTCCGAGGATGTCGTACTGCTGAATTCCGGCTGCATCTGCTGTTCGGTGCGCGGCGATCTGATTTCGGGCTTGCGTGATCTGTTTGTCAAACGCACCCGTGGCGAGGTACCGGAATTCGACCGGGTGATCATCGAAACCACAGGTCTGGCCGACCCCGCCCCGATCCTGCACACCCTGATGACCGATCCGTTGCTCACGGCCAAATTCCGCCTTGATAGTGTGGTCACCACCGTCGATGCTCTGCATGGCGCGGGGCAGCTTGATGACCATCCCGAAAGTGTAAAGCAATCCGCCGTTGCCGACCGCATCCTGATCACCAAATCCGATCTGGCCGACGCCGAAACGCTTGCTACCCTTGAATCCCGCCTGCGGCAGCTTAACCCGGCCGCCCCGATCCATGCCGTCACCATGGGCGATATCGCCCCGGCCAAGCTGTTCAATGCCGGGCTCTATGACCCGGCCACCAAAAGCATGGATGTGCAGAAATGGCTGCGCGACGAAGCCTATGAACAGCACGGCGACAATCATCAGGATCATCACGACGGGCATGATCACGCGCATGACCACCATGACCACGATCACGGCCATGATCACCACCACCTCGCGCATTCCCACGACGTCAACCGGCATAACGACCATATCCGGTCCTTCTGCATCACCTTTGACGAACCGCTGCATTGGGATGCGTTTGTCACCTGGGCGGAAATCTTCACCCAGATGCGCGGCGAAAGCCTTTTGCGTGTGAAGGGCATCCTGAACCTTGTCGGTGAAAGCAACCCGGTTGCGATCCATGCCGTGCAGCATGTTTTTCATCCGCCCGCCACCCTGCCCGCATGGCCAGATGAAGATCGCCGATCAAAAATCGTCTTCATCACCAGGGATCTCGGCCCGCAGGTGATCCGGGAATCGCTCTATCACCTGAATGCCGCCGTCTCGGAAACGACTGAGAATACCTGAAATCTTTCGGCATTTGAGCCACATCAAGGCATTCAACCCGAAATTGGATCAGATTGGGTCTTGGCTTGATACAGCCTCACTCTAAGTCCTGAACTTCGGGCGACCTCATTTACTGCGGTCGCCCTTTTTCTTGCCGTTTTTCATCGGCATTCTATCCCCTCGCCAAACCGAAGGACAGCATCCACCATCCAACCGTACAGGTTGCGCTGCTGTTGCGCTGCACTAAATCTGGCGCAGGTTGGCAAAGCTGTCCTCAGTTTTCCGAAACTCTCAAAACAATCAATCAAATCAAATCGAAGGGGGTAGAACATCATGATTTTCCGGAACTGGCAGGGTACGAAAATCCCCGCACTTGGCTTTGGAACATACGAGCTCGATAACGCAAGTGCTGAACATATGGTCGCCGAAGCCGCCAAAATCGGTTACCGCCATTTCGATACCGCCCAGATGTATCATAACGAGGAAGGGGTTGGTCGCGGGCTCAAGGCATCCGGCCTTTCACGTGATGACTACTTCCTCACCACCAAAATCTGGCCCGACAATTTCCAAAGCGGCGATCTGCAAACCTCCGTGGTCGAAAGCCTGCGCAAGCTTGATCTCGACCATGTCGATCTTTTGCTGCTCCATTGGCCCAATGATGACATTCCGCTGCGCGAAACCATCGCGGCATTAAACGAGGTCAAAAACCTCGGCATGACGCACCTGATCGGGATTTCCAACTTCCCGACCGCCCTGATCGAACGCGCCGTCGGCCACAGCAACCTTCCCCTTGCCGTCAATCAGGTCGAATATCACCCCTATCTTGACCAGTCCAAGGTGCTTGAATGCCTGCGCAGCCATGACATGCTGCTGACCGCCTATTGCCCGCTGGCACGTGCCAAGGTGATGAATGATGAAACGCTGGTTGCCATCGGCAAGGCCTATGGCAAATCCCCGGCACAGGTGACATTGCGCTGGCTTCTGCAACAGGATGGCGTCATGGCGATCCCGAAATCCGGCTCACCCAAAAACGCCAAGGCCAATTTCGATATCTTTGATTTCGAACTCTCCGATACCGACATGGCCGACATCAACGAACTCGCCCGGCCCGATGGCCGCCTGATCGATCCCGATTTCGCCCCCGAATGGGATCAGGCCGCCTGAACCAGCGGCATAACGCATAAAACCACCAGGACCGGCCCCCGACAGGCCGGTCTTTTGCGTTAAATCCCCCCGCCCCGCCAAAAACCATCATATTGCCCCCGCTATCCACCCTCGGCTTGTTTCGCACATGCGAAAAGCGTAATTTGATAGCCTGTTCAATCCGTAACCGGCGATTCCTTCATGACCAGCACCACAACCAACACCGCCGAAACCACCAAACCCGATCTCGGCCACCGCCTGTACGAGGATGTGCTGGCCCTTCTGCTCGGCACCATGGTCGTATCGCTCGGTGTGATGCTCTATAGCGAAAGCGTGCTGGTCACCGGCAGCACGGCGGGCGCGGCCCTTCTGATCGAACATGCCACCGGCATCGGGTTTGGCGTGATCTTCTTTGCGATCAATCTGCCGTTTTACGGGCTGGCCTTCAAACGCATGGGGCTTGCTTTCACGATCAAGACCTTCATCGCGGTCGGGCTTGTCTCGCTGTTTTCAAAACTGATGCCGATGTGGATCGATTTCTCGATGCTCAACCCGATCTTCGCCGCCATCGCCGGGGGCGCGCTGATGGGCATCGGCCTTCTGATGCTGTTTCGCCATCGCGCGGGGCTCGGCGGGATCAATATCCTCGCCCTGTATCTGCAAGAACATTTCGGCATCCGCGCCGGTTATTTCCAGCTCGCCGTCGATCTGGTCATCCTCGCCTGCGCCTTCCTGACCCTGCCCTTTGACAAGGTCCTGCTCTCGATCCTCGGCGCGGTCGTGCTCAACCTGATCATCGCACTCAACCACCGCCCGGGCCGCTACCTCGCCGCCCGATAACCCGTTCAAACGCCACCTTACCGATATCCCGCCGCCGAAAGGCCACAAGATCAGCACGCGCATTATCCCCCCGGATATGAATTGATCGCCCCGACGAGACTCAAAGCTGCAACCGGAGGATCAAAGTCGGATGGTTTGTTCTGTTTATTGCATATCGCGGGGAAGAAGATGTGGGATAGTTGCGCTTGCTCTCCAGCTTGCCAAGCATCAGACACAAATAGTGAGAAAAGCAAAATTAGCCTCTCAGAACCATTATATTAGATTTTTAATTTGCACGCACAGAGTGATTAATCATACATTAAATTAAATCATAACCATTGGAATGCCAGCTCATGATTATTCTGAAAACGAGAGTCCTGTCTGCGAAACCAGTACTAGATGTATTAGAGGCCAATCAAAAATTTCGGCTTTTGGTCAATATTAGCGATAACGTTGAGACCAACCTTAAAAAAATTGGCCTTCCGGAAGATAGCCCGGCAAATTCGACAATACTCCCTGCAGTCCAAGGCTCTACCAGTAGATTCAACGCATACGGAAAATACCTTCCGCTAAAGCAGCTTCCCAAAATCAGTCGTTACATAACCACTCTCGAATGGACCAGAGAGCAGTGGGCTGGCAGAGGCGAGACAGAAACTGTTACAACGGAAGTGGACATTTATAGGGACTGCTTCCAGCAAGAATTCATCCCTCCAACCAGCCTTGAGATGACATATATAGTAAAAGAAGCTGAACATCTAATCGTATCAGATGAAATGAATTCAACTGACACACCGGAAGAAATAATCAAAACTTATACTAATTTGTTCTTGGAAATATTCAAAAATTGCGAAGTTGTGACCTCAAATCTTGAAGATATACAACCTACTAAGATCGAAAAAAGAAACTGGACTTTTCTCCCCGTTGGTGAACACCCGTGGGAAAGGATTGAAGAACATTTGCGGAATCGATTGCATCGTTTCTCAGATAGAAAACTCAATCCAATAATCAGCAGGCAGAAATATATTGCTGACAAGGGAATTTCTTTAGCTGTAGTCGGCAACGGAGGGTTTCGCAGCTACGTCGCCTACATCTTCAAGGATAAGAAACTATGTGTTCTCGAAAGCAGTGACATAGATAATGCAACTTATGTCTTTGGGGACAATTGGGAGCAATTATCCCAACTAACTAAAGCAGAAATCCTGCGAGGCGAACTCCATGTTCACCGCGTAATTCACGGGAAAGATTGGAAGGATCAGATAGACAAGATCCTCGGATAAAAATGGCGATCCCTGCAGGACTCGAACCTGCAACCTACAGATTAGAAGTCTGTTGCTCTATCCAGTTGAGCTAAGGGACCGCTGTGGGGGCCGGTTGGTGCCCCGGGGCAAAGCATTGGACGCCTGCCCGGCTGATATCTTTTCAGTCTTTAACGTCTTCTGTCAGACGAACGGGGCGGAAACCGCCCCGATAATGGTGATCGGCCGCCTTGATGGCCGAAGGATCAGACGACGCGTTTGAACGCGAAGTTATCGGCATAGGCCTGCACCCGGCGGACGCGCGATTTCGGCTGTTCGATATCGGCAATCAGCTTGTGACGGGCGGCAAATGCCTGTGCTTCTTCAAGGGTATCGAAATACATGCGCACCTGGCCACGGGTATCGGTCGATCCGATCCAGCCCATAAGCTGATCTGCAACCTTCTTTGCACCCGGTTCAAATTCCATCACCCAGTGTTTGGTCGCGGCACGACCGGACTGCATGGCGTTTTTGGCAGGTTTGTAAACACGGACCTTCATCGGGACCCTCGTCTTGACCGTCGGATAAGATGACATGAATGCAGGGCTCTCTAACACCCGCTGTCTCGTCATCTTTTACACCTTTTGCCGGCACATGAAAACGTGTCCGTATGGCAAAAGGGAAAAATGGTCGGGAAGGCGAGATTCGAACTCGCGACCCCCTGCTCCCAAAGCAGGTACGCTACCAGACTGCGCTACTCCCCGACGCGGATGTGGATTTAGCACCATAATTCCGCACGGGCAAGACCGCATTATGCGTTTTTTGCCCGGATTGGAAATAAAATGCAGCCCAAAAACCAAAGGCCGCAGAAATCATCCGCGGCCTTGCTATTGCTGATTGAGGATCGCGTGGCCGCAACGGGCCTGTCACGATTGCTGTTACTATGTCTTAGCGCGGCAGCCCCTCGACCTTCTCGCCAACTTCAAATCCCAACCGGTCCGCCGAACCGCCATTAAGCTCCAGAACAAAGCGCACCGGCTTTGGCCCCGGAATGATGGTTTCGGATTTCGGCACCGTGCGTTTTTCAATCCCGACAATCACGCCATTCTTGTCGATAAACAGCATATCAAGCGAGATGAAGGTGTTCTTCATCCACATTGAAATGTCGCTGGCGCGGCCAAAATCAAACAGCATCCCGGCATCCTCGGCCATTTCGGTGCGGAACATCAATCCGCGGGACCGTTCATCGGGTGTCACCGCCATTTCAACATTGAAAACCTTGCCATCCACCAGCAGGCGCGATCGTTCAAACCCCGTCGCCTTTGCATTCAGCCCCGCCATCACGGCAGCACTGATAAAGCAAACGACCAAGGTCATTTGAATGAACGACTTCATAACCCATACCCCTTCAGTCTTTGGACGCGTGTCCTGACTTCGTCACGTATGTCCCCGCCGCGCCACGGATCTTTAATGCTGGTCAGCATTTTTTCGTCCGGCTGCTTTCCACGGCTATGCGTCCATTTTACGGCACGCAGGATATTTTCCGCTGTGATGGTTAACACAGGTGGTATTTCGATTTCGTTTACAACCGCCCACACCCCGGACCAACAGCGCGCAACCCCATAAGGGTTATATCCTCCGCCCCCCAGTACCAGACACCTGGGTGCCATTTTGATCATGGCCCCGACCACGTCCCAAATGGCCTGATTGCCAAGCATCTGTCTGGATAATGGATCTTCTGCTAATATATCACATCCACATTGCAAAACAATGGCTTGTGGTGAGAACTCCTGCGCAAGCGGCATGAAATATTCATGAAGGACATACCGCATCTCGTCATCATGCATGCCACTTGGCATCGGCAGGTTCCGCGCCATTCCCCCGGCGACATCATCAATCGTCCCGGTGCGCGGCCATAACCCTTCTTCATGCATCGAAACCGTCAAAACACGGTCATCATCGGCAAAGGCAATCTGCACACCATCCCCGTGATGGGCATCAATATCAAGGTAAAGCACACGATCCAGCCCCGAATCGAGCAATTCAAGTATCCCCAGAACCGGGTCATTGAAGTAACAGAAACCCGATGCCCGGTCGCGCAAACCATGATGCGTGCCCCCCGCCGGATGATGGATGATCCCGCCATCCGAAATCAGACGTGCTGCCATAATCGATGATCCGGCCGCCGTCGCCGGACGCCGGAAAATTTCCGGATAGATCGGATTGCCGTTTTTCCCCAATCCGTATCTGACCATCATGTCTTCGGGCAGCATCCGGTCGCGTTCGGCCTGTGCCACGGCGGCGATATAGTCGGGATCGTGAAAGCGTGCCAATTGTGCGGGCGTCGCCACCGGCCCGATGAGATAATTATCCCCATCGACCCAGCCCATCGCATGCACCATATCGACCACAAGCGACACCCGCGGGATCGCAAGCGGGTGCTTTGGCCCGTAACTCGACCCGCGGTAAATCTCGGCCGCAATCATGCGCGGACGGATATCATGGCGGCGATGATCGGGATAATTCAGAACAGGTTCATCAGATGGCATCATGACCATTCATGGTTCATTCGGGCTGGGCTCATTGGGACATCGCAGGATTGACGCGCAAACGCATCCGCGTAACTCTGCTCCCGGAACACTTTCTCCTTTCTTAAACGACGAGCCGCCCCATGCCGATCAAAAACTATGCCTTTCTGATCAAGGCCGACGGATACCCGGTGCGTGGGACGCAAACCACCCTGCCCGGCGATGGCTTCACCACCCATATCTTTGCCGCGTCAAATATCGCGGCCCTGATCGTCGCCGCACAGGGTTTTGCCAAGGACGGGATAGAGGTCATTGAAACCTGCGGCGGCTTTTCCGATACGGATTTTGATGCGGTCAAAAACGCACTTGATGGCCGCGTCGCCCTTGGCCGGGTAACGTTTGACGCCGCCAATCAGGCCCTTCTGACCCGTTTCATGACATCGTCCTGATCACTTTCAATCAGTCATCAGCCACCGCCCCAAAACAGTCGGAGCCCCACTAGTGCCCGGAAAAACCTCAAACCGCCGCCGCCTTTTCGCGGGGCTCGCGATCCTGATCATCGTTATTGTCATTGGCGCTGGTTTTGCCCTTTCGGGGCTTGCCGATTTTGATCTTGAAGGTCGCACTACCCGCCTTGTCGAGTTTGACGATCACGGCAACCGGCTTTCGGGCACCCTGATCCTGCCCGATGGTGCGGCGGCCAATACCGCCCCGATTGTCCTTCTGATCCACGGTGATGGCCCGCAGGACCGCTTTTCGCATGACGGTTACCTGCCGCTGATCAACAGTCTGCTGGATGGCGGGATTGGCGTTTATAGCTGGGACAAGGCAGGTGTTGGCAACAGCAAAGGAAACTGGCTTGATCAATCCATGAATGATCGCGCCAACGAGGCGATGGCGGCCTTCGCCGCCCTACGCAATCTTGATGGCAACGAAAACCGCAAAATCGGTTTTCTGGGGTTTTCGCAGGCCGGCTGGGTCATCCCCGATATCGCCAACCGCCTGCCAGATGCCGCCTTTCACATCCTGATCGGCGCGGCGGTCAATTGGCAGCGGCAGGGCACCTATTATATGCGCACGCGGCTTGAGGCCCTTGGCACCCGGCCCGATGAAATCGCCATGCGCATTGAAACCGCGCACAACATGGATGACCGGATTTTCGGCCCCGACAGTACCTATCAGGACTATCTCGCCATCCCCCATGATCAGGAAGTCATGGCACAGGACCGCTATGAATTCGTCAAACGCAATATCGGATCAGACGCCACCGGGTCGCTTGAAACACTCACATCCCCCCTGCTCGCCCTCTGGGGCGAGGATGATCTGAATGTTGATCCGGCGCATAACGCAGCGATCTATCGCAAACTTGCCCTGCCCAATAATCCGCTCAACAGGGTCATCACCCTTCCCGATGCGACACACGGGTTGCTGCGCGCTGGCCTGTTTAATTATCAGCTTGCCGAACAAATGCCCGACATCGTCAAACTGGCCTTTGTCGTGATGGGGCGGCATGCCTATGCCCCCGGCGCGATGGATCACATCATCACCTGGATCAGACAGGTCACGCAAACCCCATCCCCGGCACAATAACCGGCATCAAACCTGTAACATCATCGTTGTTGCCGTGCGAAACCCGAATAGATGACGAAGCGGGCCAAGTTCCTGCACATCGCCCGCCACAAAGCCGCATCGTTCATAAAGTGCTCGGGCCCGCGGATTGGTATCGATCACGTCAAGCCGCACCTGCCTCAGGTCGCGCATCCGGGCTTCATGTGCAATCGCATCCAGAAGTGCCGTCCCGACACCCCTGCCGCGCGCATCAGAATCAACAAAAATCCCGTCCATCAACAGAACACCCTCGGACAGATCCCGTTCAAGCGTTTCGATCAAAACCCCGCGCCACAAGCCACCCCAAAGGCCATAAATCGCACAGACATCCGATAACGTCCCGCCAATAAACGCCCCCTGCGCCGTCTTGAAACCGGCAATGCCCAGCAAATCGCCATCCGGCGACACCGCACTGATCGCATGGGCCGGATCAACAACCCGTCTCAGGAATAATTGCGCCTTGTCTTCGGGCTTCATCACCGGCGCCAGTTTCTGACGAAACGCCTGCCAGAAAAGATCAAGCGCCTTGTCGATATGGCGATCTTCGATGCCATGATGAATGGAAAATGTTTGCCGGTCCTGCATCTGTACCTTCCGCGATCCTGCCGATCAGAAAGATAGCCGGACGGCATGATTTCACAAGTTAAGGATGTGATACCGATCACGATCCCGACTTGGATTTGTGCTCCGGTTTGCCCTTGCGCTGGCCGGATGCCAGTTCTTCAAGCTCCTCCTCGGACATGCTTTCTGCCATCTCGCGCGCAGCCCCGGTCAGTTCGCTCTTTTTCTGCTCGCCACGCTTGACCGAAAGCGCCAGACCGGCGGCTTTCTGCTGGGATTTCGATTTTGCAGGCATTGTCTCGTCCTTCGTTACCGTTTGCCCTGTTTATCAAACAAACAAAACCGGCGCGTGTTCCGAAAAGTCGACAAAAACGCGCACGCATGCTGCAACGCCCCAAACCGTCACTCCCGCGAACGCGGGAGTCCATCGCGCCGCAAATTCAATGCCCCCAAGACCACCACATGCCCACCACCTCACCCGGCCACAGCCGCCCGGGGCCGAATGATCTTGCCGCTCTGGCGCTGCTCGAACAGATGCGCGATCCAGCCTGCCATGCGCCCGACGGCAAAAATGCCAAGCCCCACCCCCTTCGGAAGATCAAGCTCGCGTTCCAGCAACGCCAGCCCGAAATCAAGGCTGGGATATTGCCCGGTTTCATCCGTCACCCGATCCGCAATCCGCGCCCAGAACGCATCCCCCACCTGCCCGCAGGATTGCATGATCGCGCGCGTGCGCGGATCACCATCGGGATAAAGCGGATGGCCGAAACCGGGCGGCACGCCATCCTGCACCGGATCAATCTTGCGCTTTTCCACCCGGTCCATCCATGCCCGGCAACGCGGCGTTAACCCGCCATGCCGACTGCCCGATAATGTCGCCAACCCCGCCAGCAACGACGCCGGGATACTCGCGCCTGCCGATGCCGCCACCCGCACCGCATAGGCCGACGCATTCAATTCATGATCGGCACACAGCACAAGCGCACGGCGCAGCAAATCCACGGCCTCCGGCCGTTTTGACCACGCCCGCGCCAGCATCACATGGATCGGACTTTCACCGTCATCACGCATACCTGCCGCTGCCAATGCGGCGAGGCGCATCAACTTCGCCGCCGCCGGGCGGCCATCCCCGGCGGGGTGACTTGTCACCTCGCCCGCCATCATCGCAATCATCCGGTCAAACGGTGTGGCATGACTGGCCGGAATGAAATCGGGTGCGCAACACCGATCCTGATCGCCCCGCAATCCCGCCAGAAGCCGCGCGGCATCTTCAAGCGTTATGGTATCAGACAGCCCCACCGCATCCCTGCCGCGATAGAAAAACCGGCCATCGGCAATGCGGGTGATTTTCGACACCAGTATCGGTTCGCCCCAGTCAATCGTCGATGCCGCCACCGATTGCCGCGACCGGCCGCGCTTTTTGCCCGCGATGATTTTGCGCACATCGCGATGATCATAAAGGCTTTTGCGTGCGTCCCCCGGATGGGCAATGGCGCGCACGATCCCGCGGCTGACATAGGCATAAAGCGTATCGCGCGATATGCCGGTCGCCGCACAGACTTCCTTTGCTGACAGCGTGAAAAATGCCGTTTCGTTCATCAGGTCATCCAGATTTTTCATATTGATTATCTTGATCAAGATTGACGATTTGTCCAGCCCCGCGTGATTCTTGGGTGATCAACCCCTCCCGCGCCACCGATGCGGAAAAAGGAGCCACCAACATGACCGCCATGACCGACAAGACCAACCCGTTCATCGCCCCGATTACCAATGCCCTTAACGCCGCCCTTGATCTTCCGGGCGCAACAAACGCCCTGCCCGATATTAAAATCACCGGCACGGACGCCCTGCCATCCTTCTTTGCCGTCACTGATCTTGCTTCGGCCTCAATGGGCATCGCATCCGCCATGATTTCCCGCTATCGCGGTTTGGCGACTGGCGATCTGGCGGCGGTCACCATTGATCAACGGCTGGCATCGAAATGGTTTGATATGACGATCCGCCCCGATGGCTGGGAATTGCCGCCGGTCTGGGATGCGATTGCCGGTGACTATCAAACCGCTGATGGCTGGATACGGCTGCACACCAACGCCCCGCACCACCGTGCGGCCGCCCTGTCGGTTCTGGGCGATTACACCGACCGCGAAGCCCTCGCCCCCATTGTCGCAAACTGGAAATCCGATGATCTCGAAACCGCAATCATTGCGGCGGGCGGCTGTGCCGCCACCATGCGAAGCCTGGGTGACTGGCAATCCCATCCGCAGGGGGTTGCGATTGCGGTCGAACCGCTGATCGACTGGCAGCATCACGGCATCAGTTCGAAATCCCGCCACGTTATCCGGCCGGACCGGCCTTTGACCGGGATCCGCGTGCTTGACCTGACCCGTGTTCTGGCCGGTCCGGTCGCCGGGCGGTTTCTGGCCGCCTATGGCGCGGATGTCCTGCGCATCGACCCGCCCCACTGGGACGAGGGGGCGGTAATCCCCGAAGTCACCCTTGGCAAACGCTGTGCCGGGCTTGACCTTAAAAGTGCCGAAGATCGCCAAACATTCGAAAGCCTTCTGGCCGGTGCCGATATCCTGCTGCATGGCTACCGCCCCGATGCCTTGCCCGGTCTTGGCTATGACGCGGACGAACTTCGCCGGATCAATCCCGGCCTGATTGATATCACTCTCTGCGCCTATGGCTGGACCGGCCCGTGGGCCAAACGGCGCGGCTTTGACAGCTTGGTACAAATGAGCTGCGGCATCGCCGATTTCGGCATGAAACAGGCCAATGCGCCAAAGCCAACGCCCCTTCCGGTTCAGGCCCTTGACCACGCCACCGGCTATCTGATGGCGGCAAGCACGATCCACGCCCTTTTGCTTCGCAGCCAGACCGGCCAGATCACCACCGCCCGCCATTCGCTCGCCCGCACCGCCCATCTGCTCTGCCAGACCGCACAACCGACCCTAACCCAAACCATCGCCCCCGAAACCGAAAACGACATCGCCCCGCATCTCGAAACCACAAGCTGGGGCAAGGCCCGGCGCGTTCGTTTCCCGGCCACGATTGATGGCGTCGCACACGGCTGGGATTACCCGGCAGGACGGCTTTTATCCAGCGCGGCAGCGTGGTGAGCAATATATCAATTACTCAGACGATCTGGGTTTTCAGCACGGCAACAGTCTTGATCAGGAAATCCATCACAGTTCGTATGCGTGGTGCATGACGCAGATCCTCATGCACCAGCATCCAGACCTCGCGCGGTGGAAAACTTTCATGAGGATAAAGGCGGGCCAGCCTTGGATCGGCATCCCCGACAAAGTGCGGTAAAATCGCAACTCCCAACCCCGAGCCAGCCGCCGCAGCCTGTATGCTGGTATCATTGCTACGCAGCACGACTTTGCGCCCATGCAACCGCTCCTCAATCCAGCGATGTTGCGGGATACTAGCCGTCGTTTCATCCCAGCTGATAAAGTCCCAGACATGCTCGGGCTTGTCATAATCAGGTGCGCTGTAAAAACCGAACGGCATATCCGTCAACTTGCGCACTGTGACCGCCGATTTTTCCGGGCGCGACAGGCGCAACGCAATATCGGCCTGCCGCCGGTTCAGGTCTGTTGATCGGGTTTCCCCCTGCAAAACAAGATCGATCTCAGGATGCTGTTCTCGCAATTCCCGGACTTTTGGCCCGATAATATGACTGGCCAGTGCCGGTGGTGCGCTCACACAAACAGTTCCTGAAACATGGTCGGCGGATCCCGCCGCAACACGTTCAACCGCCTGCATTGCCAGAACCGCCTGACGCCCCTGCTCGGCAACCAGTTTGCCATCAACCGTCAACATCACCGACTTCGGCAAACGATCAATCAACCGGACCCCGAATGTGGTTTCAAGCGCATTGACCCGACGCGCAACCGTGCTGTGATCCACACCCAGTTCCCGTGCCGCTGCCGAAAAACTGCCCGTATCAGCCAAAGCCAGAAAGTATCGGTAGTCTTCCCAATTCATTTGCGCATTTTTCCCCATTAACTACGCAAATATAGGGAATTTCCCCCAAGAAAAACAACGGATATTCCTGATATCACATCGAATGTCAGGAGTATTTCATGACCAGAATCATCGAACTCAGCCAAATCGGCGGCCCGGAATGCCTTCAGGAACGCGCAATCAATTTACCCGCACCAGCCGTAGGTGAAGTCCGGATTGACCAAAACCGGATCGGGGTTAATTTTGTCGATATCTATCATCGCGTCGGCCTGTATCCGCTGCAAGAAAAGCCCGCAATTATCGGGGTTGAAGCTGTCGGAACCGTTACGGGAACAGGTCCTGACGTGACCGGCTTTGCCATCGGCAACAAGGTTGCCTATGCCGGTTTTCCGGCCGGAAGCTATGCCTCAGAACGCAACATTTCGGCAAGCCAGCTGATCAAAATCCCCGATGATCTTCAACCCGATCAGATTGCCGGTTGCTTCCTGCGCGGCATGACTGCCTACCTTTTATTAGAACAAATTGGCCGCGTCTCACCGGGCCAAACCGTTCTGATACACGCAGCAGCAGGTGGTCTGGGCCAGATACTGGTCCGCTGGGCCAAGCATTTAGGGGCGACAACCATCGGCACAATCGGCTCCTCAGACAAGGCACTGGCAGCACGAGCGCAGGGGCTTGATCACGCGATCTTGTATCGCGAACAGGATTTTGAAACCGCCATCATGGACCTGACATCAGGACGGGGTGTTGATTACGCGATTGACGGGATCGGCGGCGATAATCTGACTAAATCCCTAAACGCGACCAGGCCGTTCGGAATTACCGCAACAATTGGTCAGGTTGCCGGAGACATACCGCCTCTTGATCTGCGGCATCTGACCAACCGGTTTCTTGCCCGGCCCAGTATCCTTACGTATGTCGCGGATACAGAAAACTATCACCGGGCCGCACACGCGTGGTTCAATATTTTGCGTCAGTATGAGTTCCCGGCCGCGACCGAGTATCCCCTTTCCGAGGCCACACGTGCACATGCCGACCTTGAAGCGGGCCGAACAAGCGGAGCAATCACGCTGGTAACACAAGCCGATTGCACACCCAACTGATCAATTGCGGTCCTGCACAGGTCAACAGGCATCGACAAATCAATTGGTTGATGCAAGCCCATACTGCAGGGCCGCCGTGATACGCGCACCCCAACCGCCCCCAGACCATCGCCCCCAAAAACAGAAAATGACACCGCCCAGCATATCGGAACCACAAGCCGGCGCAAAGCAAGGCGCATTTGCTTCCCGGCGGTGATCGATGGCTTAGCACATGAACGGGATCACCCGGCGGGCTTGCTGCGAACGGTCGATCCGATCACTTCCGGCCATGGCGGCACTTCCGGCAACCCGTGCCCCCCGGACAAACCTCGGGCGTCTGCAATCCTCGCCAACAGACGGCCTTCGGGCTCACCGCCCCCTCCTGTCCCACCATCGACGGGCCACTAACCGCCCACGGCATCGCTGCCTGCTCCGGCCTCTTTCGCCTTTGCCATGACCATGAAGCCCGGACACACCTCGGGCCTCCAGCAATCTCGCCAACTGACGGTTCACTGACGGCCACCGGCTCGTTGCCCGCTCCGGCCACAGAGGCAACAACCTGCCACCCCGACGTCCAGACACATCTCGGGCTGCCGCCATTTTCATCAGCAGACGGATTTCGGGCGCACTGCCCCCAACCTGTCCACCACCGACGGGCCGCAATCCGATGCCACCACCACTGCCATTGCTGCCGCTTCCGGCAAATCCGGGGTCCGTTCCCCGACAAGACGCACCTCTCCCGTCATGACAAACAAGCGTATTGAAAGCGTATTAGAACCAGCGCGGAACGCCGCCGTAATGGCTCCGCCATCCCCCGACCCATATCCTGCGGACTACTCCGCCGCCCTGCCTCAATCCTTGCCGCTGCATCCTGATCCCCTCTTTGATCTGGTCCCAAACGCAAAAACCCGCGAGGCACAAGGCCTTGCGGGTTTCGGTCCGGGTACATTTCTCCCGTTGACTTTGTCTTTATGCCACAAACAAAAGAACAAATCAAGAACTTTTCCAATGCTTGACGTCCCGCCATGATCTGCGCATAGTCCCGTCATCTCCAGGGGGGCCGATCGTGAATCGGCTGAGAGGTTCGGTGTTGCCGGACGACCCTTTGAACCTGAACCGGTTAAGACCGGCGTAGGAAGGATCGCATGCGCAAGACAGAACCAGCGCCGAAACCGGCAGCCCCCTTAAATTCCCCCGTTTTAACGGGCAACGTAACGCCGTTTGATGTTCATCTGCGCGGTGGTCGCGTGGCCTTTAACGGCGACGATATTTTCCATGATCTTGACCTGACCCTGCCCGCCAGCAGCATCACCTGTTTGCTGGGCCCATCTGGTGTCGGCAAAAGCACATTACTGCGTTATCTCGTCGGGCTGGTCGATGGCGAGACGGGTGGAGATATCGCCTGCTCGGATGGCAAGCCGCTTTTGGGCCGGGTTGCCTATATGGCGCAGCAGGATTTGTTGATGCCCTGGCGGACTGTCCGGGAAAATGTCGTTCTGGGGGCGGTGCTTCGCAATCAACGCCCCGATCTTGCGCGCGCCGATGCGCTGATTGCCAAGGTCGGACTATCGGATGCCGCCCACCTGCGCCCGGCCGAACTTTCCGGCGGCATGAAGCAGCGTGCCGCCCTTGCCCGCACCCTGATGGAAGATCGCCCGGTTGTCCTCATGGATGAACCCTTTTCGGCCCTTGATCCGCTTAACCGCATGCGCCTTCAGGACCTTGCCGCACGGGTATTGCGCGGCAAAACGGTTTTGCTGGTCACCCATGATCCGCTCGAAGCGCTTCGGATTGGTGACCGGGTTCATGTCTTGCGTGGTACCCCCGCGGTCCTGAGTGACGCCATGCTTCCGGCGGGCAGCATCCCGCGCGATGTCACCGATCCGGAAATCCTCCGCCATCAGGCCGAACTGCTCCGTCAGCTTGGCGCCACCGCCGAGGAACTCAACCGGACGGAGGGCACGGTATGACAAACACGTCCCGCACCCCACTTACCGAACGGCGGCTGCTGAAACTCGCCCGGCCCTTCATCATCATCGCCGCCCTGATCGCGACATGGCAGATTGTCGTGTCTGTGACCGGCGCACCAAAATATATGCTGCCCGCCCCCTATGAAGTCTGGCTGACCCTGATCAAGCGTCATGACGTGTTGCTTGATCATGCCAGATACACGATTGCCGAAACCGTGATCGGGCTTTTTGCCGGGGCGGCATTGGGGGCTTTGGCAGCGCTTCCGATGGCGCTTTTTGCCCCCGTGCGGTTCTGGCTGATGCCGATCCTGCTCGTGTCGCAGGCGATCCCGTTTTTTGCGCTGGCACCGCTTCTGGTATTATGGCTGGGCTTTGGTCTGGGCTCAAAAATCGCGATGGCGGCCTTGATCATTTTCTTCCCCGTCACGGTCGCGTTTTTTGACGGGTTATCACGCACCGAACCGGGCTTCCTCGACCTTGCCCGCACCATGGGTGCCAGCCGCTGGCGGTTGCTGACCCATGTGCGCCTCCCCGCCGCATTGCCTTCATTTGCCTCTGGTTTTCGGGTCGCGACCGCGGTTGCCCCCATCGGGGCTGTGATCGGCGAATGGGTCGGATCAAGTCATGGCCTTGGCTATCTGATGCTGCATGCCAATGCCCGGGTTCAGATCGACATGGTCTTTGCCTGCCTTCTGATCCTGTGCGCGTTTTCGATCACGCAATATTTCCTTGTCGACCGGGCGTTACGTGCGGCTTTGCCATGGCAGCCCGACAGCCTGAAACCGGCAAAATAAACCGAATTCCCCGCGAAAAATTGCGGGCAGAACATCAAAAATATTCCGATATCCGATAGGAGGTTCATCCATGTCACGCCTGAAATCCATGATCACCGCGGCCACGATTGGTGCGGTTGCGATGGGAATGACCAGCCCGGCCTTTGCCGCCGACAAGCTCACCATTCTTCTCGACTGGTTCGTCAATCCCGATCACGCGCCCCTGATTGTCGCCAAGGAAAAGGGCTTTTTTGCCAAGCATGATCTGGATGTTGAACTGATCGAACCGGCCGATCCATCCGCCCCGCCGCGTCTTGTTGCCGCCGGTCAGGGTGACGTTGCCGTCAACTATCAGCCGCAGCTTCACGTGCAGGCCGCCGAAGGCCTGCCGCTAACACGCATCGGTACGCTGGTCGCAACCCCGCTTAATAGCCTGATTGTCCTCAAAGACGGTCCGATCAAGGAAATTGCCGATCTGAAAGGCAAGAAAATCGGTTATTCGCTGGCCGGTTTCGAAGATGCGTTACTCGGCACGATGCTTGGCAAATACGGGGTTTCGATTGACGATGTCGAGCTGGTGAATGTCAATTTCTCGCTCTCGCCCTCGCTGTATTCCGGGCAGGTCGATGCGATCATCGGCGGCTATCGCAATTTCGAGCTCAACCAGATGGAAATCGAAGGCAAACCGGGCAAGGCATTTTATGTCGAGGAAGAAGGTGTTCCGCCCTATGACGAGCTGATCCTGACCGTGCGTAACGACAAAACCGATGATCCGCGCTTTGCGCGCATGCTGGCTGCCCTTGAAGAAGGTGTGCAGTATCTGGTCAATCATCCCGATGACAGCTGGCAGGCCTTTATCGCGGCCTATCCGAACCTGGATGACGAGCTTAACATCAAGGCATGGGCCGATACCCTGCCGCGCTTTGCGCTCCGTCCGGCTGCTGTTGACCGCACCCGTTATGCCCGCTTTGCCGATTATCTCAAGGATCAGGGCATTATCGAAACCGTTCCACCGCTTGACAGCTACGTAACCGTGATAGAATAAACCGACTGGAATGCAGGCCGGAACCAAACGCGGTTCCGGCCTTTTCCATTGATCAGCCCGCACTTGCACAATTCCCGATCCGCGACACATTCATAAGATCGAAAACAACAATCAGCCGATCAGGGGATTTGACCGCGTGACTGACGAAAAACGCCCAACGCACCACACAGCATTCGGATTTGAAAACCGCTATCCCCTGCCGGAAACCGGCAAAAGATCATTCTGGCGCTTCCTGAAGCGGCGTTATTTCGGCTCTGAAAACTGGCCAAAAGCCAAACACCAGCACGGCAAAATCCCGACCGAGGCCCCGGATATGGACGCGATCCACAATCCCGATCCGGCGCGCCTGCAAGTCACATGGATCGGCCATGCAACGGCTCTGGTGCAATATGGCGGGCTCAATATCCTGACCGACCCGGTCTTTGCCAAACGGGCATCGCCGTTCCGATATGTCGGCCCCAAACGATACAGCCAGCCGGGATTGCGGATCGATCAGTTGCCAGATCTTGATCTGGTGCTGCTGTCGCACAATCATTACGACCATTTCGATGTGGAAAGCCTTGGAAAGATTGGCAATGGCCCGCGCTATATCCTGCCGCTGAAAAACGGAACTCTTCTGGAAAAGGCCGGAATGTCCCCCGACCAGTACGAAGAACTCGACTGGGACCAAAGCCTTTCGCATGGCGGCGTTACCATCACCCACGTGCCCAGCAATCACTGGTCCGCGCGCACCACCAAGGACCGCAAGGAAATGCTGTGGGGCGGCTACATCCTTGAATTCTCAGATGGTTATCGTTTCTATTTCGTCGGCGATACCGGCTGGAATGAACGGCTGTTTGCCGAGATGGGCGAACAATATGGCGGGATCGATTTCGGCCTGATCCCGATCGGGGCTTACGAGCCCAGCGATTTCATGCGCAACGCCCACACCAACCCCGAAGAAGCCATTCAGATCATGCAGGTAATGGGCATCAAGCAGGCGCTTGCCATTCATTGGGGGACTTTTGTCCTGACCGCAGAACCGGTTGACGAACCGCCGGTGCGATTGGCATCGGCACGCAAGGATGCCGGCATTGGCGCGAATGACTTCATTGCCGCCCCGATTGGGGCAACACGGTTTTTTGACGGCAAAACCAATCATCAGACGAATGATTTACCCGAAACCAAAGCCGCGCAATAGAGCATAACAGATAGGTGAAGACCGGCAACGTGCAGATCGTTGCCGGTCTTCGAAAGCCGAAACCCTGGCCGCAATGTTTGGGAGAACTGCGATCATGGTCCCAGCTTTAGGCGATTTGTGCTGCACCGAAAAGAGCCAGACCAACACCGGCGACCGATGCAAATTTCATCATGAGCCTCAAATTAAAAGTTACGTTATAACATAACATTTAATTGCATGACAGATACCCTGCGTCAAGACCGTTTGAAAACGATCCCGACGCCAGATTATTCCTCATACAAAAAGATCAGACCCGCGTGCGCGGTTTGCGGATGGTGCCGTCCTCAAACCGTGAAAGCGCCATCCCGGCAAGCGTAATGGATGGCTGTCCGGTCGTGATCCAGTCCGCCAGCACCTTGCCGACAACCGGCCCCATGGCAAATCCGTGGCCGGAAAAACCGGTGGCGACAAAGAAATGTTTTGGATTGTCGAACTGATCGATCACCGGTATGGCATCGGGGGTAACATCGATATCGCCCGCCCATTTATCGGCAATACCGACCTGTTTGATTTGCGGAAAGACCTTTTGCAAATTGGCCATCGCGTTATTCACGCGCACCTCGTAGGGCTGCGCCTGATTTTCCCGCCGCCCGATCAATGGCTGCTTTGATGCCGCCGAACCCGGCAGGCGATCAACAAGGTCATCAACAAACCGCCTGTTCAGATGGAATTTGAAGGTCGCCCAATTAGCAAACAGGCCCGGTGCAAAATCGCGGGCATATTTGAACCGGCCCAATGTCAGATCCAGATCGGTCATGAATTCGTCAGCGATATTCATCGAGCCATCGGCACGTTGACGAAACGCCAGACCGGCGGCCAATGTACCGGCGGCTGAAATTTCCGGCACCGGGGTGGTGCGGATCACCGTGCCGCGCGTGGTTTGCTGCGGCAGGCGACGGCCGAATTTGGCAACGAATTTATGCGTCGCGGCCCCAGCGGCACAGATCACGTATTTGCATTTGATCTCGCCACGTTCGGATATGACCGAACTGATTGCACCGCCACTCGTTTCAATGCCAATGGCACCGCAACCTTCGGCAATAAAGGCGCCGAGTTCACCGGCACGTTTTGCGATTGCCGGGGCGGCCTTTTTCGGTTCGGCCTGCCCGTCAGACGGGGTATAAATCCCGCCAACGCCGGGGCGCGTGATGCCCGGTGCGATCCTGGCAACCCCCTTGGGATCAAGCACCTGCGTTTCGATATCAAATCCTTTGGCGTCTTCGATCCATTGCTCAAATTCCGCCATTTCGGCATCATCACGCGCAACGAACATGACCCCGCCCTGCCGCCATTCCAGATCAGCGTCCAGTTCCTTTTCAAGCCCCTGCCAGATGCGGTTGCATTCGATCATCAGGGGCAGTTCAACCGGATCGCGGCCCTGCTGACGCACGAACCCCCACGCCCGCCCCGACTGATGCGAGGCAATGGTGTCCTTTTCCAGAAGGACAACCTTCATGCCCGCCTTGGCAAGGTAGTACGCGCTGCTGGCACCATGGATACCGCCGCCGATAACGACAACATCGCATTCTTTGGGAAGGTCGAATTGGGGATCGTTCGTGATATGGGGCATCTGAATCAGTCGTTCTTTTGTTTTCGTTTTGGGATGTGGCGTGTTCCACGTTATGTTGCGCGGCAATAAATGACAACAAAATCAGGTGCCACCATGTCTGCCGATAACAAGAAACAGAACCCCGCAACCATCACGGCTCAGGCCCTGGGCTGGGTCGAGGAAACCACCCGTTCGGTCACCCCGCCGATCTATCCGTCGACCACGTTCGAACGCAATACCGATCTTAGCTATCACGATGGCCGATGCTATACTCGCACCGACAACCCGACCTATGATCAGGCCTGTGCAGTTCTTGACGCGCTCGAAGGTGGCACACAGACGCGGCTTTTCGCATCGGGCATGGCCGCAGCCGTTGCATTGCTGCATGCGTTATCACCAGGCGATCATGTGGTCGCGCCAAAGGTAATGTATTGGGCACTGCGCAGCTTCATGCTCGATAGCGGTGTGCGGGCCGGACTGACATTTGATTTTGTCGATAATGGCGATACCGCCCAATGGGTAAAACATATCCAGCCGGGCAAAACCAGAATGGTCTGGCTGGAAACGCCCGCCAACCCGGACTGGCAGATCACCGATATCGCCGCCGTTGCCGATGCCGCGCACAAGGCCGGGGCAATTGTTGCGGTTGACAATACGGTTGCCACACCGCTTCTGACCCGCCCGATTGAACTGGGTGCAGATATCGTCATGCATTCGGCAACCAAATATCTTAACGGACATAGTGATGTTCTGGCCGGCACACTTACCACTGCAAACAAGGACAGCGAATTCTGGCAACGCGTTTGCAAACAGCATGCAGGCGGCGGCGGTGTTCTGGGTGTGTTCGAAGCATGGCTGCTTTTGCGTGGTATGCGTACCCTGTCAATCCGGGTCGAACGGGCCAGTGCCAATGCCATGGCAATCGCCCGCCATTTCGAAAACCACCCTGAAATCGCGCAGGTCCAGTATCCCGGCCTTGAAAGCCATATCGGCCATGACATTGCCAAGCGTCAGATGACCGGCGGATTTGGCGGCATGATGTCGATCCGGGTCAAGGGCGGCGGCAAACGGGCCGTGGATTTCCACAATCAGTGCAAACTGTTTAAACGCGCGACGTCACTTGGCGGGGTCGAAAGTCTGATTGAACACAGATCATCGGTCGAAGGCCCAACAAGCCCTGTGCCCGATGATCTGTTGCGTTTGTCTGTCGGTATCGAAGATGCCCACGATTTGATCCATGATATTGAAACCGCCCTGAATTTGAGTAAATAAAGTCGGAATGAAAATCGGCCAATCAACGGACTGGAAATTCCACGCGTGATGAAAACTGTGTTTCGTGCCCGCACACGATCTTGTTTCAAACAATCACTTTCGCTGTGTCTTGCTTTTGCAGCAATGATCGCGGCGACGGAATTTCCGGTTCGTTCGGCGCAGGCGCAAGCCCGCACCTCAAGCCAACCGGCAGGCATGCGTGATATTCCCGATGCCAATTCCCTGCCCCCGGCACCGGGACTGATTTTCGATATGGCCGGGCAGCGCTATATCATGTTTGACGACTTGGTTTCGCATCTTGCCGGGACGCGTTTTATCCTGATCGGGGAAAAACACGACAATCCGATCCATCATCATCATCAGGCACAATTGGTCCGCGCGCTAAGCAAACGCGAAGGCACCAAGCGTGCAGTTGTCTGGGAAATGTTTAATCGCGACCAGCAGGAAAGCCTTGATCTGGCTTGGCAGGCTGTACCGCCCGAGGAACTTGGCAGTGAAATGAAGTGGGGCGAAAGTGGTTGGCCATCATGGCATGACTATGCCCCGATTGCCGAGGCGGCAAAGGAAAACGGGCTGCCGATGGTTGCAGGCAATCTGCCCCGGGATGTCCTGCGGCCCATGATCAACGAAGGTATCAGCGCCCTGCCGACCGAGCTTGCGCAAAAGCTCTCCCTGCCGGCGCTACCCGATGATATTGCCGCACGATTTGATCAGGAAATTGCAGACGGTCATTGCAACATGTTACCCAAATCGCAATTACCTGACTTTTCGCTTGTGCAGTTTGCCCGCGATGCGTCGCTTGCGCGCGCAATGATTGATGCGAACAAAACCATTAGCCCGGATGGCGCATTCCTGATTGCCGGTGCCATGCATGTGCGTGATGACATTGCGGTACCCTACCATCTGCGGCGTTATGCACCTGATATCGACGATAACGATATTGCAGTTGTCATTCTGGTCGAGGCAGATGACCCAGGTGAAGACCTTCCTGGTGCGCGTGATTATGCGCTTCGGATGGGATCAGAAAATGTGGCGGATTTCATGTGGTTCACCAATGATCTGCCACGTGCCGATCCGTGCGAAGATATTCAGATCGGTCAATAGCGCTACACAATTATCGAAAATTATTTGATTCGACGGGGCAACCAATCGGTGGTCGCAACCGGTTTGCCCTTATGCGAACGCATGACACGCGGGCGGACAACTTCTTTTGCCTCAGGCGTGGTGGCACTTTTACGGACCGAGGCATAGAAATCCACCATCACCTGAAACGGGATCACTGTCCCCGGCCCCTGTTTATATGCATCAAGATAAGGCGGATGATTGCGCACGGTTTCGCTAAGATGTTCGACAGAGTGATGACCAAACTGCGACCAGATACTTTCGATAAAATGCTGCGTTTTGGGATCAACCGATTTAAGCCGCACATCCGGTCGACTTTCTTCCATGACGGCATAGACGTTCGGTTCAATCGGACCAATATCATCTGCGATGAAAACAGCGGGCATCAACATGCGACCGTGATAATTGGCCCCGTAATAGGCCTGCGCCAGATACAGCAGACGATGAAGCTTTTGCGGTTGCAGATATTCGTTGTCGTTTAATGCATGATCAATCAGGCGAAAAACGGCTTCGAATACGGAATTGAGGACCGGCTTGTTCTGCATATCTGCCCCAGCAAACGAAACGCATGGCGGATCAGGATCATAATGCCGCTTGGGCACGACAACAAGGACCGGAACGGAATGTATTCACTTTTCAGGGAAATCCGGGAAGCTGTCAGATCAAAGCATCAACCCGTGTGCCGCGAATACCCGCACCATGCACAACAGCATTAACCACCGCATAGAATGATGTTCCGCTATTCGCGCTTAGATCGAATGGAATTTCCGGATCAAGAAGGCTTGCGAAATCGATATCGCTTTCGGGTGAAATCGCACCTTCGCGGTCGCTTGCCCGACGAGCCGCCGACAGACGGCTTTGTTCGGCGCGCTGGTCTTTCTGATCACCCGCACTTCCCTGCCCGGATTGCTGTTTGCCTTTGCCGTCGATATAGGCATTGAACAGGATATCGTCATTATCGGGGTCATAAGTGTAATGTTCGCTGGGAGCCTGAATCTGGCTATTGCGGTCAACCGTCGCAACACCGCGCGCACCAGCAGCCGCAAGTCGGCCATACTGGCTGACCTGGCTTATGGACTGGTTGTTGACGACAGGTGCGACCATTTTCCTCTCTCCAGCCGGAACCGGAACATGTTGCAGTATTATTCAACTGTAAGATTATATCCGAATTACGGCTCAAAAGAGACAAGAATCGTCATTTTCGGTGGGTATCGAGCTGTTTTGAAGCATTAGTCGCCGTCAAATTCGACCAGATGGAAGACATCGACACCGCGATCACGGATTTTTTGTGCCCCGCCAATATCAGGAAGATCGATAATAAAGGCACAACCGGCAACTTCGCCGCCTGCCTTTTCGATCAGATCAATCGCGGCAAGAGCCGTGCCACCGGTTGCGATCAGATCATCCATCACCAGAACACGCTGTCCGGGCTTGATCGCATCGGTGTGCATTTCGATCACGTCCGATCCATATTCCAGTTCATATTCGACTTCGATGGTTTCAGCAGGAAGCTTGCCGCGTTTGCGGATCGGAACAAAACCGACACCAAGGGCTACGGCGACCGCCGGGCCGATGATAAAACCGCGCGCCTCAATCCCGACGATCACGTCGATCTGTTTATCCTGAAATTCGGCAGCAAAACTGTCGATCACATCACGCAAACCATCTGCATCGGCAAACAGGGTCGTGATATCGCGAAACATGATCCCCTTTTTCGGGTAATCGGGAATGGTACGGATCAGCGACTTGATCGACATGGGAGAACTCCGGCCGGGGTTAACCTGAAAAACAAAACCGCCATCTTTAACACCAGATGGCGGTTTAAAATCAAGCGTTCCCGAATATTGGCAGCAAATCGGGTTTGCCGCCTGCAATCGCAGCTAGGCCGCGTGCGCCGTGTTTCGATGCATTACGGCGTTGTTTGCCGTGACAAAGTCATTTGCAAGTTTCTTGCTGATTTCAGCACGTGTACCACGCGGCAAACCGGTCCCGGCGGCCTGCCGGTTACCCCATACTGCGCGATAAAGGCGGTAATCATGGTCATTGATCTGACCAAATACTTTTTCAACTTCCATCAAGGTCTGGACATAACTTTTGTTCATGTCAGCCATCCTGTTGCTCGTGATGTTCCGAATGACAATCCCCTTCGGAATAACGACGCCCGGCTTTGCCAGCGCATCTTCAAGCAGCGATATAATCCCCTAAAGGCCGCCTCTCAACGGCAGGACGGTGACAAGATCGGGAATATTTTGTGACACCTCGCCTTAATCGAAAAAAATGCAATCAGAACAAACTGCTATCAGACAGAAAAAAGACGCCAACCGGCGAATAGCCAGCCCGGTTCAGTGCATCTTTTTCTGGGCTTCGGCCTGACGCGCTTCTTCATCAAACTTCTTTTGCAGCGCATCGGCATATTCGCCGTAGATACGGCCTTCGATCGACAGCTCCAGAAACCGGATATAGTCCTGCTGGTTGTCGATTTTGGCGCGTGCAACCGGGATCACATCAAACGGACTTTCAGCATCCAAACCATATTTTCGGATCAGCTCCAGCATTTCGGCTGTGATCTGTTCGAGCTTTTTCTGCGCGTCCGAGAATGAAATGCTCATGATGTTTCCTGTTCTGATGCGATAACCACGCGCCTTATGCCCTGCCAGTTACCAGATGACAAGTTTCCGCCCCCGCGAACTATACCGGCGCGCCCTTACCTATCCGAATGATCCAGCCATTTTGCCATCCGACTTGAGACAAATCAAAGACCTGCATCCCGCATGGTCCGATGCTGCATTCGGGACAGTTTGATACGGACCATCAGTGGATCATTGATGGTCTGTGCGCGTGCATTTGCATAATCCATTCGGGGATCAGTGATGAAGTTGTTATCGGCTTTCAATGCCATGGGCATTCGCAAACGCTTTATGTGGGCGTCGGCCTTCGGCGTTACTTCCACGGTGATCATCGCACTTGCCATGATGATGTTTGCCGAAGAAAAGGCAATGGATGCCAAGCTTAATCAGCTAAGCCAGAATGAACTGACATCGCTTCATGCGCTGATTGTAAATGTGATGGCCGCCCGTCCTGATGACTCTGATGACATCGGTATTGATGTTTTCAACAACTGGTTTGAAAGCCGAAATCTGGATTATCCCGGCGAATTATGGTCGGCATGGGGCCCGACCACGCTGGCCTATATGAAGGAATATGGCGACAAGGACCTGAAAACGCCGCGCGATGCGATTGATCAGGAAGCCATTGAAACCGGTCAAACCATTGGACGTTATACCGACGAAGGCACCTATCGCCTGTCGATGCCAATTGTTCTTGGTGTGACCAAAGGTGCTGATCGCGAGGTTTGCTTTAGCTGCCATGGCGCAATGGAAGCCGAAAAGGGCGACGTGATTGCAGTTCTGTCATCAAGTCTTTCGGTTGCCCCCGAACAGGCGAAAACCAATCAGATCCTGATCGGTATTGTGATTGGCGGCATCATCATTGCACTTGCCACCATCTTTGGCATGCGGTTGCTGCTGTCGAAAATCGTTACCGAACCGCTTAGCAAGCTGGGTTCGGTGATGACCGAACTTGCCGATGGCAAAACCGACCTGATCATCCATGACCTTGACCGCAAGGACGAAATCGGTCGCATGGCACAATCGGTCGATGTGTTCCGCACCAATGCGATTGCAAAAAAACGCATGGAAGTCGAACAGGAAGCGGCATCGCGCAAGCGCGAAGAACGCATGAAAACGCTTGAAAAACACATTGGCGGGTTCGAAGGGGTAATTGCCAATATTGTCGGTTCGGTTTCCACATCGGCCGACCGGATGCAAAGCACGGCCCGTGCCTTGGTCGGTGCCGCCGATCTGGCAAGCAAAAGTGCCACAACCGTTGCTGCCGCCTCCGAAGAAGCCACGGTTAATGTCCGCACCGTGGCCGACGCAGCGGAAAATCTGTCGCATTCGATCACCCAGATCGGCAATCAGGCGCATCATTCAACCGAAATCACCGCCGAAGCATCGCGCGAAGCCGAAGTTTCCAGCAAGACCGTCGCCGGACTTTCAGAAGCCGCCGGTCGCATTGGCGAGATTGTCGAACTGATCAGTGACATTGCTGGTCAAACCAACCTTCTGGCGCTTAACGCAACCATCGAGGCCGCCCGCGCAGGCGAAGCAGGTAAAGGTTTTGCCGTTGTTGCCGCAGAGGTCAAAAACCTTGCCAACCAGACGGCACGCGCAACCAGCGAAATTTCCGAACAGATTTTGGCCATCCAGGAAGAAACCGGAAAAACGGTCCAGTCAATGGACGACATTTCCAACGTTATTTCGCGGATTACCGACATCACAAACACGATTTCCGATGCAGTTCGTGAACAGGCCGATGCCACCGGCGAAATTGCACAGAATGTCGAACAGGCCGCTATTGGCACGCAGGAAGTCAGCAGCAATATCGAACGCGTCAGCGATACGGTGGCCGAAACCGATCAGGCCGCCCACCAGGTCCTGAATGTGGCTGAAGAACTGGGGCAACTTTCGACAGAACTTCGCCGAGAGGTCGATAGTTTCCTGATCAGTATCCGGTCGGCTTGATCCTGAAATTTTCCGGAACTGCATTTTGTGCCTCGCACCATTTCTGGTGGTGCGGGGTTTGTTTTTTGGTGTACAGCAATTCCCCGGCAAAATCTTGGCATTAAAATTAACCTGACGATAACCGCCAATTTGTCTATTCTGAAAAAAAGGTGTTAAACCTTTAAAATTCTAATCGGGTTGGGGGTATTCGAGCGGTTCACGCTTGGAGAAAATAAAAGACAATGTCTTTTACGACGATCTTGGGGATTCTGGTCGGTTTGGGGCTTTTTGTCGGCTCCATCTTTATTTCGACCGACAACTATTTTGTGTTTATCAGTCTGTCGAGTGCGTTGATGGTGATCGGCGGGACCTTGGCAGCGACTTTTATTGCCTACGAAGCACGCTATGTTCTGCTTGCGCTCAAGCTGATTTTCAAAATCTTTCGTGCACCGCAGATGGGCCGGGGCCAATTGACCGGCGAAGTCGGGCGTGTTGTCAAATGGGGCTATCTGCTTCAGAAAAAAGGCATCAACGCGCTGGAGCAGGAAGCACAGCGCGTCGGTAAGGACGAGCCATTTCTGGGCTGGGCGATGGAAGTCGTCATCACCGGTTATAACGGTGATGAAACAGCCGAAATGCTCCATAACGCGATTGAAAACGCGTTCAGCCGCAATCTGGTACCTGTATCCATCCTGAAAAGCATGGCGGGTGCCGCGCCGGCATTTGGCATGATCGGAACGCTGGTTGGTCTTGTCATCATGCTTGATAAAATGGCCGATGATCCGACACAGCTTGGTTCGGGTCTTGCGATTGCGCTGATCACGACCCTTTACGGGATTGTCGCCGCCCGATTCTTTTTCATGCCGGCCGCCAGCAAAATCCAGCAGCGCGAGGAAATCATGCGGTTTCGCAATTACCTGATTGCCGAAGGCCTGATCATGCTAGCCGATCGCAAGGGACCGCGCGCCATACAGGACAAAATGAATTCGTTCCTTGATCCGGCGATCCATTTCAATATCGACAAGTCCGCAAAATAGCGGCCACAGACGATATGCTTGACGACAGGAGGCCATGATGGCCCGACGCAAATCACCGATGGGGCGACGCCAGGAAGAACTGGTCGAAGAAGACTGGATCGTAACCTATGCCGATGCGATCACGCTTCTGATGGCGTTCTTTGTGATGCTGGTCAGCTTTTCCAAGGTCGAAATCCCGCTTTTCGAAAAAGTACAATCAGGTATTGCCGAACAGATTGGCAAACGCGAGATCGTCCGCCCGACGCAGGTTCTCGAAACCGATCTGAAGGATGTTGTGTTCAACACATCAATGGATAATGCCGTCAATGTTTCGACCGACGACGAAGGTATTCTGATGGAACTTGGCGGCGGCGCATTTTTCCATCCCGGATCAGCCAATTTGACGCAGGATGCGGTCCTGTTCCTTAAAGATGTTGGGGACCTGTTAAAAGAACCCCGTTATCTTGGCTTTCAGGTCGAAGTGACCGGGCATACTGACGACAGCCCGATCAACACACCACGTTTCCCGTCGAACTGGGAACTGGCGGCCGGGCGATCCATTGCCGTTGTGCGCTTTTTAAGCGCGGTCGGGGTTGATCCGGAAAGTGACCGCATGCGGGCAATTTCCTATGGCGATACCAAGCCGAAATTGCCAAACCGCGGCGATGATGGCAACCCGATCGAAGAAAACCGCGAAGCCAACCGCCGTATTGAAATTCGCATTTTCCCAAAATATTCGCGCGTATTCTGATGTTGGTGGTGCGCGTTCTGCCGGGTACCCTATTCGATAACGACGACCATTTCATCGCGCGCGGCAAAGACATTTGACCATTGGCTGCGTGCCTGCTGTTCGATCCCGGCCATTACCGCATCATTGTGATCGGGATCATGATGAAACAGGGCAAGCCGTTTGACGTTTGCCGCCTGACACAGCCGAACTCCCTCCTGCCAGGTCGAATGCCCCCAACCAACTTTGGCCGGGAATTCATCGTCGGTGTAGGTGCTGTCATAAATCACGAGATCAGCATTCCGGATGAAATCAAGAATCACCTCGTCAGGTTGGCCCGGCATATGTTCGGTATCGGTGACATAACAGACAGACTTGCCGCCATGCTCCACACGATACGCCGTCGCCCCGTTGGGATGACGCAACGGCGCGGTCCGAACGGAAATCCCATCGGCCGGGTATAAAACCGTCCCGACCGTGAAATCTTCGAATGTCAGTTTTGACTGCATGGCCGAAAGCGGTACCGGAAAGGTTGGATCGGCCATCTGGGCCGAAAACACGCGCTCGACCCCGCCCTGCTCTTTCAAATGTCCGGCCAGCACGTGAAAACGTGCAGCAGGATTATAGGCCGGGACAAAAAACGGGAACCCGTTGATATGGTCCCAGTGGGTATGCGTCAGATAAATGCTGGCTTCGGTTACCTTGCGCCGGATCAGATCCTTGCCAAGATTGCGAATACCGGTTCCGGCGTCAAAGATCAGGGTACGATCACCGATCCGCATTTCGATACAACTGGTATTGCCGCCATAAACAACATGGTCGGGGGAAGGACAGGCAATGCTCCCACGAACTCCCCAGAACTTTACATCAATTGCCATTCGCTGCCCTTCACATATGTCTGTGGCTGTCGTCCGCGACAGACGAATGCATCAATCCCGTTGAAATATAACACTCATTTCGCAAAAGAAAATTACCCGCGTTCTAATTCTGCGGCTTGATAAACACCGCTGTACCGATCTCTGCCCCGAACGCCTGATCGGCACGTCCACAGTTTACGGCAACCTCACAAAGTCCGATTGAATTTCGGTAATGAAAGCCCTGCCCCAGCGCGACATCGGAGAATGTCCGGGCAGGCGAAAGAGACTGTCCGTTGATCAAAAGCTTCAGATTGCGGTTCTGCCACCCCGGTGCGGCAAGAAGACCGGTCATCAGATTGCCATAGCTGTCGATATAAATGATTTCTGAAAGCTCATCCGGCCAGCTCTGGGGCGGGACATAACACAACCCGACATCGATATCGCCAAGTGCCACAGGTTCACCCTTGGCAATCATGCAGGCCACCGGGGCGAAAATATCTCGCCCGTGAAAGCTTGCCGATGCATTTTCGGGATGCCAGTTGATCACTCTCACCCGGCATGTTTTCGACCGCCGGATCAGTATTTCGAACAATCCGTTGTCGGGACCGACGTAAAAAACGCCATCGCATTCAACAACAATGCCGCGACGCTGGCTGCCGACACCCGGGTCAACGACGCAAAGCACGACATCGCCCGGTTGAAATTCGCGCGACAATGCGGCCAGAAGATAGGCTGATGCACGTGGATTGCGATCCGGCGCATCGACCATCAGATCGCAAACCGTAATGTCGGGGGCATTGCGATGAACAACCGCACGCATCGCCCCACTATAAGGGCCGATTACGCCAAAATCGCTGAAAATCAGGATCATGTCGGACATCCGGATCGTCGGCAAACCTGCCTGATTTCAGTCAGGTTGCACGCAAAGCGCTGTTACTTGACCTCGCAGAACTGACCGCGACGTTTAAGCTCAGCACAGATTGCACTGGCAGAACTGTCACTAAGCCCGGTCGCCATCAAACGGAAATAGGTCCCCTTGCCAGGAATGTTTGCCTGCGTGACTCCGTGCTGAAGTGGCGCAAGCTCGGCATAACGTTGCGTCAGGATTTGCCAACCGCGTTCGGCCTGTGCCTGATTGCGATAAGATGCCAGATGAAGGCTTTTGCCCCCGGCTGTTGCAGCAACCGGATTTGCCGTCCCCATGGTCGGGGCCGCGGCCATTTCGCCGCCCGACTGAACCGCACGGCTTTCGCCGGTGGCGACACGACGAACAGGCTCGCCCGCGCTTAAGGTCGTTACATTGGCCTTTGCCGGTTCGACAATGGCGGCTTCGATTGCATCACGCTCTCGTTTGAATTCGTCGGGCGTCACCAGTTTCATCTGCGAAAAATCTTCGATACGCGCAATCTGGCGTGCGGCATCCATCAAGCCTTGTGGTGCCGGCGGCGGGGTTGCGCGCTGGCGCGGTTGGGCCGGTAAAAGCGCATCCAGAATAGCGGTACGTTCATTGACATGTTCCTGCACCGTGATCGCCCCGATCTGAAGGGCACGGTTCAACTGGTTCAGGCGCTGCTCGATTTGCGTGCTGTCCGGTGGCGGATTATCCAGAAATGCCGCCGGTGCTGACTGGCTCATGGGCAGCAATGCCCCCAGATTGGCAGACCGGCGCGCTGAAAATTCCTCCGGCGTGACAAGGCCAGCGGCCTGTAAATCACGCAGAATGGCAAACCGCTTTGCGATGGCTTCGTCACCCGTGCTCAATGCAGCACCGGCAGGCATATCGGCACTTCTCGCACGCGGTTGACTGCTGGCGACCATCGGGGCTGCGACCATGGCATTCGACGGTGCCATGACGGATTGATTTGCCGTCCCCAACCCGGCCGGAGCCGTCGCAATCTGGTCATTGATGCTAAGCGATCCCGGAAGACCGCGCTGCAAACGCATCAGGTTGAATTCAGCCGCATCGCGCAACGGGCGCGGTTGCGTGCCGTTGGCCGTTGTCATCAAAACCGTTCCGGGCGGGTTCATGGCGATCAGGGTATCGTAACCATCCCGCGCACGATCGGCACGGTTGGTGTTTTGATACATCACCGACCGCCATAAAAGCGCGTGCCCGTCCTGGGGATTTTTGCGTAATGCTTCGTCAAAGAATTTTTCCGCAGAGGCATAATCGCCGGTTGCAAGCTGCTGCAAACCATTGGCGGTATAATTTTCGTCGGTAAATGAAGTCGCCTCGTCCCAGAAATCCTGATCAAGCAGTGGCGCACAGCCAGACACCCATGAAACCATGCCGACAACGGCAAGGCTTCTGCCGCCGATCTTCAGCCAGTTCCCGGTCCGCATTGCGGATACCTTCATGGTGTCAACCCCCTATTATTAAAAGACAATTCAGGGAGCATGTTTCGCAGGCTGTCGTCAAGTCCAACGCGCACCGCCCCATCATTTCCCTGATGGTGATCCAGTTTGCCCGATGGCTGCGAACAATTCGTTAAAAGCATTTTCCAATGTCAGAAACTATGCAATAGGACATGTCCAAAATATAATTCGTAAAAGTAAACTATATAACTGTCGCACCTGTTAACGCAGCATTCAGGGACAATATGGTTTGATAGATCGTCCCATACCATTGTATGAATTCAAAATATCAGGAATTAATCCTGTCTCTTTCGGGGAAGTAGATTGATTGAGCCCAAACAATATGGCCAACAGGCCCTTCAGGAATACCTGATGCTTGATTATGTCCAGCGCCTGGAAACCCGCAAATTCGGGCACCGCGCTGTTCATATCCATTTGTCCCGGCTCAAGCCATTTCACCGACGCGATTATCATATCCGGGTCGCGACCAATACCTTTGAAAGCTACGTAAAGCTTTATGTCGGCCGTATCTTTGTTCTTAGTAACGATGACCTTCTGTTCATCTGGAAAGACAAATCGATCGCCGACGTGGAACCGGCAGTTGACACGCTGCGCTACCTGTTCCGCGATGATCCGCTTTCGCAGGACGAAAGCGAGGAAACCGGATTCTGCACATGGTACAATCTGAATACGGAATTTCAGGAATTCCTGCTGCTGTGCCAGCATCTTGATGAACGCGCCAAAAAGCTGCAGCAAAGCAGCAATATGCGCCCGGCTCAGAAGCCAACCAATGTTCTGAGCCCGATCAATGCGGAAAATCTGGCCCAGTTGGAAGACACCATTCATTCGGCTGATCTTTCCGAACATATCCGTCAGCAACCTGTTTGCGTGTTTGCCCGCGCGGGGTCCAAGGAACTGCATCCGGTTTTTGACGAATTCTTTGTCTCGATCTCGGACTTGCGCAACGCGATCATGCCCAACATTGACCTTGCGTCAAACCGCTGGCTGTTTCAGCATATGACCGAAGTGCTTGATAAACGCATGCTGAATTATCTGTGCAAGCGGACGTTCAAGACACATGCCAGCTCATTCTCGATCAACCTCAATCTGGAAACGCTGACATCCAAGGATTTCGAGCGGTTCGATGAAGTTGTCCGTAAAAAATGGCCGGGCAATGTGATCATCGAGCTCAATCAGGTCGATCTGTTCTCAAACCTCGAAACCTATCTGCGGCTGCGTGACGAATTCCATGAACGCGGCTATCGCGTTTTGATCGACAATCTGACTGTCGAAGCCCTTTCGTTTGTGGATCGCAAAAGCCTTAAGGCTGATTTCATCAAGGTCGCCTGGCGCGAGGAAATGACAGACAACGTCATTCGCAAGAAATATTCCGAAATGGACAATCTTGTGAAAGACTCTGGCCGGGAACGTGTGATCCTGTGCCGTTGCGACAGCCCGACTGCGATCAAATTCGGTCAGTCGCTGGGCATTACCCTGTTCCAGGGGCGCTATATCGACAACATGATTGCCCGTCAGCGCCGGGCCAAACGCGCGGCCGCCGCCCAGAAACGCTAATCCCGCCTGATCCTGACAATTCCTGTCACCTGACCGCTTTGTCCCGCGTTTCTCCTCTTGGCAGATCAGGAACAAAAGCGGTACAAACAAGCATGATCTATGCACTTTGTCCCGATTGCCATCACAAATGGCGCTTCCATATTGACCGGCCGCTTGCCAAAAGCGGCGAAGGTGCCTATGCACCCTGCCCGGTCTGTGGCGGAAAACGCGGGATCGCGCATGCCGAACTGCCCGAACTTTTCATCGGGCACCTGGATTGCGATGCGTTTTATGCCTCGATTGAAAAGCGTGACCGACCGGAACTGATGGATCAGCCGGTGATTATTGGCGGCGGGCATCGCGGGGTGGTTTCCACCTGCTGTTATGTCGCGCGCAAATTCGGCGTGCGATCCGCCATGCCAGCCTTCAAGGCGCGCGAACTTTGCCCCGACGGTGTTTTCCTGAAACCCGACATGGCAAAGTATCAGCGCGAAGGATACCGGGTACGTGACATGATGCGCGCCATAACCCCGGACATTGAACCGCTTTCAATTGACGAGGCGTTTCTTGACCTGACCAACGCGCAAGGAACGCATGGCAAAACAGCCGCCGAATGCCTGATTGATCTTCAGGCGGAAATCAGGCGCGAAGTCGGCATCACGGTTTCCATCGGGCTTTCCTACAACAAATTTCTGGCCAAGATCGCATCCGACCTCAATAAACCGTTCGGCTTTTCAATGATTGGCACGGCAGAAGCCGTATCGTTCCTTGCCGATAAGCCGGTACGCATGATGTGGGGCGTTGGACCGGCGATGGAGCGCAAGCTGCGCGACGATGGCATCACCACCATCGGACAGATGCAACAGCTTGATATACATGCCTTGCAGGGCCGTTACGGCAGCATTGGCAAACGGTTCTTCCATTTTTCGCGCGGGCAGGACAATCGCAGGGTCGAACAAAGCAGCGAGCGTAAAAGCCTGTCATCAGAAACTACGTTTAACGAAGACATTTCCGACCTTGATGAACTGGTCGATATCGCCAAACGCCTGACCGCGCGCGTTGCCAGTGATCTGGCACGCAAGGAAATCGCGGGCCATACCGTTGTCCTGAAACTGAAATCAGCGGATTTCAAAACGCGGACGCGCAATATGCGCCTGACCTACCCGACATTGCGCGAGGATCTGATCCTTGAAACAGCCCTGACACTTCTGAAAAAGGAAGTCGATGGCACGCGTTATCGCCTGCTGGGTGTTGGCGTTGCCGATCTTTTCCCGGCCGAAACAGCCGACCCTGCCGACCTGTTTGGCGAAGCCGAGGAAACAGCCCCCGTCGAATTGATCGAAGATAATGGCGAAAGCACCCTGCCCCCGGCCCGCCTGATCCCGCAAATCCCGCGCCCGACGGCGGAGCAATTACGCGAAAGCCTGACGCGGCGGTATCGCCAGCACAAGAAAACATCACGCCAGCATCGTTTCGGGTTTTAGCGTTTCAATTGCCTGAACGGCTGGAAACGAAAAATGCCCGTCGCGAACCGAACGAGCATCACAGATTGAACAATCTTTTTAAGAGAAAGTGGCGTCCCCTAGGGGATTCGAACCCCTGTTGCCGCCGTGAAAGGGCAGTGTCCTAGGCCTCTAGACGAAGGGGACGCAAATCGCGGTGCGATCTTATGTATGGTCTGCTTTGGTGGCGTCCCCTAGGGGATTCGAACCCCTGTTGCCGCCGTGAAAGGGCAGTGTCCTAGGCCTCTAGACGAAGGGGACACAGTCACCAAAATGCAGTCCGTGTTAACGAGTGGCGTCCCCTAGGGGATTCGAACCCCTGTTGCCGCCGTGAAAGGGCAGTGTCCTAGGCCTCTAGACGAAGGGGACGCAGCGCGTTAACGAGGCCGGTTTTTAGCGATTGGGTCGGGCAAGGTCAAGCGCGTTTTTCGCCGCTGTGACGTTTTTTTTAATCCCCCACCGCAAATAGGGCGATAACACGCCAAAAGCCGGGAAATCCAAGCATCCTGTTTAACCGCTAGGATCATAGCCCGATCCTGCAATATCCTTGTCCAACACATATACGAACGCATGTCCGCAACGACAACCGCAAAGACACCTGCACAAAACCGTTTGAAATCAATTCGACCGTTTTCGGGTTCCCATCCAGAAGGCCGTTCCCGCAATCGCAAGGCAGACACCAAGGAAGGCAAACATCACGCGATAGCCCTCCGTTGCGCCCGGTTCAAACCGGCCGATGATCACACCTGCAATCCCCTGAAGGACAAACAGCCCGCCAAAGGTCGCCAGATTGACCGTGGTCAGGGCACGGCCAATCAGATGTTCGGGCACCGCGGCCCGCGATGCGGCATAGTTAAGCGTTGCACAGCTGCCCAGAAGCCCATGTGCGACCATCAGGATCGCGGCGAGCCAAAGAGCTGTCGTCCCCAGCAGCGCCTGCAACAGGCACAGCACAGCCGCAATCAGAACGGCAAAGACGATCAGGGGATGTGCCGCACCGCCCATCAAGCGCGAAAGTTGCCCATAGGCGGGCGGTCCGATGATCATGCCGATTGTCATCACCAAAAGAACGTTACCGACATCCACCGCCCCGAGAAGGAAGACGTCCTGTAGGTACGGCCCGCCCCAAAGCCCACGTACGGTCAGGATCGCCGGATAGCTGAAGAAGGCAACTCCAACCAGAAACCAGACCTGCCGGTTTTTCCAGACAGAGATCATGCCGCGCAATGCCTCACCCACGGTTTCGCCCTTTCGGGAATGGAAGCTGTGGTTTGGCGGTGCGTCGCGCACCATGGTGAATGTCAGAACAACCGAAAGCGCGCTGAGCACGGCAAGCCCGTAATAAACGTCGCGCCAGCCGCGAAGCTCGATCAGGGCGGCCAATGGCGTTGCCGATGCCAGAACGCCCAGCAAACTGAATGCCACAATCAGGCCAGAGGTCGCGGCAAACTTTTCCGGCGCCACCCAACGCGATGCCAGCACCAATGCCGCCATGAAGGCCGCTGAACAGCCAAGGCCGATCACCGCCTGCCCGATCATCAATCCAGCCACACTATGCGCATTGGCAAAGATCAGAACACCGGCCACCGTGATGATCATCATAGCACCATTGGTCAAACGCGGCCCGTACCGGTCCAGCATCACACCGACGGGAATTTGCATCAGGGCGAAAGCAAAATGAAAACTGCCCGATATCAGGCCAAGTTCCTCGGGAGAGGTCGAAAGCTCCGCCCGAAGGGATTCGGCCAGCAAGGCTTGTGCTGAACGGAAAAACTGGCTGAGCGAAAAGGCCAGCACGACCGGTGCCAGGATCCATAAAAATGTCCCTACCCCGTGCACGGCCTGCTTTGGTGTTTTTGTATGATCATTCATGATGCCAAATGGCATAATCCGATCACGGGATACCCGCAAGCCCCCGTAAGATATATCCTGATGTATTGCCGTGATACGTTTGGCGCGATGACACAGGCGGGTTCAGATCACCCTCTGTCGCGATCAGCGCGTCATCAGATTGAATTCTTCACCTGACGGAACTTCGGCACCCTCATGCAGCATCGAAACACCGTATTTGCGGCCGATTTCGGCAAATGTCCCGTCACTGCGCAGATCGTTAAGAACCATCTGCCATTGATCCACGATGAAGTCCGGCGTTTGCAGTGAGAATGCCAGATAAAGCTCGTAAATTCCCAAGCCGATAACCGGTTCAACTTCGGACCGGTCAATTCCGAACTTGCGACGCTGATGCTCCAGAACCAGATCGGATGCTTCCCATAGGTCTATCCGGTCACTGGCCAGAAGCTGTAACGCATTCCCGGGTGTATAAAGTGCCGCAAGGTTTTTAAAGCCCTGTTCGCGCAACATTCGTTCCGCCGCACCGCCTGCCTGCACACCGATGGCGGCAACTTTGCTTGCGTCACTCAAATCGCGGATTTCAAGGTTGCTGTCGGTCATCTTATAAAGCCAGCCGCGCGTCACAATGATTGGCCCAACCCATTTATACTCATCTTCGCGCTCAGACGTTCGCACCATTGAAAAAACAGCCGTGCCGGGTTCATTGTCGACAATTTGCAGGGCCCGTTTCCACGGAAGTACCTCGAATTTTCCGTCATGCCCCAGACGCGCGGCCATTTCACGGACCACATCCGTCCCGGCACCGGTCAACCCCTTATCCGACATGTAATTAAAGGGTGCAAAATCCTCGGTATAAATCTTTATCGACCGGGCCGCGGCAAGCATATCCCCCGTCTGGGCAGCTGCGACCATACCGTGCGACCACAGGATGACGACAGCAAAGGCAACAATTACGACAATGCGCCGCAAAATCGTAATGCCTCGCCGCTCCTTTGAATGAAAGAATATACCCGTCCGTCGCATATGTTTCCCTGTCAGCCATGAAATGCAAAAAGCCGCAAAAAAGAAACTTGCAGGACCGAAAGAACAAACTGTCACATAACCTGTTTATTCAACATGGTAGCCCGACATGTTGATTGCCAGTAACGTCGTACATATCTAGATTCAAAGGGAACCATCCATTTGAACAAGAATGCGCCTTCACGTGACGCTAACATGCCACGTGCAAGGTGGATTCCGCCCGAAAGGGTAGCAGTCTAATTTTAGAACATGTTGATGTAGTATGCTGTTTTCGATTCTTTCGGCGCCCACTCTTCGCCGATCCCCAAGCCCGAACAACAAAACCAAGCCCCTTGGTTAAAAAAGCCAGTTAAAGTTGAACATGAGCAAGATTTACAACGAAAAAATTCGACATTCAACTAAAAAATTTCGTTGCTCCGGCATTTTGCGGAAACCGGGGAACGACTTTTCACAGCCGGCAATATACTGCGTGCATCATGGATAGGCGGGATACAGACGCCCCTTTGCCCGTACTTGATAGCGCGCTTGGGGATCGCATTCGCCATGTCGTCGATATGTTTGATCGAAAAAAAGATGCGGCCCGGATCGCCGGCATCATCCCTGAACAATTGAACAGATGGTGTCAGGCACAATCGGAACCTCGCTTTGTCGGCGTTGCCCGCCTTGCCATTTCAAAGGGTATCTCTTTGCAGTGGATCGCAACAGGTGAGCCCCCAAGGGGAACCGCGAAGAAACCGAATACAGTGAACGAACCTGAAACAACCCGGGCACCAAATCCATATTGTACCGGGCCAGCAGAACGCGAGGTCCTTATCGCCATCATAAGCGGATTTCTCGCAGCCGAAGGCATCACGAACAGCCCTCAAATTGCCAATGACATTATTGGTGCCTATGACCAGATCGTCGAGAACCTCGAAAATAATCGAGATAGCAGCGAGATGGCCACCATATTGTCGCAGGCGATCACCATTATTCTTGATCGGCAACAAGAACGCCGCGCGGACAAAAACTGAAAGAACGGTCAGGGCAGTTTCCGCATTTACTTCCGCGCGTTACCGGGCCGCTTTAACGGCCCGGTACAAGGACCTGAGAATGTAGCTTAGCCAAGAACCGGTAGGGCAATGTCGTCAATCATCAATTGCACACCATCACGCCCCTGCCAGCTGTCGCGCCGCAAATGGCCAAGGATATGCAAGGGCCGCCCGCCATGCTTCAGCAGGGTCTGGCCCATGTCATTGTCAAGGCAGCGAAATGCAATGGCCTTAAGGCGCCCTTTGCCGTTACTGCCCGATAAAATGCAGCGCACGTGATCAGCGCCGACAACATCGGCCTTGACCACCCGGCATTCCGGGAAAACAAAGCGCGGCTCGGCATTGCCGGCACCAAACGGGCCAAGCTTTTCGAGGGCCTCGATCAGATCAAGCGTCGCCCCCATCGCATGCAGGCCACCATCAACCGTCATAGTCGGGCGAATATCATTTTCAGCGATGATTTTGGCAAACCGGGTTTCAAGAAATTCTTCGAATGCCGGGCGTTTTTCCGGATCAAGGGTGAAACCAGCCGCCATCCCATGCCCGCCACCATTGATCAAAAGCCCTGCCTGCCGTGCAGCAATGATCGCGGCCCCAAGGTCAATCCCGCGTACCGAACGCGCCGATCCCTTGAACACGCCATCAACCATGCCCATCACAAGGGCGGGAACATGATAACGATCCTTCAAACGGCTGGCGACAATACCGATCACACCAGGGTGCCAGTCTTCGCCGCCGACCAGCACCATTGCACCGACCTTTGATTGACTTTCAACCGCGCTGATCGCCTGATCAAGCACGATATCCTCGATCGCCTTGCGTTCACGGTTGTATTCATCAAGCTTGCGCGCGATATCCAGCGCCTGGGCGGGATCATCGCCCGAAAGCAACGTCGTCCCAAGGAACGATTCCCCGACACGCCCACCGGCATTCACCCGCGGCCCCAGCATGAATCCAAGATGATAGGCACTGGGCGTTTCATTTACCCCGGCAATATCGGCCAGCGCCGCCATGCCGACATTGTGGCGATGGCGCATGATCTTGATGCCTTGCGTCACGAATGCCCGATTAAGCCCACGCAGCGGCACCACATCGCAAACCGTGCCAAGTGCCACAAGGTCAAGCCAGTTACGCAAATCGGGCGCACGAATGCCTGCCTGTTCCAGCCAACCGCGCGAACGCAATTCGCGCAGGATCGCAACCGAAAGCAAAAAGGCAACACCCGCGGCGCACAAATGCCCAAGGCCGCTTTCATCATCAAGACGGTTCGGGTTGACCACGGCAACGGCGGGTGGCAATTCTGGCTCGGCCGCGTGGTGATCAACGACGATGATCTCGATCCCGGCTTCCTTGGCATCGGTCAGCGGCGCATAGGCCGTCACCCCACAATCGACCGTCAGGATCAGATTGGCACCACGACGTTGCAAATCCAGCAAGGCCGGACTATTGGGACCATATCCTTCTTTCTGGCGGTCCGGGATATGAACCACCACATCGCGCCCAAGGGCTGCGAAAAGGCGCTTTAACAATGCGGTACTGGTCGCGCCATCAACGTCATAATCGCCAAAAACCGCGATATTCTCGCCCTTGATCACCGCATCGGCAATACGGGCGGCTGCCTTGTCCATATCCTTCAAGGTCGATGGATCGGGCATCAGGTCGCGCAAGGTCGGGTTCAGGAAACTTTCGGCATCATCCAGCCCGATATCGCGGGCCGCCATCACCCGCCCGACAACTTCGGGAACGCCAAAACGCTGGGCAATGGTGGTTGCCAGCCGATCATCCAGATTGCGTTCCCGCCACCATTTACCGGTAACGGATCGCTCTATCCCCAAAAATGTCTTTTCTTGCGCATGGTCTGTCATGCCCATTGAAATAGCCTAATCCGGGGCGCGCTTAAACCGGATATTTTAATCCATCAGCCCTTTGGATTATCGCGGCACCAGCGCAAAACATTTTCGGCATCTTGCGCCGGGGCATCAACCGGATAGAAAACCTTGGCAATCCTGCCATCATCAATGATCATGGTCAGACGCTTGAACAGCCGCATGTCATCAACGATGAAGTCCGGCATCGCCATGGATTCCTTGAACCGGTGATCCGCATCGGACAAAAGCGCGAATGGCAGATGCAGCCGTTCGGCAGCTTCCTTCTGATATTCCGTGGTCTGGCTGGAAAGCCCAAATAGGTGATCCACACCCACAGCCGACAGCTCCTTGGCGTGATCGCGGAAGGAACAGGATTGCGGCGTGCAACCCTTGGCACCGGGGATTTCATCCCACCCATCGGGGGATGCCTTGTCAGGTTCGGCTGTGCGCGGATACGCATAGACAACGCTGCGCCCGGTCAGGATCGCAAGATCAACCGCCTGGCCATCGGTTGCCGCCAACGCAAGGGACGGCAGCATCTGGCCCGTCAACCGTGCAATAACATGTGCGTCACTTTCACTGCTCATCAATCATCCTCCCTGAAAAAGCTCATCGGGCCTTATACAGCAACGAATGCCCGCCCCTTGATAACCTGAAGATAAGTGTGATCGATCTCTCACAAAAAGAAGTGACGATTTCGCATCGTGAAAAACATGCGCCTGCCTGCAACTTCTTGCACACACGTCAAAGCTGTGCAGACTGCCGGGATAAACAACAACGGATACACGCAATGAACCATAGAAAAGGTCTTCGGATCGGGCTGACCGTGCTTTCCATTCTGGGCGCACTGATGGCCGCCCCGCTGGTGATGTTTTCACCGATGATATTCGATGCACCGGGATCGGACGAAAACAACCTGACCTGGTTTCTGTTTTTTGCCGTTCTGGCGTTTCCGGTGCTGTGCCTGATGGGCGGCATCCTGCCGTGGATTTTAAAGAACCACCCGAAATCGCTGTGGCTTTACGGCCTTGGCGTGATCGGGTTTGTCCTGATAACGGTGGCCGTGATCCTGCTTGAAACCCAATGCCAGGGCAGTTTTAGTTGCTAAACGATCCCCTCATCCGCTGCAATTAGCGCAAGACCATGCGCAACCGACAGGAATGGTTGACCAATTTCGACCCGTTCATTGCCAAAGCCGTCTTCAAAGATTTTGCGCACCGCCGGGACATAGGACGTCCCACCCGTCATGAAAACGCGTGATACTTCGTGGGCCTGAATACCCGCCTGTTCAAGACAAAGCTTTGCAGCCTTTTCAATATCTGCAATATCGGGCGCAATCGCGGCTTCAAAATCGGCACGTGTCAGACGTTCCTCGATCTCGACCCCGGCATGGTTGAATTGCAGGATCGTGCTTTGCTCGCTTGAAAGCTCCGCCTTGGCTTTTGACACCGCCTGATACAGGTGGAAACCCAGTTCTTCTTCGATGATTGTTACCAGATCTTCGATATCGTCGGGTTGTTCCGCGGTACGGATCAGGCTTCTGATTTCGTTAATCACCTTAGGCTGGCGCATCATCGAAAGGTAATGCCAGCGCGAAAACGCGGTGTAATACTGGCGCGGCACCGGCAATGCGGCCCCCATGGTGCGATATTCGCTGCCAAAACCAAGACGCGGCCAGATGGCTTTCTGGATGATGCGGTAATCAAAGCTGTCGCCCGCAATGCCAAGACCGGTATGCGAAAGCGCCTGAACCCCGCGAATCCCCATGCCCGGTGTAAAGCGGATCACCGAAAAGTCGCTGGTACCGCCGCCAAAGTCTGCAACCAGAACGGTTTCGGGTTTATCAAGCTGACGACCGTAATAATAGCTTGCCGCTAAGGGTTCGAACACCATGGCCTCAACCTCGAACCCGGCCTGTTCATAGGCCGCCCGCAGGCGCATTTCGGCATAATCGTTATCGGGATTTGTTCCGGCAAACGCAACCGGACGCCCGGAAATCACCCGATAGCCAAGGCCGCCAAGGCTGTATTGCGCGTGATGATGTATCTGGGTCAGGAACGTCGCGATCAGATCTTCGATCGTATAGACATTGCCGAAAATCTCGGTGCCCTCGAAATCCTTGGACGCCAGATAGGATTTGATCGACTGAATCAGTCGGCAATCCTGACTTTCCTTCAGATATTCGGCCATGGCAAACGGCCCGGAACAGCTTTGCAAACTGATCGGCGCACCGGGTGTGGTCAGCTTCTGTTCTTCCCAGAAATACAGGATGGTTCGATAGGTATCGAAACTGTTCTGCCCGACCTCAAACGTTGCCGATTGCACATTGCCGTTGCTGTCGGCCACGGCAAGCACCGAATTGGTCGTACCAAAATCAAGGGCGATAATTTCGGACATATGGCGGCTCCGGCAAAGGCGTTTCATTTTCAAGGGGCGGAGGATGTAACCCGGACAGCCTATCCCCGCAAGCGATAAACGAAAAAAGGGAGCGCAAAGGCACTCCCTTGTTTTCGCGATCCGCTTTGGCGAATTACTTGTACCAGATTTTCCGGCTGAAATCGTGAACCGCGCGCACATAGCGCACCGTGCCCGACTGCGACCGCATCACGATGCTTTCGGTTTCCGCACCATTGGCGAAACGGCGCACACCGCGCAGCATTGCACCATCGGTCACACCGGTTGCGGCAAACATGACATTGCCCTTGGCAAGTTCGGTCAGTTTGTATTTACGGGTCAGGTCCTCGATGCCCCATTTTTTGGCGCGCGCGATTTCGTCATCATTGCGGAAGACCAAACGTCCCTGGAACTGCCCACCGATGCAACGAAGGGCGGCCGCCGCAAGAACACCTTCGGGCGCACCACCGGTTCCCATATACAGATCAATACCCGACGTTTTCTGCGAGGTCGCGATAACACCGGCAACGTCACCATCACCGATCAGCATGATACGCGCACCGGCTTCACGGGTTTTGGCGATGATTTCCTGATGGCGCGGACGATCAAGGATGCAGACCACCAGATCGGAAACATCGCAGCCCTTTGCCGAGGCAAGGCTTTTCAGGTTTTCGGCCGGGCTGGCATCAAGGTCGACAACATCATCTGGCAGACCACCACCAACGGCGATTTTGTCCATATAGGTGTCCGGTGCGTTCAGGAACCCGCCCTTTTCCGCCATGGCAACAACGGCCAACGAGTTCGGGCCACCAGTCGCGCAGATGGTCGTGCCTTCAAGCGGATCAAGTGCGATATCGATTTCCGGGCCTTCGCCCGAACCGACTTCTTCGCCAATAAACAGCATTGGTGCTTCGTCGCGTTCACCTTCGCCGATCACGACAGTACCGCGAATATCCATGCTGTTAAGGGCATTGCGCATCGCGTCCACGGCGGCCTGGTCAGCGGCCTTTTCATCACCGCGCCCCATAAGCCCGGAACAGGCAAGTGCTGCGGCTTCGGTAACACGAACGGTTTCAAGCGCGAGATTTCGATCCATAACTTCATCCTCGTCATTAACGCAGGGTCTGGGGGCCCCGTCTTTCTGTTTCCCGGCGTGTCCCGTTTGGCTCGGGACTTATAATTACGCCTCGCGGTATTATACCTGCGAGGCGCATATGTCTTTTTTTTGTTTTGTTACGAAGTAAATCCTTCGATCCGCATCAGGACCGGCGGCTGCGAATTGCTTTCGAACGCCGAAATGTCGGAAAGCGCACCGGACATCGCCGCTTCGCTGGTTTCGTGGGTCACGAACACCACCGGAACAACCCCACCCTCGGTCTCGGCCCGACCATGCTGGATCATGGACGCCATCGACACACCATGCTTGGCAAGGGTCGCGGTGACCTCGGCCATGACACCCGGGCGATCCCAGACCATCAGGCGCAGGTAATAAGGCCCGACATGCTTTTCGAGCGAGGCCCGCACATTCTTTTTCAAACGATCCGCCGGAACGCCAAAGACCGGCGCATTGCGCCCGGCCGCGATATCAACAAGGTCGGCAACCACAGCCGATGCGGTCGGACGTTCGCCCGCCCCACGCCCCTGCAGGACGACCGGCCCGACATAATCGCCTTCAAGCACGACTGCGTTAAACACACCTTCAACTTTTGAAATCTGGGTGCTGCGGTCAACAAGAACCGGTGAAACACGCTGCTCGATGCCCTCAGACGTCTGTTTGGCAATCGCCAGCAACTTGATGCGATAACCAAGTTCTTCAGCCAGTTGGATATCAAGGGCAGAAACGCTGCGAATGCCTTCAACCGCAATCGCGTCAAAGTCGACTTCGACCCCAAAGGCAAGGCTGGTCAGGATCGCAAGCTTGTGCGCGGCATCAATACCATCAACGTCAAAGGTCGGGTCGGCTTCGGCATAGCCAAGTTTTTGCGCCTCGGCCAGAACATCGGCAAAGTCACGCCCCTGTTCGCGCATGGTGGTCAGGATATAGTTGCACGTCCCGTTCAGAATCCCGGTCACGCGCGAAATGACATTCCCCGCCAATCCTTCGCGCAGCGCCTTGATCACCGGAATACCGCCAGCAACCGCGGCCTCATAGGCGATGGTCACGTTATTTGCATCGGCAATGCGTGCCAGTTCCACCCCATGTAATGCAATCAGCGCCTTGTTGGCCGTCACGACATGCTTGCCGTTTTCAAGGGCGGCCTTGCAGACGTCATAGGCAATGCCGTCCGAACCGCCAATGGTTTCAACAACCACATCGACATTCTTGTCAGTTGCAAGGTCACGGGCATCTTCGTACCAGGTAATGCCTTCGGTCGAAAATCCACGGTCCCGAGTTCGATCGCGCGCCGATACTGCTGTGACAATCATCGGGGAACCGGAACGGTCCGTCAGATTATCCCTGTGTTCGCTCAGCAGTTTAACGGTTCCGGCACCGACCGTACCAAGGCCTGCCACACCGATTTTTACGACGTTTTGCACGATAACTCCTCATGCCGTGGTTGGATTTGCGCATGCGCGACGGAGTCTTTTACAACATCTGATACGCACACAAAACTTCGCCCGGGACATGTCCCGGGCGAAACATAGAATGCTTTATCGAATATCAGACGGATTTCTTCAACAGTTCACGTGCAGATTCTGCATCGGGATATTTCTGGAAGAATGCCTTGATATTACGATTGGCCTGCCGGATGCGATGTTTGTTTTCAACAAGCGCGATACGCACATGACGATCACCATATTCGCCAAAGCCAAGTCCCGGTGCCACCGCAACGCCCGCTTCCTGCAAAAGAAGCTTGGAAAAATCAAGCGATCCGAGTTCTTCAAACGCCTTGGGAATCGGGGCCCAGGCAAACATGGTCGCCGCCGGGACCGGAATATGCCATCCGGCACTTTGCATACCTTCGATAAAGATATCGCGACGGTCACGATACAGGTTACGGAATTCTTCGACACAATCCTGCGGGCCGTTCAATGCCGCCGTTGCCGCGACCTGAATCGGGGTAAATGCACCGTAATCAAGATAGGATTTGATCCGCGTCAGTGCATTGATCAGCTTTTTGTTGCCGGTGGCAAAACCGATGCGCCATCCCGCCATCGAATAGGTTTTCGACAGGGAATAGAATTCAACGGCAATGTCTTTCGCCCCTTCGACCTGAAGGATCGAGGGCGGCGGATTGCCATCAAAATAGATTTCCGAATAGGCGATATCCGACAGGATATAGATTTCCTGCGCCCGGCAGAAATCGACAACTTCCTTATAGAAATCAAGGTCAACCACCAGCGATGTCGGGTTGGCCGGGAAGTTCAGGACCACCGCACTCGGTTTCGGGACCGAATGTTTCACCGCCCGATGCAGTTGCTCCATAAAGCTTTCGGCGTTGAATTCGCCCTGTTCGTCATGACCAATCGGAATGTGGCGCAACGCCGCACCGGCAATGATGAAACCGAACGCATGGATCGGATAGGACGGATTGGGCACCAGAATGATGTCGCCCGGGCTGGTGATGGCTGCGGCGAGGTTCGCAAGCCCTTCCTTGGAGCCCAGCGTCACGACGGTTTCGGTTTCAGGATCAATATCCACCCCGAACCGGCGCCCGTAATAAGCCGCCAGCGCCTTGCGCAGACCGGGGATACCGCGCGACATGGAATAACCATGCGTGCGCGGATTCTTGATCGTTTCAACCAGCTTGTCGACAATATGTTGCGGCGTGGCCGGGTCCGGGTTGCCCATGCCGAAGTCGATAATGTCCTCTCCCGCTCGCCGCGCCGCCGCTTTCATCGCATTTACTTCAGCAAATACGTATGGCGGGAGGCGTTTTATGCGATGGAATTCCTGGGACATTATCCTACATCCTCGTCATTTCGCCGATTTTCGAATTTCCTGCGAAAACCGGGTCGTCGAATTGAAAAAAATTGCGCGCCACACGACAAAATGCGGGTGGCGCGCCGTACAATTCGAAGGATGTACCTTTTTTAGGATCAATAATCCATAAAGATTTCAACACGGCGGTTTCCGGCTTCACCGGCAGGAACGCCTTCATAATAGCGCGGGTCAGCCGATCCGTCGGCCCCGACAAAGATCGCGTCAGGGTTAACACCGAGAGACACAAGCTGCGACACCACCGCCGAAGCGCGCTGTTCCGAAACCTGACGGTTGATCGCCAGATGTTCTTCAAGGCTCATATTCGCGGTACGCATCGACGCATGGCCGATAATACGAAGGATACCGCCGGTCTGACGCCAAGCCTGGGCAACCTGGCTCAGGACATTGTTATCCGTGCCCGACAGATTCGACGAACCATGGCCAAACTGGATTTGTGCGACCTGCACACCATTCACACTTGGTCCCAGCGTATCAACGGAACGCACACCAAGACGCGATGCCAGAACCTCGTTCGCGGTTTCGGCATAGGGCATGGCAGAATCGGACAGATAGGCATTGCCACCGCTACCAAGCTGGCTTTCATCGACAATTACCGCCCCGTTATCGGAATAGGCAGAATAGTCAAATGATTGTGCCGGCGGTTCATTGGCAAACACGCCCTGACCTTCTGCAAGACGCCGATTGTACTGGTCCATCACCGGGTCACCGGTTGATGATCCTGACGATCCGGGCGCAACTTGTGAAGACTCGGCTGTTTCCTGTTCAGATTTCAGAACATCGGGCTTCTCGGGCGCAGGTTGCGGTGTTGGAACGGGTCCAGAAGCCGGTGCCTTGGCACTCCATTCATCGGCAATCCTAGAACCGGACTGCGCCGAAGTCACAGCACTGCCCGTTGCGGCGCTAGCAGCTGCAGTTGCCTTGGTTTCAGCCGCTTTTTGCGGCTCCGCCATCGCGCTACTGCTAACAGATGTGGTTGGTGCCGGCGCAATCGTCGGCATATCAACACTTTCGGCACTTTGCTGCGGCTGCGGCTGAAGCGCGTTGACCGGCGGCGTGCTTTGACGACGGCCCGACTGGGAATATTGCGCATTGGCGCGGTCTGCGGCCAAACCGGCGACAAGCGCATCACGTTCGGCATCACCGGTCACAACCGGCTTGGCCGGCGTATCGGCCAGACGCGGATAATCTTCGTCTTCACCCGGAATCGGTTGATCCGACTTGGCAGCAGTTTCCTCGTCGCCGTCAAAAGCATCACCAATCGATTTTCCCCATTCGACCGGATTGATTGCATCAGGGACCGAAGAACAGGCGCCCAGCATCAGCACAACAGCAAGCGCCGATCCCGCATGCAGCAAGGGCCGCAATTTAACTTTCGCGGACCCGTGCCCCGACCACCGCCATGTCGTCGATTTCAGAACGCCCATTTGATTTCGCTGCTCCAAACTATGTTATGTGTGACGTTGCCGTTGAAGATTGCGACAAATCCGTCACCTTATAATTCTTGTATTACCCCTCATCAGCGAGCTAGGCTAAGGCCATGATAAGCTTGGGATCAAGCAGAGTTTCAACCCAGCACGCAGTTTGAGAGCATTGGATCATAAAACGGGAAAATGATTGCGATATCGCAAAGATCGGATTTCCCGTTTTATGTTCCGATGCACCGGCGGCCGTATCATAAGGGAATGCGCCATGAACGATCAACAGGCCAAAGAAACCGAAATTCATCTTCCTGATCCCGAAGAGCTGTCATCAGCGATGGCAGAAATAGCGGAGAGAAGTCAAAGACTTGTGTCAGACTTCCTTGCAAAACAGGCAGAAGACCCGGAAATTTCCGACCCGGACCCGCTTAATATCGGATCGGCATTTGTCGAACTGACCACCCATATGATGCAAAATCCGACGAAACTGGTCGAAGCACAAATGGACCTGTGGCAGCAATATTATATGCTCTGGCACAATACAACGATGCGTATGCTGGGGCAGGAATCGGAACCTGTCGCCTTCCCGCAAAAGGGGGATCGTCGATTCCGCGACGAGGCGTGGGAAAACAACGAACTTTTTGATTTCATCAAACAATCCTATCTGCTGTCCTCGCAATGGATGCAGAATGTTGTCCATGATGTTGACGGGCTGGATGAAAAAACCGCCCAAAAGGTCGAATTTTATACCCGGCAGTTTGCGGACGCGATTTCGCCGACCAATTTCATGATGACCAACCCGGAAGTCCTGCGCGCCACCATCGAAAGTGGCGGTGAAAACCTTCTTAAGGGACTTAGCAACCTTCTGGACGATCTGGAACGCGGCAAGGGCAAGCTTCAGATCAAAATGACAGATCTGGACGCTTTCAAGATCGGCGAGAATGTCGCAACCACCGAAGGATCGGTGATCGGTCGGACGCAGCTGATGGAACTGCTGCAATACAAACCGGCAACCGACAAGGTCGCGAAACGGCCGCTTATGATCGTGCCGCCATGGATCAACAAATATTACATCCTTGATCTGCGCCCGGAAAATTCATTCATCAAATGGGCTGTTGATCAGGGCCACACGGTTTTTGTCCTGTCGTGGGTCAACCCGGACAGCAAACTTGCCGAAGAAAGCTTTGAAGATTACGGGCGTGACGGCGTGCTTGCGGCACTCGACATGATCGAAAAGGCAACCGGCGAAAAGGAAGTCAACGCTATCGGCTACTGCCTTGGCGGAACGCTTCTGGCGGCCATGCTGGCCTATATGGCCAAGATTGGCGATGAACGCATCAAATCGGCGACGTTCTTTACCACCCTGACCGACTTTGAAAAACCCGGCGAACTTTCGGTTTTTGTCGATGACGAACAGATCGAAAGCCTTGAAAACCGCATGTCGAAGGAAGGTTATCTTGACGGCCGCGACATGGCGATGTCGTTCAACATGCTGCGTGCCAATGACCTGATCTGGTCATTTGTGGTCAACAACTACATGCTGGGCAAGGATCCCTTCCCGTTCGATCTTTTGTACTGGAATTCCGATTCGACCCGGATGCCCAAGGCAATGCATAGCTTCTATTTGCGCAACATGTATAACAAGAACCTGCTGCGTGAACCGGGTGGCATTACGATTCTGGGCGAAAAGATCGACCTTCGCGACATCAAAATCCCGGTCTATTTCCTCTCCACCCGCGAAGACCATATTGCACCGTGGCAGGCAACATATGCCGGAACCCAATTGATGTCAGGCCAGGTGAAATTCGTGCTATCGGCATCGGGTCATATTGCCGGTGTGGTGAACCCGCCCGCAGCCAACAAATATTGCCATTGGACTTATAATCGCAATCCCCCAAATCCCGATGACTGGCTCGCCAAGGCGGTCCAGCATGAAGGATCATGGTGGACCGATTGGCAAAACTGGATCAGCCGCCGTTCCGGGGGGCAAGTCGACGCCCGCAAACCGGGCGATGGCAAGCTTAAAGTGCTTGGCCCGGCACCGGGTGAATATGTCAAAGTGCAGCTTTCCTGATCATCTCTTGATAACTGGAATTTCCGGCCCGCCCGAGGTGGCGGGCCGTTTCTTTGGTCCGAAGGAAAATATCATGCCCCAGAAAATCGGTTTCCTAGGCGCAGGCCGCATGGCGTCTGCAATGATTTCGCGCCTGCTTGAACAAGGCTATCCGGTCAAGGTCTGGAACCGTAGTGCTGCCAAAATCGAACCGTTGGTTGCCAAGGGGGCCATTGCCTGCGCGACACCAGCCGAGGCGGCAAGTGATGTTGATGCGGTCCTTTCCTTCATGGCCGACGATATTGCATCTGAAACCGTTTGGCTGGGCGAAAATGGGGCGCTTGGTGCAATGACGCCGGGGGCGCTTGCCATCGAGTGTTCCACCCTTTCGCACGGGTTCGTTCTGGAACTGTCCGGCAAGATCATGACGGCAGGCTGCCTTTATGTCGATGCACCGGTCACCGCAGTGCCGGCACAGGTTGCCGCGGGCGAAACCATGTTTTTAATCGGTGCGGATGACGCCGTCCTGAAACAGGCACGCCCGATCATGGAAGCCGTTGCCAACCGTATCGTGCATTTCGGGCCTATTGGATCGGGGACAATCTACAAGCTGATGAACAACCTTTTGGGGGCGGTCCACATTGCCGCTGCCGCCGAACTGGTTGCGGTGGCACAAAAGGCCGGACTGGATGGCGATCTGGTTGCAGACGCATTTGCCAATGGTGCCGTTGCCAGCCGGGCCGGAGTCATGACGATCCCGGGCATGATCAGCGGCAATCACAATGAAGGCATCCATTTCACAACCGCGTTGCGCGCCAAAGATGCCGGTTATGCCATGTGGCTTGCCGATGAACTTGGCCTTGACCTGCCGGTTGGCAGATCAGCCACCGAAATGTTTGACCGCGCCATCGAAGCCGGACTTGGCGATCTTGCACAAAGTGCCGTGCTGGAAACCATCCGCGGCCGGTAATCCTATTTCTTCTTGGCCCTGGCTGCGACTTCTTCCTGCTCGGCCAGAAGCGGCTCGTAACGGGCGTCGGTCAGTGTTTTAAGGAACGCGACCAGCGCATCTATGCGCTTGGTATCAAGGGCGTCCCCCTGCTCCAGCTCTTTAAGGGAAAGGGTCTCGGGGACTTCGGCATCGCCCCACGGCTGTTTGGTTTCCGGATTCAACTGGGCCGATTTCGCGCGACTGTTATATTTGTTGTAAAACTTGATCACCGTGCGCAAATCGGAAAACACACCGTTATGCATATACGGTCCGGTGACGGCGACATTGCGCAGCGACGGCGTTTTGTACTTGCCCTTATGGGCCGGATCATCAATTGCCGGATTATCAAGCAATCCATTGTCGGTAAAATCCGGGTCCTTGGCATTTTCCAACCGCACGGCAACGTTTCTGGGGACGCCGATGTTATGATATTCGTAATTTGTGAATGTCTCGCCCTCTGCCGTCGGCGACGATTTAAGCTGATGGCAGACATTGCAGTTGGTGAATTGCTGCGAGAAGAAAAGCACACGCCCCAATTCTTCCTGCGGCGTCATTTTGTATTCCCCGCGCAGGAAACGATCATATTTTGAATCAAAGGGTGCGAACTGATCGGTGCGTTCGAACGCGGCAATCGCATCGGTCATTGCAGCATAAGCACGGTTCGTATCGCTCCAGACATCGTCACCAAACAATGACTTGAAGCTTTCGACGTAATCTTCATCTTCCTGAAGGCGCGCGACAACGGTTGCCTTGTCAGGCATGCCCATTTCAACCGGGTTAAGCGGCGGCCCACCGGCCTGCTCGGCCAAATCCTTCGCACGCCCATCCCAGAACTGCCCGCCAACCGGCGTGCCGTCTTCTTTGAAATGGAAATCGGGTGCGAACTTCGCATATGCCGCCATCGGCGCATTGCGGTCGCCAAGCGATGCACCATCATCGCCAAGCGAATAGGCCCCATGGGCGATTTCGGAACGCGGATCACGGAACCCAGTTGTCGGTTCATGACAACTCGCACAGGCCTGCGTCCGGTTTTTTGACAGGTTGGTATCGAAATAAAGTGCTTCGCCCAGTGCCGCTTTATCTGCAAACGAAGACGTATTGCTTGCCAGTTCCGCCAGCAAGGCCGCGGACGAATTCGGCGCGCCAAGGCCATTTTGCGCCTTTGCACTGGTAATCCCGACACCACCGGCACCAATCATCAGCATCGTAGTTGCAAACGCACAACCAAGGTGAAGAAACCCGCGAAGGGGCATGCTGGAAACGCGCGACAAGACAGGCATGTTCGATATCCGGTATTCACTGGTGGCCGCATGATCGCGACCAATAATCACTTACAATACCTTAATTGCACCCTGCCTTGATAAAGGTCAATGGTTACCGTCCTTTAATTCGGGGCGATGAAACCCCCGATATTGATCAAATGGCAACTTTGGGCCGACGCCCCATCATCGGCAACAACTGCACCCCAATGATCGCGGCAAGGATAACACCGCATCCGGCATATTCGGCGGGTGCCAACCGCTCGCCCAAGAAAAACGCCCCGGCAATTGCGGCAAATACCGCCTCGGCACTCATGATGATCGCGGCATCTGCTGCTTCGGTATAATTCTGCGCCACCGCCTGCAGGGTAAAGGCGATCCCGGCCGACATGATCCCGGCATAAAGAATTTCAAATCCGGCATTCTGGATATCGGCAAAGCTGAAAGTCTCGAACATGCCGCCCATCGCCATGCCAAGCAGACCGGTAATAAAGAACTGAACGGCAGCGACCAGCGCGGGGGTATTTGTGCGCGTCACCATTATACCGATCATCACCACCTGAACAGCCCAGAACAGCGCACTTCCCATCACCCAGAAGTCACCTTTACCAAGTGCCGACAGGTTCCCGCCACTCAGAAGATATGTACCCAAAACGCACATTATTCCGCCCGGCCAAACCGACCAATGCGGCTTTGCCCGGAAAACAGCGAAAGCCAGTACCGGTACCAGAGGCACATAAAACGCCGTCAGAAACGCAGCATTGGTCACGGTCGTATCCATGATGCCGATCTGTTGCAGGATGCTGGCCAGATACATTGAAACGCCGGTAACGATAAGGCCAAGCGTGTTGACCCTCGAAAGCGTCCGTCCTTCGCGCTTCATTTTGCGCAATTCACGCAGCGCAAACGGCAGCACCACAAACGTCCCCAAAAGGAACCGCACACCGGTAAAATATTGCGGGCCAATATTGTCCATGCTGGTTTGCTGGACGACAAAAGTCGTACCCCAAATAAGGGCAACAAAGACGATTACACCGTTCGCCTGCCAACGCGTCATTTCCCGGTTCCGTTTCCTGATCGCCGGGCGTGGTGGCGCGCGGCCTGTTCATATGGTTTTTCTGAATTACTTGCTATCGTAGCGTCCTGCCACAGGCAAGAAGATCCTCTGCGTTTGACAATCGCGATTGTTACTCAGATTTCAGGTCCTCGGGAATTGTCACACGATATTCCTGCGCAAGATCGGCATAACGATCCGCAGATACTTTGAAAAACTCGATTTCTTCCTGCGTCAGATCTCGCACCTTGCGTGCCGGGACACCTGCCCAAAGTTCCCCCGCCGGAATGCGTTTTCCGGGTGCCAAAAGCGCCCCCGCCCCCAGCATTGCGCCCTGCTCGATCACGCAACCATCCATGACCGTGGCACTCATGCCGACGAAACTTCTGTCTTCAAGTGTGCAGGCATGGATGACGGCGGAATGGCCAATAGTAACATCGTCGCCGATATAGGTTCCAAACTTTCCCTTGGCGACATGCACCATGGTCAGGTCCTGAATATTGGTCCGCGATCCGATACGAATTTCATGCACGTCACCACGAATGACGCAGCCAAACCAGATCCCGGTTTCCGCCCCGATTTCAACATCGCCAATGATGGTCGCATTCGGCGCGATAAAGGCCGTCTCGTCAATAGTCGGGCGTACCCCGCGATAGGACAGGATCATGGTCTAACGACCTTTCACTTCTGGGATCGGTTTTCACTGGCACTGCACTTGCCCGTTACCGGGAAAATAGCGGCATCTTGATTTGGCAGTTTAAATTCTAACATGTGGATATGGAAACCCCGTTCTCATTCAAATCGTGAAGATGCACGCAATTCAGTATTTTTCCCTCTTTGCAGGCTTCCGTCGCGCCAGCATCATGATAATGATGGCGGCAACGGCGTTTTGCGGCACAATCCTTACGAATGGCGATGCGTACGCGCAGTCCACCGGGCCAAGCTCAAGCGAATTGCGCGTGGCATTTTCGATCTGGGAACCATTCGTGATCGACGATGAAACAGGACGACACGGGATCGACATGGCGATCCTGACAGAACTGTCCCATCGCATGGACAAGGCTCTGTCGCTACATCCCTGCCCGTGGCGGCGATGTCTTAAAATGCTTGAATATGGCAATATCGATATTCTTTCAAGCTTTGCCTACACCGCCGAACGCGAAAAATTCGCGTTTTACATCAAACCACCCTATAGCCGCGTCAGCCCGGTTTTCTATGTCCGGCAAGGCAAAAATACGCACATCGCGCAATATACCGATCTTAAAACGCTTGCAGTCGGATCAGTCGTTGATTCCCGCTATTTCGAACCATTCGATAGCGATAGATCGCTGAACAAATTCGAAGCCAGCAGCGAAATGCTGCTTCTGCGTATGCTTGAGGCAAATCGCGTCGATACCATTGTCGGGTCTGATGCCAATGTCGATTTTGAAATCCGGCGCAACAACCTTGATGATATCATCCGCAAGGCCGCATTTCGCCCGGACCATCACAACGACATCCACATTGCGGTATCGCGCAATTCCCCGCTAATGAGCCAGACAGACCAGATATCGAAAATCATCACCGACCTGCGCGAAGAGGGTTTTATTGCCAGGGTACATGCACGTTACTGGCCTGCCAGTGACGATGCAGCGGATGCAGGCAAACCAATCCACAGCGAATGAATAAAGCCGTCGTCTTATCGGGAAAACCGCTTTGCCCCGGCAACACAGGCAACGACCCCGACGGTGACCGCCATCATGGTCACGCCAACAGGTTCCGCCAAGACCATTCCCGCCAAAAGCAGACCAAAGAACGGCTGCAACAATTGCAATTGCCCGACCCCGGCAATGCCGCCAAGCGCCAGTCCCCGATACCAGAAGAAAAAACCGATCAGCATGCTGAACAGAGAAACATAACCAAGACCAAACCATGCAGGACCGCCAACTCCGGCAAAGCTATCTGGCAAGGTCGCAACGCAGAATGCCGCCATCGGCAAAAGCGATATCACCAACGCCCAGCAGATCACCTGCCATCCACCAAGACGGCGCGACAGTTTTGCACCCTCGGCATAGCCAAGCCCGCAAACGATAACCGCGCCAAGCATAAAAAGATCACCGCGTAACGCCCCGGCACTGCTTCCCGTGGCGGCAAATCCGGCGACCAAGCCGCTACCGACAATCGAAAACAGCCAGAATACGGGTTGTGGCCTTTCACCACCGCGCAAGACGCCAAAAATCGCTGTCGCCAAAGGCAGCAAACCGATGAAGACAATTGATCGTGCTGACGTGATATGTTCAAGCGCAAGGGCCGTTAACAACGGAAACCCGACAACCACCCCACCGGCAACCACCAGTAACGACATCCAGTCTGATTTCTGTGGACGGTTTGGCCGCGATATCAGAAGCAAAGTCGCGGCAAGCAGTCCGGCAATCGTTGCACGCGCCACCGTAAGAAACAGCGGATCGAAATCCATGACAGCAATCCGGGTCGCAGGCAGCGATCCGCTGAAAATCAGGATACCGATCAACCCGCTGATCCAGCCGCCACTTGATCTTTGAACTGCAATTGCCATCAAAACCTCCGTCATGTGCGAAGGTTTATCTATGGCTTGCCAGCATCGAATCGAACAGACACAATAAAATACAATTTGAACAAACTGTACTGATTACAGGAGCAATACAGTGGCACCTGACGGGGCATCAAAACAACCCGATGACGGAACACTTGTCACCCGCGTCATGAATGTCATTCGCGACCGGATTGGCACGCGCAACCTGCTTGCGGGGGATCGTCTGCCATCCATCCGTGGCTTTGCCCGTCAAATGAAGGTGTCGAATTCGACGGTTGTCGAAGCCTATGATCGACTGGTGGCCGAAGGCGTTATTCAGGCCAGACGCGGATCGGGGTTTTATGTCGCCCCTCATACCGCCCCGCTTTCAATCGCCCGGATCGGACCGAAACTGGACCGGGCGATTGATCCGTTCTGGGTCTCACGACAGTCGCTTGATGCGCGCCCCGATATGCTAAAACCCGGTTGCGGCTGGCTTCCGGCGGACTGGATGCCCGAAACCGCAATCAGGCGCGCCTTGCGCAAACTGTCGCGCGCCGATGACGCCACACTGGTCGATTACGGAACTCCGCTTGGCCTGGCATCCTTGCGTCATTTCCTGTCGCGTCGCATGGCGGGTTACGGCATTGATGCCCATCCCGACCATCTGCTTCTGACAGAGTCAGGAACCCAGGCAATCGACATGCTGTGCCGTTTTTTGATCGCACCGGGCGATACGGTTTTGGTTGATGATCCGTGTTATTTCAATTTTCAGGCACTCTTGCGCGCGCATCGCGCCAATATCGTTGGCGTCCCCTTTACCGAAAATGGCCCGGATGTGGGTGCCTTTGCCCGGATAGCCGTAACAACGAAACCGCGCCTTTACATTACCAATTCCGGCTTGCACAACCCGACCGGTGCGTCACTTTCGCCAATGGTTGCGCATCGGGTTTTGAACATCGCCGAACAGCACGACCTGATCATCATCGAAGATGATATCTTTGCCGATTTCGAAAACACCCCTGCCCCGCGGCTGGCCGCACTGGGCGGGCTAGATCGCGTAATCCATATCGGCAGCTTTTCCAAAACCCTCTCGGCGTCGGTTCGATGCGGATATATCGCAGCCTCTGCGGACTGGATCGACGGTCTGACCGATCTTAAAATCGCAACCGGTTTTTCCAGTCCGAATTTATCCGCCGAACTGATTTTTGCGGTTCTCAAGGACGGCACCTATCGCAAATATATGGAAACCCTGCGCGATAGACTGGCACGCACGATGACCATCACAGAAACCCGGCTTCGCAACCTTGGCATCACACCGGCAATCAATCCCGATGCTGGTCTGTTTTTATGGTGCCGCTTGCCCGATCACATGGATGCGGCAACCCTGGCCCGAAACGCGCTTTCCGATGGTGTGGTTCTTGCCCCCGGAAATGTTTTCAGCATCTCGCAAACAGCTGGAAACCTGATGCGCTTTAACGTCGCCCAATGTCAGAATGAACGCATCTTCAGGGTGCTTGAACGCGCGCTTGAAAAATAAAAAGGGGCGCAATCCTTTTGGACAGCGCCCCATTTTTTTCTGTTTTGACGATCCGATACCGGATTACGGGAACAGCGGCTCGATCTCGAGCCCCATGGTTTCCGGCAGGCCCAGCATGACATTCATGTTCTGGACAGCTTGGCCAGATGCCCCTTTAACAAGGTTGTCTTCGACCGCCACAATGATCACGCGGCCCGGCACACGATCCTTGACCACCCCGATCAGAACATAGTTCGATCCACGTACGTGACGTGTCTGCGGGGTTACGCCAAACGGCAGGACCCGAACGAACGGCTCATCGGCATAACGTTTTTCAAGGGCGGCCTGAATGTCTTCGACCGTCGTGCCATCGGTCATTTTGACATAGATGCTTTCAAGGATACCGCGGCTCATCGGCATCAGGTGCGGGGAAAAGTTCACCACGACATCCTGCCCTGCGGCCCAGGCAAGGCCCTGCTCGATTTCTGGCGCATGGCGGTGCCCGCCGGTGCCATAGGCATGAATGCCTTCGGTGACCTCGGCATACAGAATGCCTTCCTTGGGCGAACGGCCCGCACCGGTGACACCGGATTTCGCATCAATGATGATGTCATCGGCATGCACCAGCTTCTGTTCCAGAAGCGGTGTCAGCGAAAGCTGCACCGGGGTTGGATAACATCCCGGATTGGCCACCACACGCGCCTTTTTGATCTTTTCACGGTGCAGTTCAGTCAGGCCATAAACGACCTCTTTCTGCAAATCCTGTGCGGCATGTTCCGCCCCGTACCATTCCTTGTAGGTCGCGGCATCAAACAACCGGAAATCCGCCGACAGATCGACAACTTTGACATGATCAGGCAACCCGGCAATCACTTCCTGCGTCGTGCCATGCGGCAGCGCACAGAAAATGACATCAACCATCGACCAGTCGGCATCCTCGATCCGGATCATGGTCGGCAATTTCAGATGGGCAAGATGCGGGAAAACCTCCCCGAACGGACGCCCGGCGCGTCGGTCTGCGGTCAGCAGGGTGATTTCAGAAGCGGCATGGTGCGCAAGAATACGAACCAGTTCCGCCCCGGTATATCCGCTGGCACCGAGAATTCCGACTTTGACCTTAACGTCGCTCATTTCAAATCCTGCTCCTTTAGGCTCGCCCAGACCTTTATGGTCACCGGGCGCGATCAACGGGCGGATGTTGGCAAACAAGCCCCGGAGATGCAAGCCCTTAGGCGGTATTTCCCCTGCATTGCGCGATCATGCCCCATGCAGGGATGACATGCATCACAGGGAAAAGTTGCCTTTTACGGACGTCGGGATTTGCGCACATTGGCCGGACAAGCGCGCTTATCCTCAGGCAGAACAGTATAAAACCGTTCGATTTTCTCAAAACCCGTCGGTGCTGCCACCGGATAATCAGCAACATATCGATGATCCGAAAGACCAAAATCGCTGGCTTTCAAGCCCGATCGCTGTTGCCAGATACGGCGATGGGTATCGGACAATGTGATTTCCGGATCATCAATCAGGAAAATCGCATCACGTGCGATCCGGTCGTTATATTTGTGCTGGGATGGCAACCACGCGGCAAGCTGGCGGCGCAATTCTCCCGGGCTTGGCACCTTGCGCGTCCGGCTGGCAAACCTGACCATCTTTGACGACAGATCGGAAACATTGCCGGGCGGGGCCATGCCATGTGTCGCCATGTCGATAAAATAAGCCAGATCAATTTCCGTCGGATCACGACCGATAACAGGCTTTAGCGCAGCATAAATCTTGAAAAACCGGGCGATTTTTCCGCCATCGGCATTGGCTGCATCATAAACGCGGCGATAGGCACGCTGCACTTCGGGCAATGCACCATATCGTGCGAACCTTTCGGTGAAATCGGCCCGACGTTTCGGATCGATCCAGATCGCACACAGGATATCAAACGCACTTTGATTATTGCCCAGCGCCAACCGGTGCATCGCATCCGTATGCGGGCCAAAGACGGCATTGAGCAATCCGGGATTGGCCCGTTCGGCGGCAAAGACAATCTGCTGGATTTCCGCCCCTGCCCCGGCGGTCGCCCCGCGCGGCCCCCAGGTCAGATAGGCATTGGGATCGTTAGTATAACACCACGGATCCCCTTCCAGATATCGCTTGCCGCTCCTCGGGTTGCGCGACTGGCAGAAATTGAACTGGATCGCGTCGTAATCCGTGCCTTCCAGTGCGAAGGTCAGATGATTGGCACGGGTAATGGCATCGGGCGGCGGCATTTGGGCTGGCATCATCAATCGCCAAAGCCCGACCGTAATGGCTCCGTAACTCTCGGCCCCCAACGCAGCACGCACCGACGCATTCAGGCAAGTCTGCAGATCAATGATCGCCTGTCGTGTCTTTGCACCGACAATGCCGTCCGGCGCGCCATAGCTGCCGGCCGATTTGCCCGCACAGTTCGCCGCCTGACTAAAAAGCCGTTCCTGAAACACCGCCACTGCGCCATAACGGCCCAATGTCAGCGCGCGGTTCTCAAAGCGATAGAGGACTTGCGACAGATCCTGCGCAGATGTTGGACGCAATGATAAAAATACAGTGACACACACAAGCGCGAACACTGCACTGGCACGGCACGCTGTAACTTTCAGACGCGTGAGTGCTCTGGCCATGGTGATCAGCCTTAATGAGTGAATTCCAGAAGTGGTTTGGTGAAATCAACCTGCGGATATTTGATGACACTGTTCAATGCACGACGCTGCAGTGCCTTGCGCTTGGTCGTATCTTGAACCAGGTCACATACGGCGTCCACCAAACCGGCATATGGGACATCGACAACCCCCTTGCGGAACCGGTCATCAATCACCGTTTCGGGGTTTACTTCCGCCACCACGGCCTTGGCGTTGGTCAAAAGGTAGGACACGCGCACGATTTCAAAAATCTGACTCTCATAGAAATGATGGTTCAGGATGACTTTGGATCGCGCGATCCACTGATCCCGTTCCTTGCCGTAAACCCCCATCAACACCTTGAGGTTAAGCCCCCTGCCTTCGATCTCTTTCAGGATTTCGCGCCGACGCTCATTGATTGAACCATAAAACAGAACATCAATGTCCTGTTCGACACTGATATCAATGCGCTGGAGTTCCCTCTGGAAGCCAATCGGCAAGTGGCGGACCTTCTCGGCCCCCAGAGCCTTGATGACATCGATATTGGCCGGGCTGTAATCCCAGATTTCAAGACCTGACTCAAACCAGCCCGTAAGTTGCTCCCGCCATTTTTCTGCAACCCCGGTCAGCTGTTCGGTATTGAGAATAATCGTCCCCTCCGGCACAGCACGCAGAGCCGACACACCAAGCAAATGCGCCCCGACAATAACGTTAACCGCCCCTTGCACAAACTGATTGGTCTGGATCTGCGCCGGACGCCCGGCATCGCGGATCGAATACATCAGAAGCTCTGCCAACTCTGCAAACGCCAGCGAATGAATGTAACCAGGAGGCTGAACGATACAGATGTTGTAGAGTCTTTGGGGAGTCATAATCAAAAATCTTTTCTGTTTGCAGAAGCGAACGATTTCCGCCAACGGTGACAGCGATACATCAATTTTAAATTAAAGGCCGATTTCAAACTTGTGGTGCACCACACTGCGCCCGCCAAAGCCCTCCTTGAACGATGCAAGCTGTTCGTTCAGGTACTTCCCATCATTTTCCGTTGAAATTCCGAAGTCAAAGTACCGTTTTCCAATACTTCGATACTGTTCAATGACCTCAAGAAACAACAGGTCCAAAGCCCCGTTATTCATTCCGTCAGGGGTCGCCGAAATATACTGGGCATGCGCAACAGTCTCAGTCTCAAAAATCACGGTACCACCTTGTGGAATTCCCTGATCGTCGTTAACCAAGAACAGTTTTATTTGCTTTGGAAACCGAGCCGCCAAAAGGATGATCTCTTCACAGGAATGCACGGGCATTCGCTCATACTTTTCTTGCAACCGAGCGCTTAAAATTTTCCAGAACGACGAGAAATCATTACTTTGAACTACTGAGAATCCAGCTTTCAAAGCGCGTTTGCGACCACGCAGCCTCAGGCTCGACGGCTTTGCATCTGCCTTCAAATCCACAGTTGTCGTAACTTCAGTCAAACACCTCGCATCAGCAATCGCGTTAAGAGCATAAATTTCGCCCTCTGCGGGTACTCGATGATAAATCCATGGAACTGGTTTAACGAAGGCCGCCTTAACGCCCTGCCCGAGCAGAGTGGAAAACAGCATATCATACACTTCTTTAACGACTGATATTCTGTTGAACTTGGGCAACAGCAACAGACCACCAAAGGTCAAACCGCCATGACTACACCACGCCTCACCTCGAATATTTCCCGGAACAACCCCAATTAGATGCTGATCCCGGTACACGAGGAAAGAGCAGTCATCAAAGCGATCTTCGTGATAGTCCATATAGGCCCAGTCAAACATAAAGTGACCGTTGTCGGCAACAACAACTATTGAGCGCCAAGCTTCCGCTGAGCTACCGTCATATCGAACTATATGAACTCTGTTATTGCCCGAACTCTGTATCACTTTTGCACCAATCATTTAACGCTGGTTCAAATCTCACGCAAACTTAGAATGTTTCGGCAGACTTCGCATGCTAAAGTTTTGAACAAACACCCTGATCCGCCAAATAAGGACCGATGCGATGAGCTATTCTCCCAGTAGCACGAAGAAAACAGACTATACCGGGCATTATAAAGCATCCGAGGTAGACGTGTATCCGTCGGAGTTTCTGGTGAGAGCCTTCTTGGGGACCTACGAAAAACTCAAAATCGACCACAAACTTCTCCGGGGCAAAAAAGTTCTGGACTTAGGCTTTGGCGATGGCCGCAACTTTCAGTTGCTTCATGATCTTGGTATGGAGCTTTATGGCACCGAGATCACCGAATCCATATGCAAGCTGATCACAGAACGGCTCTATCAGAGAAAAGGCATCAGCGTCGACGCCCGGGTTGGACGCAATACTTCAATTCCGTTCGCGAACTCCTTCTTCGACTGTATCGTCGCTAGTAGCTCATCGTACTACATGGATGAAGGGAACAAGTACGAGGATAATCTCGCAGAGATCCACCGCGTTTTAAAACCCGGCGGGCTTTTCATTCATTCCCTGCCTATGCCCAGCACGTTCATCATGAGAAATGCGATTGATACTGGGGAAGGCCATATGAGGATCACCGAAGACCCATACGGCGTTCGTGTTGGCACATTGATGAAGCAGTTCAAAACCGAAGACGAAGTCCGAAGTTACTTGACGCATGGGTTTAAGGATATTTCCATTGGTAGCGCCAAAGATGATTTTTGGGGCGACGCAGTTCACCTATGGCTAGTCGTCTGCACCAAAACTTAATGCTGATCATAGGCATGTGCGAAAATGCAAAAATCACTTCAAATTGAATGGAATCTTGGATGCAGTGGTTAAAGAAAGGTCTCATCTGCAACAATAAGACGTTTAATTTACCTTGGTACCAACGCAACACCATGGTTCCGGTACCTCATCTGATCAATGACGACCGACTTCGCATTTTCGTCACCATGTGCGACGAAAACAATGTCGGCAGAATTGGTTATGTCGATGTATCTCCAAGCAATCCTTCTGAGATTCTTGATTACAGCCAACAACCCGTTCTTGATATTGGTGCCGACGGTGCCTTTGATGACAATGGCGTCGTAACCGCTTCCATTCTAGAGGATGGCAATAAGCTGTTCCTTTATTACTCTGGATATCAACTATGCGTAAAAGTCCCCTACATGATTTTTGCTGGCGTAGCTGTAAGTGATGACAACGGCAAGTCTTTCCGCAAAATCAGTTCGCATTCACCAATGCTTGATCGCACGACAGGAGAGAAGTCAACTCGGTGTGCTCCCTTCGTGCTAAAAGAAGGTGGAACTTACCGTATGTGGTATACTGCCGATACTGAAGACGGCTGGATCAACAGCAACGGCAAAAAGCTTCCGCTTTATGACCTGAAATACCTATCCTCCAACAGCCCAACGGAATGGCCTCGGTCGCCCGGAAAAACTTCTTTAACGTTCAAAAGTCGCGATGAACATGGAATTGCGAAATGCACACTATGGAAAGAAGCCGACTTGCACCACATCATATACTCAATTCGGAGCCTTTCGCAGGGGTATCGTCTTGGATATGCGATCTCAAAAAATGGTATCGATTTTGAAAGAAGAGACGAGGAGATCGGTATTGATGTGTCCAACTCAGGTTGGGATAGCGAAATGATTGCTTTTGCCGAGCGCTTCCAATTCAAAGATAAGGTCTATCTGTTCTACTGTGGAAATCATTACGGTATGGATGGCATGGGTTATGCCGAACTCGTATCGGACACTCAAGAACAATGAAAAAAATTATTATCACAGGTGCAGGAAGCGCTCAGGCTAACGGGGTTATAAATTGTTTGCGCATGGCCAACAGCGGCGAACAAATCATCGGGTTTGGCTCTGATCCAATCGACCTAGTGATGTGTGATGCCGACGTTCGTTACTTGATACCACACTCACAACATCCTGATTACAAGACTAAATTTCTTGCAACACTCGCGGCACTTAAGCCCGATATGATTCATTTTCAACATGACTTAGAGCTTTGGACCGCGCTTAAATTTCGTGACGAGATTGAAGCCACCGGCGTAAGAATGCTGGTCCCTGATTTTGAAACGATTGATACTTGCGTTCACAAATTCAAGTCTTGGGAAAAATTCAAAAGTCATGGCTTAGTGGTCCCAGAAAATATACTAATTAACACTCCGCAAGACTTAAAAGTCGCACTAGAAAATTTAGGCGACGAAGAAGGCACAATCTGGCTTCGCTCTACTGAAATTGGTGGCGGAGGAAAAGGTGCCTTTCCCACCAACGACTTAAATGAAGCAATCGAATGGATTGAGCGGTATGATGGTTGGGGACATTTTTCTGCAGCAGAACTGTTAACAAGCCAAACAGTGACTTGGCTATCAATCTGGAAAGATGGCGATCTGGTCGTTTCCCAATCAAGGCGGCGCAAAGGCTGGGCCCACAGTTCCCTTAGTCCTTCAGGGGTAACCGGGGTTACGAAAATTGGTGAAACCTGTTCTGATCCCGAAGTTGAGGAAATAGGAAAAAATGCCGTTCGGGCCGTAAGTAAGACGCCTCATGGTATATATGGTGTCGATATGACTTACGATAAGAATGGCGTCCCGAACCCTACAGAGATCAATATTTCTCGTTTTTTTACCACGATTCAGTTCTTCGCAGAAGCCGGCCTCAATATGCCTGCGATCCTGAAAGACATCGTACTGTACAATCGCCTTCCTCCCAAAGAGGCCAAGATGCGGAATCCTCTTCCTGATGGATTGCTTTGGTTAAGGGCTATGGATCGCGCCCCGCTTCTGACGACAGCAGCAGAAATTCGCGCTTTGCTCAACGAGGCCCCATGAAAATGAATGTCGCAAAATATATTGCTGAATTCCTCGTTTCCAAAAATGTAAGGCATGTTTTTGGATACTCTGGTGGCGCCATTCTGAAGATGCTTGACGAAATGGTCGCAACCGGACAGATCGTGTATATTCAAAACTACCATGAACAAGCATCTTCTTTTGCGGCCGATGCGTATGGTCGAGTAACCGATACTGTCGGTGTCGCTTTGGCAACTTCTGGCCCAGGCGCCACCAATCTGGTTACAGGTATTGCCAATGCCTATCTGGATTCAACCCCGACACTGTTTATCACTGGCCAAGATTACCGTAGCAATATACTCACAAAGGGAAACGCACGCCAAAATGGCTTTCAAGATCTTAACATTACTGCAATTGTAAAGCCGATCACAAAATACGCCAAACTTATCGACAATCCACAAGAAATCAGGTTTGAGCTGGAAAAAGCTTATCATCTTTCGGTATCCGGTCGCCCTGGTGCTGTGCTTCTCGATATCCCTATAGATGTTCAGTTTGCAGAAATAGTACCTGAGAGCCTTCACGGATTTACCCCTCCAGCCCTGAGCATTCCTGACCTAAAAATCCCCCAAATCAAAAAACTGATTGCCGGTTCTATACGTCCTACAATTTTGGTCGGAGGTGGCATTCGAACAGCAAAAGCCCACACAGAAGTACGAGAATTTGCAAAACTGTCGGGTATACCAGTTATAGCTACCCTAATGGGCTTGGACAGTGTTGAAGAAAACTATGGTTTCGCGGGGCTTCACGGAAATACTTATGCCAATATGGCAATTCAGAATTCCGATCTTATCATCGCCCTAGGAGCGCGTTTTGGGCAACGGCAAGTAGGAAAAGACCCGTCCAAATACAGTGGCGCTAAGGTTGTTCATGTCGACATAGACGAAAATGAGCTTCATCGAATTTTTAAAGAAGAAATAACCGTAAAATCACACTTGAAGCACTTCCTGCAAAACATAAACTCTGAGTGTGCCGGTTTTTCATTTCCTGACTTTTCTCATTGGCATGCGATAATCCAAGAGTGGGAAAAAAAATATAAGAAAAATGCTTACCTTAACACCGTGGGTCTCGACCCCGTTAAAGCAGTCGAAAAACTGTCCGATATTATAAGCCATAATGCGATAATCACTTCTGATGTTGGTCACAACCAAATGTGGGTCGCTCAAGGTTTCAGATCCCGCGGGGAGCAGCGCATCCTAAATTCCTCCGGACTGGGAAGTATGGGATTTTCGCTTCCCTGCGCTATTGGGGCCCAAATAGCTCATCCGGACAAGCAGGTTATTTGCTTTACTGGTGATGGAGGATTACAAATGAACATCCAAGAGTTGATGTTCATTGGACACCGCAAACTCCCCATCAAGTGCCTAGTATTTAATAATAATACGCTAGGAATGATGAGAGAGGTTCAGTCTCGATATTACAACAATCATTACTACGGCTCCAATCGAGATGAGTTTCAATGCGTCGATTTAAATGCAGTAGCGACGGCGTACGGTATCGAATATGTCTGCATCAAGACTCTCGATGAAATTTCCACTCTCAAAGAGTCTCTAGCCGACCATAAGCCCTACATAATTGAACTCGAGATTGCATTCGACTCAAAACTGTCAAACAGATACGACGAAGCAGAGTTTTTTGAGGCAGAGCGAATAAATGACGCTTCCATCTGACAAAAACCTCTATGTTGATTTTGACGGTACGTTGATTGATCCGAGCAAACGTCTGTACAGACTCTTCAGTGAACTCAATCCAACAAGCCGAAAAATTTCGTTCTCAGAATACTGGGACCTCAAGAATACCGGACTGACTCAAGAATCCCTGCTGACGGATATTCTTCGGTTAAACCCTCGGCAAGTCACAAACTTCAAAGCCGGATGGCTATCAGAGATCGAAAATCCCGAGCTTTTGGCACTAGACTGTCCCCTCCCGGGCGCCGAGAACTTTTTATCGAAGTTATCGACTTACTCAGATTTGCATCTGGTCACTGCTCGTCAGTCCTCCATCGGCGTGGAAAAACAGTTAGCAGATCTGGGTTGGAGCAGGTTTTTCAAAAATGTAATCGTCACGCTCGCAAAATCGAGCAAGGAAGAAGCAATAAAGTCGCGCACAGTCCCACGCGCAGCCGACATTATCGTCGGGGATACCTGCGAAGATATCTGTACGGGCAAAGCACTAGATATCTTAACCGTAGCTGTAGAAACCGGTCACACTCTTAAATCGGCCTTTGAAGCGTGCTCTCCAGATGCCATTATTCCGTCCGTATCGATGTTTGATGCTTCTCTCTGGGAACAACTGCTCCTACGCAAACACCTAACCAACTAAACCTTCTGCCAAACACAAAAGCGAAAACTGAGCGTTATATTCTCCCAAAAGAATGTGCTACTGTGTTGGAGTTGAAGCGTTTTACAGACAGCCACGGGGCCCTTTCGATGTCGATTGATGGGTGCAAAATCATCGAACTACCAAAAATATCCAGCGATCAAGGCAGCCTGACCTTTGTTGAGGGAACTCACCATATCCCCTTCGATATAGCGCGCGTTTATTATCTTTATGACGTTCCAGGAGGTGGAGTCCGTGGCGGCCATGCCCATAAAAACCTTCATCAACTTATAGTTGCAATGTCAGGTAGCTTTGACATCACCATTGACGACGGAAAAGATAAGAAAACTTACCATCTCAATCGCTCCTATTATGGCCTTTATATCTGCCCTATGATTTGGCGTGAACTCGACAACTTTTCCTCTGGGTCTGTCTGCATGGTACTCGCATCGAGTGTTTATCGCGAGGAAGATTATCATCGCGATTACGCTGAATTCATGCGTGCCCGATGGAGCAACGAATGACTGTTGCCTTTTTGGACCCCAGAGCTAGCTACCTGGAGATCAAGGAAGAGCTCGACCAAGCGTATCAGACGGTTATGGATTCAGGCATTTATATACTTGGCGAGTTTGTCGAGAATTTTGAACGTGACTTTGCAACATATTGTGAAGCACGTTTCTGTGTTGGCGTGGCAAGTGGACTTGACGCGTTGGTGCTTAGCCTAAAGGCATTAGACATAGGCCCAGGCGACGAGGTTATTGTTCCCTCACATACCTTTATTGCGACCTGGCTGGCTGTGTCCGCTGTCGGTGCTGTGCCAGTAGCAGTCGAGCCCGATCAGCGAACGTTTAATCTGAGTGCTGAACAGCTTGGCAGCGCACTAACTCCCAGGACGCGTGCTGTCATAGCAGTACACCTATATGGGCTTCCTGCCGATATTGTTGGGATACAACAGTTCTGCAAAAGAAACTCTATCTTTCTAATTGAAGACGCAGCTCAAGCTCATGGCGCGACTTACAATAACAAAAAGATTGGCAGCCACGGAGATGCAGTCTGCTGGAGCTTCTATCCAGGAAAAAATCTGGGAGCTTTCGGAGATGGTGGCGCCATCACAACCAATTCAAAGAAGATCGAACACAAACTAAAGTTAATTCGAAACTATGGCTCTGCGGTCAAATACCAGAACCAGCTTAAAGGAATGAACAGTCGGTTAGACCCACTTCAGGCTGCAATGCTACAGGTCAAGCTTAAGTACCTCGACACTTGGAATGCGCGCCGTAAGGATATTGCGAATGTTTATTTTGATAAACTCAGAGATACCGAACTTGTTCTCCCAACCAGCCCCGCAAACTGTGGTCATGCATGGCATCTGTTTGTCATAAGGCATCCAAAGCGGGATCGACTGCAAAAAGCCCTTGCAGCCAATCAGATAGGTACCCTAATTCACTACCCAATTCCGCCCTACCGTCAAGAAGCATATTCAGAACTACGAATTGCCGCTACGAGCTATCCAATTGCCAATCAGATGGCGCAAGAGGTCCTGAGCCTACCGATGGGACCACATATGTCCAAAACGGACGCAAATATTGTCGCGGACCACGTCCTTGATTTTCTCGGCTAGAAAAGCTTATTGGACCCCCGAAAGAGAAAGCAAGTTGAATGCACGGCCCAGCTAAAGAACAACTCGCAATCAAGATTGATGGTGTACTTCTACAAGCTATAGAAAAAAGTGAAGATTTAAACCAGCTATTCAATCTGGCCGAACATTACGGGAAGTTTCACTGGCTGAATACAACCAGTAGATGGGCATGTCCGGAGGTCGAAAGACACGTATTTCACAAAGTTTCCTCCGCAATCACGACGAACGGTAAAACAGTTACAAAGGGAGCGATAACCCATGTACTGTCCGAAGGGTACGACGTCGGTGGTCATACCCCCCTGTGTGTTAACCTCGCAAAAGAGCAAGCTCAGCGAGGCGAGCACGTACAACTTGCGATCACGCGAAATGTCACGCCGAATGTAGCATCAGATATCAAGCAGTCGGGTATTGCTACGCACATCTGCAGCGGCTCACACCTAGAGAAGCTCAATAGCCTGACGAACTTGTTTTTGCAGAGCAAGGCGGTCGTATTACACATCCATCCAGATGACATCGTCGCATGTTGCGCAGCAATATTTGCAGAACGCGAGGGGATACCGTGTCTGTTTGTAAACCATGCAGATATTCATTTCAGTTACGGGCCGTCTCAATGCTCTACCGTACTCGAAATCTCGGCAGGAAGTTGGTTATCAACGCAAGCATTCCGTCATCCCAAAAGCCAATCTTTTCTTGGAATTCCATGTACGGATCTGAATGTCAGTAATGAGCCAACTGAAGACAAAGTTACCGGCAACTACTTCATTACTGTCGGCGGCGCCCACAAATATCATCTGGATAATTCCACAATCTTCGTAGATTTCGTTGAAGAACTTTGTGGAAAACTTGATGAAAAACTTAAAATTATTGGAGTGGGTAACGCCACCCCCTTCAGTAAGCTGTCTGATAAGGCAAAAAGAAATTTGGAGATCCTCGGCACACAAACCAGGGATGCTACCATTCGTCAGATGAGGAATGCCAAGGCTTACATTGACAGCTTCCCCGAAGGCGGAGGAACGTCAGTTACCAATGCGATGCTTCTGTGTCTCCCGATCTTTGGGTGCAAAGCGAAGGGAGGCATGTTCGGCGACGACTACCTGTCCGCCTCAACAACAGAACTAATTGATCGAATACAACACTTTAGAAAAGACGGGCCGAACATAAAAAAGTTGCAGGAGCGAGCTGAGTTCATTCGTAAAACGTTTTCGCTAAAGACATGTGCGGACCGTCTTGAATCGACCATCGCGGGGGGGCGATTGCAAGTCCCCTTTGATTTTCAAGCTGATGAGATCGACCTCACTTTCTATCAAAAGCAATGGTTATCATCAGAACGCTTCTACGTTCCGCCGTTCATCAAAATCAATTCACCGAAGCAGCAATAGCAACCGAAACACTTTGGCATGTGTTTTAGTCCTAACATGCAAAGCTTACTTGATGCATTCCGAAGCAGGCTCGCTGAACACATCAATACTCACTTCAACAACGCCAACCGATACCGCCCGACCTTCTCAAACCCAAGCGCTTCATAGGCCTTCGCGGCCGGGTCACTATCGGTTGACAGAATAGCACGTTTAACGCCCCTCGCCCGCACAGCCAAAAGCGTTTTGGCAACAAGAATACGGGCATAACCGTTGGAGCGCTCCTCTGGCGGGGTCCAGACGGGGCCGACTTGCACCATGTCGGGCACGATCGCGTTGAAGCCTGAAAGCGACACGCTCTTGCCATCAACGATCAGGCCCCACATTGTTCTTGCATCAAGTGCATGGACAAGGCGCGAAGCAATTTTACTATCAAGGCTTGGTGTGTCTTCTGCCCCCAATGCCTCGATCTCGTAGGCGCGCAACCAGCGCAACAGGGTATTGCGGTCAATCTTTTCCGCATCGACCATCTGAAAATCGTCAGCGCGTGCATTTTGTGGCACGATCAAATTGCTGAGATCAAGCTCGTAAAGCACATCCGATACGTTGATCGCGTAGGCCGCGTCCTCAAGCCCCAACTGGCACAGCATATCCTGCGCTGCGTCGGCATCACCAAACACACCAGAAACCGGCTTGAGTGGATCGGCAATAAACGCCGCAGTCAACCCCTTGGGGATAGCCTTCTGATCGCCAACCTCAACAAACACCTTACCATTGCCAAACTGCGCGACAATCGCGCTGATGCCACCATCAGGGGCAACTTCCCCGAACCAGTTCCCAGAAAGCGGGTGACGACGTCGCTCGATACCGGCAGCTCGCAGGTTCCCGCGCAGCACCATGCAAGTCGCAGCATGTTTGGCAAGGAATGCGGTTGCGGCATCAAAATCGGTGTCGTGCAGCTTTCTGTACTGCATATCGGGGGTCCCTTTCTTTGGGCTTCAGGTAATTGCCAACCTTCCGAATTGGCATAAAAAAAGACCGCTCCATCAGCGGCCCTTCACTTATCGCAAGGTAATCCAACAGAGGTTCAAACAATTATGTCTTGAAAGCTCGTCGCATTGTTCCAACCATCGGATGTCACCTTAAATTCAAAAAATATCTCTTCGATGGATTGTTATTATCACAACCTTTCGAATTTTCGATCCTTCTTTTTAAAATTCTTTTCCGACCACAACATCACCCTGATTCCGGAATACGGAAACAATTTGGGCCCTACAAGAAGCTGATTTTCAATTCGGTTTGCGATAACCTCCGAAACTGGTATTACCATTACCGAGCGCATTTTATTCGGAGTTGACCTCATGCCAGTGATTACCTGCGTCGAAGACCTGAAACGCATCTATAAACGTCGCGCACCGCGCATGTTTTACGATTACGCAGAATCCGGAAGCTGGACCGAGCAGACATTCCGTGAAAACACCACCGACTTTCAGGATATTCACCTGCGTCAGCGGGTCGCGATCGACATGGCCGGGCGCTCGACCAAAAGCCGGATGATCGGTCAGGATGTCGCCATGCCTGTCGCCCTTGCCCCGGTCGGACTGACCGGCATGCAATGTGCAGACGGCGAAATCAAGGCTGCCCGTGCGGCGGAGAAGTTCGGCGTCCCTTACACATTGTCGACCATGTCAATCTGTTCGATCGAAGATGTTGCCGAGAACACATCCAAGCCCTTCTGGTTACAGGTTTACACACTCAAAGACGACGATTTCATGAAGCGGCTTTTTGACCGGGCGAAAGCAGCCAAGTGCTCGGCCGCGGTCATCACGGTGGATCTTCAGATGCTCGGGCAACGCCACAAGGATTTGAAGAACGGCCTTTCCGCCCCGCCCAAGCTGACCGTCAAATCGGTCGCCAACATGATGACAAAGGTGCAGTGGGGGCTGGGTATGCTTGGCACCAAGCGCCGCTTCTTTGGTAACATCGTCGGCCATGCCAAGGGGGTTGCCGACCCCTCTTCACTGAGCACCTGGACCGCCGAAGCGTTCGATGAATCACTTGATTGGGACCGTATTCGCGAGTTCCGCAAAATGTGGGATGGGCCCTTGATCATCAAGGGGATCATTGATCCGCGTGATGCCCTGGAAGCCCTTAACGTTGGCGCAGATGCCATCATTGTTTCCAACCATGGCGGACGCCAGCTTGATGGTGCCTTGTCGTCAATCCGCGCATTGCCAGCCATCATGGATGCCGTCGGTGACAAGATCGAGGTCCATCTGGATAGCGGGATCCGTTCCGGCCAAGATGTGCTGAAGGCACTGGCACTGGGTGCCAAGGGCACCTATATCGGGCGCGCTTATGTTTATGGTCTGGGTGCAATGGGCGAAGCCGGTGTGACCAAGGCGCTTGAGATCATTCACAAGGAACTTGAAGTTTCCATGGCGCTTTGCGGCCATACTGACGTGACCAAGGTGGATCGCGATATTCTGATGATCCCGCGCGATTTCTCGGATCGCTGGCAATAACGCGACAGAGACTGCTCAGTCTTTAAACGCGAAACAAAAAACGGCGTCTTTCCTTCGCGAAGACGCCGTTTTTTTTGTTGGCTTTGCCCGCAGACAAAGCAACACCCGCAAAAAGAAAAAGCGCCACCCGAAGGTGACGCTTTTCCAATAAAATCGCGAGCCTGCTGCCCGAAAACGACTTAACGTTTCGAGAACTGGAAGCTACGACGTGCTTTGGCGCGACCGTATTTTTTACGTTCGACTGCACGGGAGTCACGGGTCAGGAAGCCGCCTGCCTTGAGCGACGGACGCAGTGCCGGCTCAAACAGGGTCAGCGCGCGCGAGATACCGTGACGAACGGCACCCGCCTGACCGGAAAGACCACCACCGGTAACGGTGCAAACGACGTCGAACTGATCTTTACGATTGGCAACGCCGAACGGCTGGTTGATCACCATGCGCAGAACCGGACGTGCGAAGTAATCTTCGAATTCGCGGCCATTGACGGTAACTTTACCCGAGCCCGGTTTGATCCAGACGCGTGCAATTGCGTTCTTACGACGACCGGTTGCATAGGAACGGCCCTGTGCGTCGATCTTCGGTTCCGGCAGGGTGCCTTCTGCAGCAGCAGCTTCACCGCCCTGTGCCAGATCTTTGAGATCTTCAAGAGTTTTGGTGTCGGCCATTACTTAGCACTCCGCTTATTCTTGTCGTTCATTGCGGCAAGATCGAGAACTTCCGGCTTCTGTGCATCATGCGGATGCTCGGTACCGGCATAGACGTGCAGCTTGGAAAGAACCTGGCTGCGCAGCGGACCACGGGACATCATACGCTCGACAGCTTTGATGATCACACGTTCCGGATGCTCGCCATTCAGCAGCTTGTCCATGGTGCGTTCTTTGATGCCGCCCGGATAACCGGTGTGCCAGTAGAACTTCTTATTCTGAAGTTTACGGCCGGTCAGTTTGACTTTTTCGGCATTGACGATGACGATGTGATCGCCACAATCCATGTGCGGGGTAAACATCGCTTTGTGTTTACCACGAAGACGGTTGGCAACAACGGCAGCAAGACGGCCGAGTACGACGTCTTCTGCGTCGACTACAAACCATTTGCGCTCGATGTCACTCGGTGTCGCAGTGAAGGTTTTCATAATTTAATACTCGAAAACTGGGTTCCACGGAGGGAATCGCCCCTCGTTGAAAGTCGGCGCAGTATGCCAGCATTAAACAGGAAAGCAACAGGAATATTTCGTTGAATTTCAACGACTTAAATCAATAGGTATTATTTTACCACACTGATTTTCATCATTTTCATACCGGTTTCGGCTCTGCTCCGTTTTCGGGCGGCATCGCATAGGTCCCGATGACATGTGCACAAAGTGCATCGTCAACAGCCGACCGGATATGGCATTCCGCAATCAGAAGACGCTTCCCAGCCTTGAGGATTTTCGCCTCCGCCAGCAAATCACCCGGCTTTGCCCCGGAGAGGAAATGCACCGTCGCCTCGGTCGTCACCGCCAGATCAGCCTTGGGTACCACAAGCCACGCCACCGCATAAAGCGCAATATCGGCCAATCCAAAGATTGCCGGGCCACAAATCACATTGCCCGGCCGGATGTGCCGTTCATTGAATGGCAGGCGCAACAAGGCACGCCCCCCCGAAAGTTCTTCGGTTCGTACGTTCATGTCCCCGACGAACGGAACTTTCTCGCGCATGATCACATCAAAATCAGCAGGTGTTATGCCCGTGCGGGGTGGCATGGCTGTCATTGCGGGTTCCTCCCTGTCGCCACCCTTGCCTTTGGTGGCGCTGTTCCCTTTGCACACAGCCTGACATAACGTTTACGTTAACGTCAATATTTTCAAACCAGCCCCCTTGATGATCACAACCGGTGCCGCATAGAAACGCCCCTGAAAATCCCCTCTCCTATCCGCCAAGAATTGACGAAAGCTCGATCACCGTTATCCAGATCACGGCCAAAATCACAATGACCGTAATCAGGAAGGATCCGATATTGGGCAACCACTTTTCCACTCCACGCCGCTTCACGGCAGCCCCAGACAATGCAGTCGGCCTGAGCGCATTTGCGTGGACAGGAATTTCTGGTGGATGCCCCGGCAAGGCTTCGGAAAACACACCGGGCCGGGTTTGTGGGAGCTTGGAATGCATCGTCTCGTCACCATCTTGGGTAACGGAGCGGTGTCCAAAGGGCGTCAGGATCGAAATGAAATCAGCAAACGGTTTACCGTCTTCGGATATCGTTTCGGTCGCTGCGGTAATGGGATTTGGTTTTTTGGGTTGCTCCCCGCTTTCGCGCGGATCACTGTCGCGGGCATCCTGATCCGGGTTAGGATCAATCGGGTCCTGCACCCCCGATATATTACCATCTGGCTGGTTATTATCCATGCCCTGCATGTGCGCCCGACGGCGGACACCGGCCGACACCAGACGCGCTGGCGCCGCGCGATCCACCCCTGATATACGTGCCATCATCGTGATAACAGAACCGCAAGTTCTGAATAGGTCGCGAGGATCACACTCGCAATTACGATACTGACAATCAGGGATGCACTGGCGCGCGGTAATTTTTTCCGCAACCAGTCATTCAGATCGAAATTGGAATTGATATCGGATGTGGGTCGTTCAAATCTTGGCCTGACCGGACCACGCAGGATAACTGTGGGCTTGTCCACTTCATCGTTGGACGCCCAGTGATACCGGTTTTCCGGAAGGTAAACCGGGTGGCGGTCTTCCTGACCTTTTACGTCACTTTTCATGGCGACTACGGCGCTACCTCCGCCGTCTCCTGCAACAAGGGTTAATGTCACATTCCAGCCCCTGCCTTACCCGGCATACCTTACCAGCCAATACAGGGTTCCCCCTTCGTCTTGCACTCTCCCCATTACGCATAATTACGAATCATAAAATCCCCTGTCACACGCTTAAGCGTGCAACACGGTATAATAGTCCCCACATTTAGGCAGGTTTGAGGCAAAGTTCAGGAATTGATATTCTATCCTGGATTGTCTTTGCGCTATCCGCTGATCAATTTGCCAAGCTCGGTATAAACCAGCACCAGAACATAGCCGACAGCAATGGCTGCAACCATATATGCACCCAGCTTCGGCAGGACTTTATCAAGCGCCAAAGCATTTCTGCGTTCCGTTGCTTTTTTGTTGGCCCGGCGCTGCTTGGTGGCTTTCCGGCCGCCCACGCGTGCCGAATGTGCCGGCGATACGATGCCGGCATTAAGTCGACGGGCTTCTTCCTGACTAAGCCAGTTTGCACTGTTATCAGGCAGATCGATATTGCCAGATCCATTGCGCGATGTGGATTTCAGATCATCTACACGACCGGCAATATCGTTATGCATATCCAGGCCGGTTTGCGCCCCATCGCCCAGACTTTCCAGATATTCCCTATACGCACTTCCTGTCCCGTCATCCCCGCCCCGCGGGTCTTCCTGCGCGGCATTTGCCTGCGCCCCATTGGGTTGGGCCTGATACAGGGCGGCATTTCCGGCAAGGACGTGACGATTGGGTTTCGGCCTGTCGCCCGGTTTACCGGTACTGCGCAGATCATTTGCGGTAACCGGCTTTATCTTTTTCGGCGCGGCGGGTTTCGGTCCCGCCATTGCCGTCCCGGAAATATCACGCGCCATATCGGGATCAGGGGCGCTGACATCCGGGTTATCCGGATCCTTTTCCGGTCGGCGGGGCTGAAGGATTTCGGGAACGTCAAACCCGCGGCTTAACAACCGGGCGCGTGCCTCGGCGCGCTGACGTTCCATGTCCCAGTCTATGGCCTCCTTACGGTCATAGCGTTTCATTTTCGTCTTGGCGACCGGCGAAACCGGCTGGCGCTTTTTAACGATTTCCTTGGTCGTGACAAAACGACCAGGAGCCCGCTGTGGTTTACGTTTTTCGTCGTCGGTCATTTCCCACTGCCCATAAACGGGACCGCCCCACAGGTCAGGATCATTATTGTGGTATTTTTGGTTTCCAACAAAACCGGGACGTGAAATTCTACAACGACAGTATATTGACGTAAAAGTAAAAAACATACAGTGCGCGCCATCACAGGGAGGCATAAATGACCAGAAACTCGCCCAACAGCCACACAGATGAAACCAGCCTTGTCCTGCGCAAGGACGAGGGTCCGGTCGCAACCCTGACCCTGAATGCCGCCAAAAGCCGTAATGCCCTTTCCGGGGCGATGATGGCGGCTCTGCACACGGCATTGGATCAGATCGCAGGCGATCCTGCCATTCGCTGTGTGATCCTTGCAGCAAACGGTCCGGCTTTTTGTGCCGGTCATGACCTTAAGGAAATGAACGGCATTTCCACCTGCGACGGCCATGCAGCTCTGTTTTCCCAATGCAGCGCGCTGATGATGCGGATTGTCACCCTGCCCCAGCCGGTGATCGCACGCGTTCATGCCGTGGCGACCGCGGCTGGTTGCCAACTGGTGGCAAGCTGCGATCTTGCCGTTGCCGGAACATTTGCAAAATTTGCCACACCCGGCGTCAATATCGGGCTGTTCTGTTCGACCCCGATGGTCGCACTCAGCCGCAATGTATCGCGCAAACATGCCATGCGCATGCTGTTGACCGGTGACCCGATTGATGCCCGAACCGCGTGGCAGATGGGGCTGATTTCCGATGTCGTCGAAGATGACGACCTGATCACCGCAACTGACGACCTTGCCAAACGCGTCGCATCACGTTCGGGCATGACGGTAAAACTGGGCAAGGAAGCATTCTACCGCCAGCTCGAAATGCCATTGTCCGACGCTTATGCCTATGCATCCGGGGTGATGACCGACAACATGCAAAAACACGATGCCCGCGAAGGGATCGGCGCATTCGTTGAAAAACGCCATCCGGAATGGCGGCATGAATAGGCGCGATATCGCCCGTTACTTTGCCCTCGACTTCCCCCGTCGGCTCTGGCTTGATAATTGCTGAAAATCACCCGAAGGAGGGGAATGATGAATTTGGAAATCTGGCTTACCTTCGTTCTGGCCTGCTCAATCGTGCTGGCCATTCCCGGTCCGACCATCATGCTGGTGGTCAGCTATGCCCTTGGCAAGGGCCGCCAGACCGCATGGGCGACGGTTCCGGGTGTTGCGCTGGGCGACCTGACCGCGATGACGGTTTCGCTGGCCGGTGCCGGTGCGTTGCTGGCGGCATCGGCAAATGCGTTTACGGTGCTGAAATTATGCGGCGCGGGATATCTGATTTATCTTGGCATCAAGATGTGGCGCGAAAAACCGGGCGCACTGGAAGATAACCCGGATGCCAAACGCAACCGACCATCACGCATGTTCCTGCAGGCCTATATCGTGACGGCCTTAAACCCCAAAGGCATCGTGTTCTTCATTGCCTTTGTGCCGCAATTCGTCAATGCCTCGATGCCCATATTGCCGCAATTCGTGATTATGACCGCAACCTTTGTCTCGCTGGCGGCGGTCAATGTTGCGATCTGGGCAATCATGGCCGGTGCCCTGCGCGAAAAATTCCGCAAACCGACCGCCATGTTGCGCCTGACCCGTGCAGGCGGTGCCGTCATGATCGGTGCGGGCCTTCTGACCGCCCTTACCCGCCGCGCGAACGCTGCGGTCTGACCGACAGGGATGATGCGATCTGGCCCAGCCATTCACGGCCGATCGCATCTCGCCCGAACAGGCTGATCACCGCGACAACCAATCCGCACAGCAACACATTCCATGCTGGTCGCAACGGCCACATGAAATCCAGATTGGCGACCAGAACCGCCGACGGCGGCACACCGGTCGCAAGCCCGTACCACGCATATTCAATCCCTGCGGTTACCAGCCCGGCCAGAACCGCGATTGAGACCAAAACGAACGGTGATCTCAACGACCAGTCACGCGCATGCGCCACGCGATACAGCATAAGTGCAACAAAAAATCCCGACATCAGGGTCGCTTCGCTGACATCGATCTTTGACTGCATAAAGAAATGCAGGGCCGCCAACACGCCAATGCCATAACTGATCTTGTGCAACCGGGTCCAGTTCCCGCCAAGCTTGCGCATGGCTGATTTGGTCGATGTCATCCCAAGAATGACAAGCCCCGTCAGCGCAACAAAGCCGATGGACAGATAAATCCGCACCAGAATTTCATTAGCCACACGCAGCACATCCCATGACTGGCTCAGCATATATAACAACAGATGGGTTAAGGCATATCCCAACGCCGCCAAACCAACCTGACGGCGAATTTGGACAAGCTTGCTGGCACGTATAATCCGGCGAAGCGGCGTGATCAGAAGCGAGATCAGCAACATCCGGATCGCCCAATCACCGCTTTCAAGGATCGCCTCCTTGACCGGAATGGTCGCCCCGCCTTCGGCAATCACCGGCCAGAGAATGAAACAGCCCGGCACAAGCAGCAGCACAAACACGGTCAGCTTAAAAACCGAAAATCTGCCGGACGGATCAAGCCATGGAAACATGCGGGATACCTTTGGTGTTTTGGGTAATGGGCAATATATCCCCTACTCAACCCTGTTTCGTTCAATCCGTCAGTTAAATTTGCCATCAACTTTCTGCGAGCGTCGCGGCATCACATAATCCCGACGCCAGAAGATTGCAGCAGCAGATCAAAACCTTATGTATCATACAGACATAACGATGCCGCATCGCAAACCAAAGGCAGATGACATGAGCGATTTTGAAAATCCCAACGACAATGCCACGCAGGCATTGCTTGAACGTACCAAGACAATTGCGCTGGTCGGTGCCAGCCCGAAACCCGAACGCCCGTCAAACGGTGTGATGAAGTTCCTTTTATCGCGCGGCTATCACGTCATTCCGGTCAATCCCGGCCAGGCTGGCGGTGAAATCCACGGTCAAAAGGTCTTCGCAACCCTTGGCGATATTCCTGAGCCGGTCGATATGGTCGATATCTTCCGCAATAGCGAGGATGCCGGTGGTGTGATTGACGAGGCCATTGCGATTGGTGCCAAATCCGTCTGGATGCAGCTTGGCGTCATCAACATCAGTGGTGCCACCCGCGCGCAGGATGCCGGGCTTGATGTCGTGATGAACCGTTGCCCGGCAATCGAAATCCCCCGTCTTTTCGCCCCGGACTGGAAAGTCGCCTGACACGGCGCGCCGGACCGACGCCAAAAACACAAAAGGCACCGCGTGATGGCGGTGCCTTTCATTTCATACCAAGCAGGCCGAAATCAGCCGCGACCGCACATTTTCATCAAATCGGGAACCAGCCCCTGATTGCCGATGAAATCCGGCTGCACGGCACTGGTCACCGTGTAGGTCGTCGTCGCTTCGTCAACCAGCGGATCGTAAAGTCCCGACGTTTCCATCACCAGCGACATCACGCCATCGGACTTGATCCGAAGCGCAGCAAAGCCATTGGCATATTCGGTACGGGCGCATTCCTTGCCAAGAATCTGGTCAAACTGCCCGACAAGCGCATAGCGCGGGTTTTCGATCAGATGGTCACGTTTGGCAACAGCACCGGCAATCAGACCGGGACGGGGAATATATTTGCCAAAACGAACCTGTGACTGGACGATATAACCGTCCGGGAAATAAACAGCGACGTCCTCGGCAAGAAGGATGCGATCACCGATGACCTGACCGGACCGCAAAAGTGCCTTGATCCGCTTGCCCGGAATTTCGCCCGAAAAGGCATTGAAACGAAGATACTTGCCGTCACCGCGCTCGGCGGCATAAAGCTTTTCAAATGGTACTGGTGGCGTTTTATCTGCAGCAGCCCCTGGTCGGGCAAAACTTCCGGCCATGATAACAACGGCCATCGCGCAGATACCGGCACCGCGCAATGAACGGCACAAATTTCTGATCATCTTCCCCCGTCTCTCCCTTTCGCGGCTCGGATATCCCGCAGACATTAGGTGTATTACGTCCAATTTCAACCGTTATTCACAGGATTAAATCTGTATTTAATCGACTATCCATAAAAAACAACGGGGTGGCATCATGCCACCCCGTTGCCGAAGATTTGGTAAACGATCGCGGATTAGTCGATCGAGATGGTCACGCGACGGTTACGCGGTTCACGAACACCATCCGGAGTCGGGATAAGCAGATCGCTCTCGCCAACAGCTTCGCTGTCAACCATGTCGCCTTTAACACCACGTTTGGTCAGCTCTGACAGTGCCGAAGAAGCACGACGCTCCGACAGCCCCTGGTTATAAGAAGCCGCACCCGACGCATCGGTATGGCCAACGACGGTCACGTTGCTCATGCTCGACGCCCACTGCTCGGCAGCGGCATCAAGAACACGCTCGGAAACCGGGGTGATCGCGGTGCTGTCAAAGTCGAAGAAGATGGTGAACAGACGCGGCGCGGCTGCAACCGGTTCCGGTGCCATTTCTTTCGGCTCTTCCGCACGCAATTCTGCCATTGCGGCTTCGAAATCTTTCCAGCACTGGCTGATCAGATCGGTCTGCCAGCCTTCTTCGCTTTCTTCGATCCAGCAATCGAAACGAGCCTGCGCAATTGCGGCCGTATCCGGTTTTGCTTCACGCTTGCCATCGTCAAGAAGAGCGATCAGTTCATCACGAACTGCGCGCTTCTGTGCGATTTCTTCGGCGTCAAAACGCCAGTTGGCCGGATCTTCCGGAAGAATCGTTTCGTTTTCAGCGACCTTGCCTGCTTTCTTCGCAAAGAAGTCGGCGTCGAAGAAATCGTACCATTCATCGGCTTCGCGCTGTGCGTATGCGATATATTCGGCTTTAAGTGCCTTGCCGAACGCGGTGGTCGGCTCTGCACCGGTAACCGCACTGTTGACGGAGTTGCCATAAGTCAGCGGGTTACCACCGTACATGACGGCCGTACCCGAGTTGTCGACACTGCTACACGCGCTAAGAAGGGCGATGCCCCCGATAGCACAGATAAAAGACGGACGAAGCTGCATGTTTTTGCCCCTATAGTTCAGGTTGTTATTCAGTAACCTACAATATCACCAATGATGGTCATATTATGTCTCTAAACGACCGAAAATACGAAAAGTTCCATAACACTAGGTTCAGGTGGTACTTTGAGGTCACTTTTCAAGATCGCCTAAACCTGCGATGCTGAAGCATCATAAGCTAGTATGTGGGCTTTATACTACAACCCATGTTAGCAGCACATACAATCTCTGAGCAAGTGAGGTTTAAATGATGGAAACAGATATGGCGACGATTGCCGAAATGCTAAAGGCATTTGCGCTGGGCTTCGGGATGGATCTGCTGGGTGCGGTTCTGATTCTGATTGTCGGCTGGTGGGTCGCTGGTCGCGCCTCCGCCCTGGTCCGCCATTCCCTGAAGAATGCAAAATTTGTCGACGCGACGATCAAACCCCTTGCCGCAAACATTGTGCGCTACCTGATACTGATCTTTGTCCTGATCGCCGTTCTGTCGAATTTCGGCGTCCAGACCGCAAGCATCATCGCCGTACTTGGTGCCGCCGGTCTTGCTATCGGCTTGGCCCTGCAAGGGACATTGTCCAACATTGCCGCTGGCGTAATGATCCTGATCCTGCGACCAATCAAAGTCGACGAATTCATCGAAGCGGGTTCGGTTTCGGGCACCGTGGTTGAAATCACCCTGTTCACGACGCTGTTCAAAACGGCAGACGGGGTCTATGTTTCCGCTCCGAACTCGCAAATCTGGAACAGCGCGATCAAAAACTATTCGCGCAATCCGACCCGTCGTCTGGATATCAAGGTTGGTATTTCTTATGACGATGATGTCGATGCCGCACTTGATTTCCTTAAAAATCTGGTTGCAAGCGATCCGCGCGTTCTAAAGGACCCCGAACCCATGAGCTTCGTCGCCAACCTTGGCGAAAGCTCTGTCGATCTGACAGCACGCGGCTGGACCAGCACGCCCGATTACTGGGCGACTTTCTGGGATCTCAGCCGTCGTTCGAAAACGGAACTTGAAGCCGCCGGTTACGCGATTCCCTTCCCGCAGCGCGACCTGCATATCAAAGAAGGTGTCGAAACCGCATCAACGGCCCTTCCGACAAAGGCCGCCCCGGCGAAAAAGCCTGCAACACGCAGCACGGCAGCAAAACCGGCGACCAAGGCGACGGCAGCCAAAAACCCCACTGCCAGCAAATCAACAACCACCAAAAGCTGATTTGTCATAAAAATTTGATCTGCCAAAGGCGGCCCCATCCGGGCCGTCTTTTTTCGTTTCACGCAATCCGTTTCGCCCGTTTTGACGCGTAGTAGCCCGCTGTTACCCGCTGATCCCTGCCATGATCTATAGTTTTCAGATCACAACAAACGGGAGGATAAAATAATGTCAGCGAAAAAAATCCTGATGCTGGTCGGCGATTATGCCGAAGATTACGAAACCATGGTTCCGTTCCAGACGCTGCTTGCAGTTGGTCATTCGGTTGACGCCGTTTGCCCCAACAAAAAAGCCGGTGATTCGATTGCGACCGCCATTCACGATTTCGAAGGCGATCAGACCTACAGCGAAAAGCGCGGGCACAATTTTGCGCTGAATGCCGATTTCGAAAAAGCCCGGGTGCAGGACTATGATGCCCTTCTGATCCCCGGCGGGCGCGCCCCGGAATATCTGCGCTTAAACGAGGATGTCATCCGTCTGGTTCGTGACTTCAACGATGCCGACAAACCGATTGCCGCGGTCTGCCACGGTGCGCAAATTCTTGCTGCGGCGGATATCCTCAAAGATCGCCGTGTATCTGCCTATCCGGCCTGCGCACCCGAAGTACGCCTTGCCGGTGGGACTTATGCTGAAATCGCGATTGATGATGCCTGCATCGACGGCAATCTTGTCACCGCACCGGCATGGCCGGCACATCCAAAATGGCTGGCCGGTTTCCTGACCCTGCTTGGGACTGAAATCAGCCTCTAGAACAATCGGCGATTGCCTTTCGGCACGGTTTGCCGGACCATGACCCTGTAACCAGCCACCGACGTTCCATCGTCGGTGGCAAAAACAGGAGAGGTCGTCATCATGTGTCAGATCTATTCCGGCACCAACCCCGAACTCTATCAGTCCGTCAGTCGATCTTTGCGCATCAATGGCGTTGTAACCAGTGTCCGCCTTGAACAGCGATTCTGGCAGATCCTTGATGAAATCGCCGCGGGCGAAGGCTTCAGCACCCCGCAATTTCTTGGCAAACTGCATGATGAAGTTGTCAGCCAGCGCGGCGATATTCCCAATTTCGCATCGCTTCTGCGCGTCGTCTGCACGGTTTATCTGGAACATCAGGCAGGCTTGGCCACGCACCCGGAAACAACAAAACCCGCCAGTCGTCTGGCGGGCTGAACAGGCATTGCCGGGTGTTGCAGCACGTCTGGCTTAAATCAGTTCAGCCAGGATGAAATTTCACGTGAGCTGAACCCGCCACTGGCCATCATCGACGGAACGCTTTGCCGTTTCAGGGTTGGCTGCTGGGGCTTGATGATCGCATTGCGGCTTTGAAGCCCAGCTGCGGCACCGTAATCAAGTGACGAACCGCCAAACCAGTTTTTCGATGTTTCCGGCGCTTCTGGCGTGGTCTTTTCCCGTGCCTTGCTTTCGTAGATCCAGCGCAGTTCCTGTTTCAGGGTCTGGTATTCCGGCGTATCCGGCGCAGAGTTAACCTCGTTAACAATCTGCAGCTTGACCATCTGCGGAAATTTATCAAGCCGCTCCAGAAGCATGAATTTGACACTTGGACGCACGGCGTCGGAACGCATCAGCTTCATCACCAGACGACGATAGATATCAATCCGCAGATTGCCATGGGATGCCAGTTCGATGAATTCCTCGACAAATTCGCGCGCGGCCATCTTGCCATCCAGAAGCGCGCGCAAATTGCCCGCCATCGCCCGGCGATAGGCTTCGCGAATTTCGACAACATGGTTGCTTGCGCGGTTGCGAACCAACTGGAACGCTTCCGGGCTGAACGCATTCCGCGACAGAAGCTTGGCGCAATCGGCCACCAGTTCATGCTTGGTTGCTTCTGACACCACTTCAAAAACGCCGGTAATAAGTTCCTTGCACTTGGCGTGCGGTCCCATACGGATCGCTGCGGCCAATGCCATCGGGCTTTCCGGATCCTTGGTTGCAATCACCGCAAGTGCCAGCGGATCATCATACTGCATCAATGCCAGATCATTGCTCAGCAAATGCTCCGGCATCAGAAGCCGCTGCTGCGCCCCTGCCCCGGTAACGGTCAACGGTTCGCCACTGCGATAATTATCTTTGATGGAAAGGGCATATTTCAGCCCGTCATAGGAGATTCCGAGATCCTTGCGCATCCCGTTTACTCTCCCTTCGGCCCCTGGGGTCGTTCATCCGGCAAGCGGCGTGTGCGACCAGATTTTTCGGAACCGTGCGGCGATGCCACAGCCGTCGTACCCGCCGCACGACCACGCGGTCCGGAAGGCTGAAGCTCGTTAAAGAAATCGATATACCAATCCATATCCGTCGATGCCATGGCATAACGGCCCCCCGCCGCCGGGCGCTCGATGCTGTCTTCGGGGATCGCAGCACTCATCTGAAGGACAACCGCCGACGGGGCGCTCATACCCGCGCGCCAGGCCAGGGCGGTAATGGCGCGCGCACTTCCCGAATCAAGGATTTTGGAAACGATTGCAGCAGGCATCTGCGCATAATGCGCAAGGCTCTGAACCACCAGCGCGTCTTCGTTACGCGACAACGCATCAAGAATGTAATGATCAATGGTGACCGGCTCGACCGGTCTGCCCTGCTCGCCCGCATCGTCATGCATCACATCGTCAAACTCATGTTCCACCGGAACCGGTGCCGTGCGGCTTACAATGCGACTCTCGAACTTTGCTTTTTCAATACGCTGGCGCACTGATTGGCGCATGGCGCGTGCCACTTCGGCCCGCATGCGACCGCGTTCGACCAGCGTGTCGAACAACGATGCCAGAATGAAATGCGCCACACGGCGCTGCGCCTGACGGGAAATCTTGTTGCGACCATCCGCCATTTCATCATGCGGCGTCTTGCTGGCGTCTTCCTTCCTGCTGCCGAATTTCGGGGTCAGGGCCACCACATTGCGCGGCGCGTCATCCGATGACAGCAACCGGTTAAGCAACCCGCCCTTTTCCTTTTCCGAACGATCCCGTGCCAGACGTGCCTGTGCCGCGGCCTCCTGTTCGGCTTCCAGCTTTTCGGCGGCTGTTTGCACAAACTCGCCACGCCCACGCAGAATATCAAGGAAATCGGCATCGCTTAAAAGTTCGACATATTCGCCAAGCGACACCCGGCCAATCGCCGCAATATCCTGACGCAAACGCATCGCGGCCTGGCGTGTCATATAAGGTGTATGGCTCAGTTCCTGCTCAATCAGGGCAATGACCTGCGGGCGATAACAATCGGCCATATTGCCGATCGCCGTTACGAATTCCTCGACCATATCAAGGCGTTCGGACGGGCTAAGATCATTCAGATGACGGCGCAGGCGGCGCGCAACATCCATGCGGACGTCGCTGTCAAAATCCGGCTGGCCGTCTTCATCTTCGTCATCATCGGCAAGGTCGGCCGACAGGCGCGCGGCATAATCAAGGCCACTTTGCGCCAGTTGACCATCGGAATCTTTTTTACGCGGGATACGGGGGGCACGCGAATTTGCCTGTTCGGCCGCGCCAAACTCGTCTGGCGCGATGCTCCGGACCGTTTCCGCCAGATCACGAAGTTTCGCCGCCGACTTGTCGTCAAGCGCGCCGTCATCCTTCGATTTCTGCCGATTGAACATCCAGTTCAGCATTATCGCAGTAATTCCCCTGTCCCCTGCCTTTCGGCAAATCGGCGTCAACCCCTTGCAACGCCAACATTTTTTATCTGGCCTTGGATCGCTTATAGCAAAGCAATCCACCCCAAACAACAATACAAGAGCCAAAAACCTTTTAAACTCATGGTCATGACCGTTTCTCGGAAATACCAAGGATACAGGTCAGAACACTTTGACTATCACGGCAAACACTCAAAAAAACATTAACAATACAAACCACTATCCGGCGGTATGGCCGGTATTTCAAACATCGCGAAACTCTCGCACAAAAAAACGGGCGGCTTGTTGCCGCCCGTCTCGTTTCGTCACGCAATAGTCTGATCAGTTTTTCGCGGACAACCACGCAATGCGCAGGATATTGGTCGCCCCCGGGGTCCCAAACGGGACACCTGCGGTAATCACCAGCGAATCCCCAGCCGCAGCAAACTCTTCACGTTTGGCCACCTCGCAGGCAATGCCGACCATCTCGGCAAAGTTGGTCGCATCACGGGTAAAGACCGCATGCACGCCCCAGCACAACGTCATCCGGCGTGCCGTCTGGATTTTCGGCGTCAGTCCAAGGATGGGAACTTCCGGGCGTTCACGCGCCGCACGAAGCGACGTTGAACCCGACGTGGTATAGGTCACGACCGCCTTGGCACCAATCGTTCCGGCAACCTGACGGGCCGCAGCACTGATCGCATCCGGCGCATTATGCTCGGGATCCGGACGGTTGGCATCGCGCAGACGATAATAAAGTTCGTCCTGCTCCACCCGGATCATGATCCGGTCCATGATGCTGACGGTTTCGATCGGATATTTGCCCACCGCACTTTCGGCTGACAGCATCACCGCATCGGCACCGTCATAAATGGCGGTCGCAACGTCGGATGCTTCGGCACGGGTCGGGGCCGGGTTGCTGACCATCGAATCCAGCATCTGGGTCGCAACAATCACCGGCTTGCCAGCTTCGCGGCACGCCTTGATGATGCGTTTCTGCAGGATCGGAACATCTTCCGGCGGGCATTCAACACCCAGATCGCCACGTGCGACCATGATGATGTCCGAAAGTGCCACGATTTCATCAAGATGCTCAATCGCCTGCGGCTTTTCCAGTTTGGAAACGATTGCCGCACGACCATTGATGATCTTGCGCGCCTCGGCAACATCTTCGGGACGCTGGACGAATGAAAGAGCGACGAAATCAACGCCCATCTCAAGACCGTAATCCAGATCAATACGATCCTTGTCGGTCAGGGGCGACATCGGCAGCATCACGTCGGGCAGGTTAACGCCCTTGCGGTTCGACAGCGGCCCTCCGGTAATAACGGTGCACTCGGCTGATTTGCTATCGCATTTTTCCACCCGCATGCGCAGCTTGCCATCGTCAAGCAACAGGTTCGCACCGGGCTTGAGTGCTGCAAAAACTTCGGGATGGGGCAATGAAACGCGGGTTTTATCCCCCGGTTTCTTGTCCATATCGAAATGGAAGGTCGCACCGGCTTCAAGTTCGATCTTTTCGTCGGCAAAGGTACCGCAGCGGATCTTTGGCCCCTGCAAATCCATCAGCACGCCAATCGGACGGCCAAGCTTGGCCTCGACTTCACGGATTGTTTCAAAACGCGCCTGATGCTCTGCATGTTCACCATGCGAGAAATTCAGCCGGAATACATCAACACCCGCCCTTACGATCTTTTCCAGAGTTTCCGGATGAGAGCTCGCTGGCCCCAGGGTTGCGATGATCTTCGCCTTACGTTGTCGGCGCATCGGCTCTTACCTCTTGTTTTTTGGTTTCCATTGGGTCTCTCCGCTTCGGCCATAGCTTCCCGGCGAGGCGTCGAGACGTCCTGATTTTTCTCTGGGGGTATCCCCTTAATAGTCAATCAAGCCCTGTTTGAACAGGGACTTTTCGCTAAATGCCTTTACAAAAATGTGATTTTTCTCTGGACAATTACAAGCAGGCACTCCTTTAAAGAAGCAGTGCAGCAATCAATTGCTGGCAGGCGGCCCTGCCCGGCAATCGCTTTTGATAACCGCACATTTACAACCGTGCGCGAACACATCGGGGATCGGACAAATGAGCAAATGGCATCATCGCTTCCTGGGACTGGCATCCCATATTGCCGAATGGTCAAAAGACCGTAGCACCCAGGTCGGCGCGGTTGTCATTGGCCCGAAAAAAGAAATTCGCGCCGTTGGCTATAACGGGTTTCCCCGCGGCGTCGATGACAATGTCGAAAGCCGCCATCAACGCCCGGAAAAATACGCCTATACCGAACATGCCGAACGCAATGCGATCTATAATGCCAGCTACACCGGCACATCGCTTGATGGCTGCGCGCTTTATGTCACCCATTTCCCCTGCTGTGACTGCGCGCGCGCCATCATTCAGGCCGGCATCGCCGAAGTATTTGTCGATAAAAGCAAACTGACCACCGATTTTCTTGAACGCTGGCAGCAGGACATGACCATCTCGACCGAAATGTTTGGCGAGGCGGGCGTGGCCGTTCAGGTCATTGACGAAGAAGGCACAACCGAACCCCTGCCCGACACCGTTTCCGATCATTCCTGATCTTGCCCTTTTAATTTTGCAGACCCGCCCAATATAGGGTGATCTGTGGGATCATGAGCATGAACAAAAAGAACGTAAACGTCGTTTGTTCAATATCTGCACAAGGTTAGGCGTCAGTATTTGTCAGAATTCCAAGCTGACAAAACGCCGCTTTAGCCTTGCTGCTAATCAGACAAAGGTATAAGCAATTAGGATCACGCTAGTACGATCATCACGCGAAAAAAGGCCCTGACCAGAACAAGGACCGGGACCGTGACGACGCACAGGATAAAAGGCCGAATGAGCGCAAAGATCGATTTCAGTAAAATCAGTTTTCTGGTCGTCGATGGCGACAAGATTTCGGCCCAGGTAGTTTTCGATACACTTTCGTATCTTGGTGCGACAGCCGTGCAGCGTGTCCGCTCCCCGAACGATGCGTTCGAGGTTCTCCGGACCCAGCAGATTGATATCATCGTCACCGAATGGCGTCTGCGCGGGATGGATGGCCTTGAATTCCTTGATGTTCTCAGGAATTCGGTCAATTCGCCCAACCGGTTCATTCCGGTAATCATGTTGACAGCACATTCGGAGCAGCGATACGTCACCACTGCGCGTGACCTCGGCATCACGGAATTTCTTGCCAAACCGTTCAATGCCAAGGCACTTTATAGCAGACTGGTATCGGTCATCACCCGTCCGCGGCATTTCGTCAATACCGGCACCTATTTCGGGCCGGATCGCCGCCGCAGACAGGTCGCCTTCGACGGCCCCGACAGACGGAGCCCCGATGATTAATGACCCATTTTGACTGGGGGACCGGAGCAATCGTGACGCCCGAAAAGAAAAAGAAAAAAGCCCAGATCATTCCGCCTCAGACGGATCTGAAGCGACGTACGGTCAATTTCGTCAAGGGCTTTGACATCAATCTATCCCCTCAACAGCTCGACGAACTTGAGCAGGTCGTCCAGCGCAGCACGGAAACCTTTGTTCGCGATATAGGAAAGGACCTTGCCGACTGCCGCAAACTGGTCGTTGCCGCCATCAGCGATAATTCAAAGGCATCAACCGCGCTGGAAAACAGTGCCGACCTTGCCTATTCGGTGAAGGCACTGGGTGGAACATTCCAGTATCCGCTGATGACACAGATCGCAAAGTCACTTGAAATCTTTGTCGCAGACCGGACCACCGCCAATATGAAGCAGCTTCTTGTCATTCAGCTTCATATTGATTCTCTTTACGTCATTCTGGCAAGCCGCGTCACCGGGTTTGGCACCACCGTCGAACAGGCAACCGTTGCTGCACTGACCAAGCTTGCCGAACGCTACGAGCTGCCACGCGAATAGCCTGCCAGCAAACCAGCCATCAAAGGCCTTTGCCCGCATCGGACAGGGATGCTGACGATGCATGCCATCACCGTGCGTTCCCGTTCACCGCGAAAAGCATGATCTGTCCCGCCGCGTCACGCTCATTGTCATCAATGGCATGCTCCATGCGCGCCTCGATCCTCTCCAGCCGCTCGGTAATTTCGGGCAGCTGATCCATGATCCATTGACGGACTTCATCACTCCCCCCTGCCAAGGCGGCGTTCTGTCCACTCCACAGCAAAATCAGGCTGCGCACGATCCGCATATCGCACGTCACGCCGCCTCTGGGGCGGATTGCAGACGATATCGCGTTTGATCTCGTCGCAAGATCGGCTTTTAACCCGGCATCTATATCATCAAGCACGGCAAGGATCGTGTTCCCCATGAAGCCCCCGCTTCGGTTATTCCCCGTCAGGGCCCCGCACCCTGTTTTTGAATCATCCCAAACTTTTACATCTGCTTACCGACCTGTACTTTGATCAGCATCAAACAGGTCCCGGAAACAATCTTCAGCAGATATCCATCACCTCAAGGATATATTTTGCACGACACAAAACGCGCCATGGTGGCGACAGCTAAAAAAGTATCGAACACGATCAAAAAAGGTCTTGCGCCCCCTCGGACCTGCTGTTAGAAACCGCGCCACACACCGAGCGGGTGTAGCTCAGTTGGTTAGAGCGCCGGCCTGTCACGCCGGAGGCCGCGGGTTCAAGTCCCGTCACTCGCGCCACTTTCCACCTGATGGAAAGTTCAAAAAAGACGCCACGGTTCGCCGTTGGCGTTTTTTTGTTTCTCATCCCCTTTTTCGTACCGAACCGACATGCCGACGAGCGACGTGGCGTCCATCGCTCATACGCAACACGTCGAAAAAACAGGCAGGTCGATTTTCCCATCCCGTGCTGCGCGAAAACGGCGCGACCACACGACCGCCAAAGCATTTCGTCTCCCGGTTTTCAACGCATTTGCAAAGCCCCCTTTACCCTGACCAATCAGGGCTTCATTTTTTTGAAAAAAAGCCCTTGCCAGACCGAACCACCCCTTATATAAACCGCGCCACACCAAGCGGGTGTAGCTCAGTTGGTTAGAGCGCCGGCCTGTCACGCCGGAGGCCGCGGGTTCAAGTCCCGTCACTCGCGCCACTCTTTTTAAAGAGTACGGAAAGTCGCTTTAACAGCGGCTTTTTTTGTGCCTGAAATCAGGCCCCCTCCCATCTCCTGCCCCTCACCAACCAGACCATCACAACCCAAACGTGAACAGGCAAGATACCACACAATATCTTGCGTGTTTTTTGGGCATTCCTGACCGTCTGGTCATTGATTAATCGTATAATTTATGCTTCGCTCTACAGGTTCTAGTCGAAGATCCTACAGGTCGCCCCACACAGAATGACCTGTTGATCCAACAAGCAACAAAACGGGAGGCGCAAAATGCGCAAACTGATCGCAGGGCTGGTTCTGGGAACCGCACTGGCTACCGCACCAATGGCGGCACAGGCCGAAACCCCTAAAAATGCCCTCGTCATGGCATTTGCCATCGACGACCTCATCACACTCGATCCGGCCGGGATGTTCGAATTTACCGCCTTGGAATATGCTGGCAACACATATGACCGCCTGATTGGCTTTGATAATGACGACGTCTCGAAAATTTATGGTGTCGTCGCCGAAAGCTGGGACGTCTCCGAAGACGGCCTGACCTTTACCTTCAAGATTCGCGACGGCATCAAATTCGCATCGGGCAACGACCTGACCGCCGAAGACGCGGCCTTCTCGCTGCAACGCGTCGTCCTGATGGATCAGTCCCCGGCCTTCATTCTCGGCCAGTTCGGCTTTACCGCCGACAACGTCAAGGACAGGATTCGCGCGACCGACGCAAACACGCTGGTCATGGAAGTCGATAAGCCCTATGCGCCTAGCTTCGTGCTGTACTGTCTGACCTCGGGCGTGGGCGCTGTTGTCGACAAGGAACTCGTCCTTGAACATGAAAAGGACGGCGACCTGGGCGCTGAATGGATGAAAACCAACTATGCCGGTTCCGGTCCGTTTGTCCTGAACAAATGGACCCCGGGCGAAAGTCTTAGCCTGACGGCGAACGAGGAATACTGGGACGGCGCACCGGCCATGAAGCGCGTCATCATTCGCAACGTCAAGGAAGCCGCTTCCCAGCAGCTCCTGTTGCAGAAAGGTGATATCGATATTGCGCGTAACCTCGAAGCCGATCAGCTTGCCTCGGTCAAGGGTGACGAAAACATCAAGCTGCTGTCCAAAGGCAAAGGCGCACTCTGGTATCTTGGCCTGTCACAGAAAAACGAATTCCTGTCCAAACCGGAAGTTCGCGAAGCGCTTAAATATCTCGTCGATTATGATGGCATTACCGAAACCATCATGGCGGGCCGCGCCCAGACCCATCAGGCATTCCTGCCCGAAGGTTTCCTTGGTGCCTATAACGAAAACCCCTACTCGCTTGATATCGAAAAGGCCAAGTCGCTGCTTGCCGACGCTGGCCTTGCCGATGGCTTCAAGGTGACCATGGATACGCGCAACACCACGGCAGTGATGTCGATGGCGCAGTCGATCCAGGCGACCTGGGCACAGGCAGGTATCAATCTGGAAATCATTCCGGGTGATAACAAACAGACCCTGACCAAATACCGCGCCCGCCAGCACGATATCTATATCGGTCGCTGGGGCCCGGATTATCAGGATCCGCACACCAACGCCTCCACCTTCGCGTGGAACCCCGACAATTCCGACGATGCATCGGCCAAGCCGCTTGCATGGCGTAACTCCTGGAACCCGGGTGACATGACCGCCGAGGTCGACAAGGCCATTCTTGAACGTGACGGCGAAAAACGTGCTGCAATGTATGTGGACCTTCAGAAAAAGGTTCTCGAAAACGGCCCGTTCGTAATCATGTTCCAGGAAACCGAAATCGCCGCGATGCGGGACAATGTGAACAATTTCGTCCTCGGTCCGTCGTTCGATAACAACTATTATCGTTTTGTCACCAAGGACTAGGGAGGCAACGGTCGGATGACCGCAGCTACGCGAAAATCACGGGACGGGCGCACACGCGCCCGTCTCTTTTCCAGCACGGGCGCAAACCTTGTGCGTATTGCTTCATCGCTCGCCATAACCTTTTTCGGACTTTTGCTGGTCACCTTCCTGATCGGGCGCGTTTTGCCAATCGATCCGGTACTGGCCGCTGTCGGCGATCATGCCTCCGAACAGGTCTATGAGCGCGTCAAAGAAGAAATGGGCCTGAACCTGCCGCTTTGGCAGCAGTTCTTTGTCTATATCAGCAATGTTGTCCAGGGTGATTTCGGAACGTCAGTTCTGACATCAAACCCGGTCCTCGAAGACATCAAACGCGTCTTCCCCGCCACATTGGAACTGGCCACCCTTGCCACCGTCATCGGTGTTTTCCTTGGCGTTCCGGCCGGTGTTTTTGCCGCGATCAACAAGGGCAAATGGCCCGACCATATCGTGCGCATCATCGGGCTTGCCGGGTATTCGATGCCGATCTTCTGGCTGGGCCTGATGGGGCTTCTGGTGTTTTACCTGAAACTCGACTGGGTTGCGGGTCCGGGCCGACTGGATGCCTTCTATGTCGATTTCATCGAACCGACCACCGGTCTGATGCTGGTCGATACCCTGATCGAAGGCGACATGGACCTGTTCTGGAATGCCGTGTCGCACATCATTCTTCCGGCTTCGATTCTTGCCTATTTTTCACTGGCCTATATTGCGCGCATGACCCGCTCTTTCATGCTTGAACAGCTCAGCCAGGAATACATCCTGACCGCAAGGGTAAAGGGCATTTCCGAAACCCGCATCATCTGGCGTCATGCCCTTGGCAATGTGATGGTGCCCCTCGTCACCGTTATTGCGCTGTCCTACGCCAACCTGCTCGAAGGATCGGTTCTGACCGAAATCATCTTTGCCTGGCCGGGACTGGGTCTTTACATCACCAATTCGCTGCTCAATGCCGATATGAACGCGGTTCTGGGTGGTACCGTCGTCGTGGGTGCGGTGTTCATCGGGGTCAATATGCTGTCCGATGTGCTCTATCGCCTGCTTGACCCGCGCGCACGGAGATAGGTTACCATGAATATCACAAGCAACGCCGTCAAACCCGGCCTGAAACAGTGGCTGACATCGGACACCCCGCAATCACGCTGGCAGGCCAAATGTGGCCGGGCATGGCTGGGCTGGCTTAAATTCACCGAAAACAGGCTCGCCATGATCGGTCTTTCGATCGTTCTGGCCCTGATCCTTGTCACCATATTTGCCCCGCTTCTGGCACCTTATGATCCGCTGGCCGCCGACCTTGCCAATCGCATCCAGTCGCCCAGTGCCGAACACTGGTTTGGTACCGATCAGCTGGGTCGCGATATCCTGTCGCGTCTGATTTACGGCGCGCAATACACCCTGATGATCGTGGCCCTTGTGGTGATTACCGCGGCCCCCGTCGGGCTTCTGGTCGGCACCGCTGCCGGGTTCTTTGGCGGCTGGATTGATGCGACATTGATGCGCATCACCGATATTTTTCTGGCCTTCCCGAAACTGATCCTGGCCCTTGCCTTCGTTTCTGCATTGGGACCGGGGATCGAAAATGCGGTTCTGGCCATCGCGTTGACCGCATGGCCACCCTATGCCCGCATTGCACGCGCCGAAACCATCACCGTCCGCAGGTCCGACTATATCGAAGCCGCCCGGTTGCAGGGTGTCTCGAATATGGGTCTGATCCTTGGTCACATCACCCCGATGTGCATAAGCTCGCTTGTTGTGCGTGTCACCCTTGATATGGCGGGCATGATCCTGATTGCGGCGGGGCTTGGCTTCCTTGGCCTTGGCGCACAGCCGCCGATGCCCGAATGGGGGGCAATGGTGTCCGAAGGCCGCCAGTTCCTTCTGGAACAATGGTGGGTATCGACCGTACCGGGCCTTGCAATTTTCGTGGTCAGCCTTGGTTTCAACCTTCTGGGCGATGGCCTGCGCGATGTTCTTGATCCACGTGGGGGCGACTGATCATGACAAACGAAACCCTTCTGTCTGTCAAAAACCTCGCCATCACCTTTTCCACATCCAAGGGGCCGGTCCATGCCGTGCGTGGTGTGTCGTTCGATCTCGGACGTGAACGGCTCGGTATTGTTGGCGAATCCGGTTCGGGCAAATCCCAGACCGGGCGCGCCATTCTGGGCCTGACGGCGGCAAACGGCAAAATCACCGCCGATCAGATGCAGTTCCACGATCTGGACCTGCGCAATCTGTCGAAACGCGACTGGCGCAAGGTCCGTGGTGCGCGTATTTCCATGATCATGCAGGACCCGAAATATTCGCTAAATCCTGTCATGACCATCGGTGATCAGATCATCGAAGCCTATCGCGAACACCACAAGGTCAACGCGACCGAGGCCAAACGCCGCGCCCTTGATATGCTCGCCGCGGTCAAAATCCGCGATCCCGAACGCGTGTTCAAATCCTACCCGCACGAAGTATCGGGCGGGATGGGCCAGCGCGTCATGATCGCCATGATGCTGATCCCCGATCCGGAAATCCTGATTGCCGATGAACCGACATCGGCTCTTGATGTCACGGTACAGCTCCAGGTAATGGCGATCCTTGATGATCTGGTGCGTGAACGCGGCATGGCGCTGGTTTTCATCAGCCACGATCTGCATCTGGTCTCAAGCTTCTGCGACCGGGTTCTGGTGATGTATCAGGGCCATGTCGTCGAAGAAATCCGCGCATCCGAACTCGATCAGGCCAAACACCCCTATACGCAGGGCCTTCTGAACTGCCTGCCGAAAATGGATGGCAACCACGCCGAGCTTCCCGTCCTGACCCGCGAAGCCAGCTGGGCGGAGGCCTGAGATAAAAATGACTGCAATGATTGAAATCACCAAACTCAATGCCTGGTTTGACGACAACCACGTGCTCAAGGATGTCGATATTTCGGTCCCGGCCAACGGATCGTTCGGTCTGGTGGGCGAATCCGGTTCGGGCAAATCAACCGTCCTTCGCACCATCACCGGTCTTGTCGATGACTGGGAAGGCAATATTGTCGTCAATGACAGGGAACTGACCAAAAAGCGCGACAAGACCTTTTACCGTCTGGCGCAAATGGTCTTTCAGGATCCGTTCGGATCGCTTCATCCGCGTCACACCATTGACCGCATCCTGACCGAACCGGTCAATATTCACGGGCTCGGCAATTCCGATGCCCGCGTGGTCGAGGCATTAAAACAGGTCGGTCTCGATAACTCCTTCCGCTTCCGCTACCCCCATCAGCTTTCCGGCGGGCAGCGCCAGCGTGTCGCGATTGCACGTGCGCTTATTCTCGAACCGAAAATCCTGCTGCTTGATGAACCGACATCAGCCCTTGATGTCTCGATCCAGGCCGAGGTGCTCAACCTGTTGACCCGGTTGCGCAATGATCTGGGACTTACCTATATCATGGTCAGTCACGATCTCGCCGTGGTCGCCCATATGTGCGACGATATCGCGATCATGAACCACGGCCGCATCGTCGAACGCGCCACCGCCGCCCAGCTTGCCGACGGCAAACTGGAAAACCCCTATTCACAGCAGCTTTTCAAGGCCGCCGGGGGATATGACCGCGCCGTCATCGACAGCTTCGTGGATTGGGACTGAACAGCGGCCCCGCACGCGCCAGAAGAACCACGTGCCAGAACAACAAGGGACATCATGAACGTCACCACCGCCCCGAACACGTCCGCCAACAGGTCACGCCATCGCCCCACTTTCACGTGGGATGCGCATGCCTGCCTGCCGCTTGATCCCAAAACACCGATCAGCCTGCTTGATAACTATGTCGCGGGTGATGTTGATTATGTCTGTGTCAATGTCGGCATGGATATGAATTCCGTTGCGCATATCCTGCGCGTCATTGCCGCCTTCCGGGCCAAAATCGCCGCCCACCCGGACAAATACATGCAGATCGAACGCTTTGATGATCTGGCAATTGCCAAATCAAAGGGCGTGCTTGGGGTTGGTTTCGATCTCGAAGGCTCGGTCATGTTGCAGGACATGCCCGAAATGGTCCCGGTCTTTGCCAAACTGGGCGTGAAACAAATCCACTTTGCCTATAACCGCAACAATTCGGTGGCCGGTGGTTGTCATGATGATGATATCCCGCTGACCGCGCTGGGCCATGCCATGGTCCGGGCCGTTAATAACGGCGGCATGATCATGGATTGCTCACACACCGGCCGCCAAAGCAGCCTTGATATCATGCGGGCATCAACCAAGCCGGTCGTCTTCAGCCACGCCAACCCCAAGGTGCTTGGCGGGCATGAACGCTGCATTGATGATGAACAGATCAAGGCCTGTGCCGATACCGGCGGGGTGATAGGCATTTGCGGCTTCCAGCGCTTCATCAAATCACCCAACGCGCCTGAAGTCCCTGACATGATCCGCCATATCGACTATGCGGTAAAACTGGTCGGTGTGGACCATGTCGGCATCGGCCTTGATACGATGCCCAGTGTCGCGGGCACCAACGACTTCCCCGATGGCGTTGACCGCGCCTATTACTGGCCCACCGAACGCGGCTATGGCCCGGGTGCTGGGGGTGCCGCGGTGTTCGACCCGAAAAAACTCCCCGCCCTTGCCGACGCCCTGATCGCCGGAGGCTACAAACCCGACGACGTCGATAAAATCATGGGTGAAAATTTCGTTCGGGTGGCGAAGGAAAGCTGGACGGCTTCAAGCTAGAGTATCCCCATGCCCGTCAGTCGCCTCTCTTCTGAAATGACGGGCATGGCATTAAGCCTTGCCGATATTACTCGTATCCCTTTCGAACCCTAGGGTTCTTCATAATAAAGCTATTCAAGCCGCTTCCCGCATCAGCCAAAATTTTCATCTGCTCAATATTTTCGGCTCCAGCAGAGCGGTATGAGTACCTGTAGGTGCTGCCAGTAGTGAATGTAACTACAATCCAATCGTTGCCATACTCATAAGAATCCACACCAGAATTACCGTTACGATTTGCATATTTGGGCATTATGACATTCTCCTAATTGGTGTCAGTTTTAGCCCACCCCCAAAATCTCTTTTTCAATGACCTTGAAGCGGTCATTAACGTCGCCGCCATTGTAGAAGGACAACATATCTTCTTTTGTTAATATACCATCTTGTAGAAATTTTGAGAAATATTTCTCGTGAAACTCTAAAAGAAGAAATGATTTTTCCAGTTCAGATAAAATCTTCTTGTTCGTTGATATGTTTTGCTCAACTAGGGACCTTATTGATTTTATAGAAATAATATCCCGAACGAGAGCCGAAATCATAAACCCGAGCAAATCACCGTCAACGTCTCTAACTTTGAGTTTCGTTGCTATATCTCTAGCCAAGAGATAGGCGATGGCGACGTTCTTATAATCACCTTTCTGAGAGTCAATAATCGCGACAAAACCTATTCCAGAAATGTACTTAAGATAGCCAACCTCTTTTTGAAGATTTGAATCAACCACTTCAGCATCAAGAACGACGATACTCACCTTACCTTCACGGTTCGCATCCGCTTCAATCAGTTGGCTCCACACAGTATCTGACTTACGAGAGAAGACGTCTCTCGTAGAAATATCTCCCATGCGGATATTTTTGCTAAGTTTGCATTCTATCACTATTCGAAAATCATCACTTCCATCGACTTTGCATAGAATATCGCCCGTCTTATTTCGCTTCAAATTACCAGATGTATTTCCTGTAAGTTCCACAGTATCTTTAAGTTTATTCGTTTCGAGAAATTCCCTTAAATACTCTGCAACCTCATCTTCAGCTGCCACACCTTTGACCGAAGTTTTATAAAAAAGCTCCTGCTTCATATCGAAGATGCGCTTGAGGCTCTCAAGTTCTGTCCCCAACTCATTTGACGTCTTAGCCAAGAAAGCAGAAAAGCGGTCCTCCATCATCGCCAGTACGCCGATGTATAAAGCTCGCAGGACAGCTTCATCTCGCTCCGAAGCTGCCAACTTGTCAAAATAGTTAAAAACGATCTCGTTCTCGGTCCCAAACTCCGAAAACGACACACGTTTCTTTTTTTGATCCAGAGAAACAATCGGCATTTGAACCTCCACTTATTAGAGATGAAACACCCATACCGCCCCTAAACTCGAAACAAGGCGCAGCAACCCGCTGTCGTGGTTGTGGGATTTCCTCGCTATCTCTAACTACCAGCCCATATGCCTGTTGGCACTTGGGTTGTACCCGCAGGCTTAAACAGCAACCTCATCCTTGCGCACCGGGCGCGGGCGGCCTTCGGCGTCAATCGCGACAAAGGTAAAGGTTGCCTCTGTCACCTTGATGCGCGGCGGCTGGTTTTTGCGTAGCACCCAGCTTTCAAGATGCAGCACCATCGATGTATTGCCGATCCGTTCGATATCGCCATACACGCACACCACATCGCCAACATAGACCGGGCGATGGAACGTCATGCCATCCACCGCCACCGTGGCAACGCGTCCCTCGGCGATCTGGCTTGCCATGACGCCACCCGCGATGTCCATCTGCGACATCAGCCAGCCGCCGAAAATATCGCCGCTCGGGTTCGTGTCGGCCGGCATGGCAAGGGTTCGGGTGCACATGTCGCCGCGCGGCATGCTGTTGTCGGTACCGTGTGTGATCTCACTCTCATTCGCCATCGGGCTTACTCCTGTCTGGGCCGACATTGTTATTGGACCAATCGGTCACGGTTTTCGTCACAACCTTGTCATCGTTTTCTGCGCTGCCACAACGAAATTATGATCTCTGGCAAGACCACCGCTTGCATTCGCGATCAAAAAACATTTTTATGGGCCGCATCTGAAAACATATGATACTCGTTAAGCCTAGGGTCAGAACTTCGTAAAATCAATTAACAGATATGCGTCGTTGGACCTTGTTTTAACATAATAAAGAAGTTGCGTTCCGGGGCATGACCGACCTTTTCGAAGATTCAAACCAATCGACCACAAACGCCTATTCCGCCAAGGATATCGAAGTTCTCGAAGGCCTGGAGCCTGTGCGCCGCCGTCCCGGTATGTATATCGGGGGCACGGACGATGCCGCACTGCATCACCTGGTTGCCGAAATCCTCGATAACTCGATGGACGAGGCCGTCGCCGGCCATGCCGACTGGATCGAGCTGGAACTCAGAACCGACAACACCGTCATGGTGCGCGATAACGGCCGTGGGATTCCGACCGATCCGCATCCGAAATTCCCCGATAAATCCGCCCTTGAAGTCATCCTGACCACGCTTCATTCGGGCGGCAAGTTTTCGGGCAAGGCGTATGAAACCTCGGGCGGTCTGCACGGGGTGGGTATGTCGGTGGTGAACGCACTGACCGACAAATTCCGGGTCGAAGTCGCACGTGATCGCAAACTCGTGTTTCAGGAATATTCCAAAGGCACCCCGCTCGGTCCGCTTCAGGATGGCGGTGCGGTCAATAACCGCCGTGGCACCACGGTCATCTTCCGCCCCGATCCCGAAATTTTCGGCAACCGGGCCAAGCTGAAACCCGCCACGATCTTCCGTATGGCGCGGTCCAAGGCCTATCTGTTCAAGGGTGTTGAAATCCGCTGGTCGGTCGATCCGGAATTGCTGACCAGTGACGATCCGACGCCGCAGAACGAAGTCCTGAAATTCCCCAACGGGATTCTCGATTACCTGAACATGACCATCGAAGGTCGTGATCTGATCACCGAACGTCCGTTTGCCGGCGAAGCCAAGTTTTCCGAAAGTGCCGGTCGCGTTGAATGGGCGATTGCATGGCCGGACGGTGGCGAAGGGTACTTCCATTCCTATTGTAACACCGTCCCGACCCCGCTTGGCGGCACGCACGAGGCCGGTTTCCGCTATGCCCTGACCAAGGCGATCAAGACTTATGGCGACATGGTCGGTCAGAAAAAGGCCGCTGCCATCACCGCCGAGGACGTCTTTGGCGGTGGCTGCATCATGCTATCGGTCTTTATTCCCGATCCGCAGTTCCAGGGCCAGACCAAGGAAAAGCTCGGCACCGCATCGGCAACCAAGCTGGTTGAAACCGCGGTTCGCGACCATTTCGATCACTGGCTGACCGGTGATACCGAAAATGCCAAACGCCTGCTCGAACGCATCATCCTGCGCGCCGAAGAACGCCAGCGCCGCAAGGAAAAGAAAGAAACCAAGCGCCAGTCAGCAACCCGTCGCCTGCGCCTTCCGGGCAAGCTTGCCGATTGTTCACGTTCCATCGCGGCTGGCACTGAAATCTTCCTGGTCGAAGGTGACTCGGCAGGTGGTTCTGCCAAACAGGCACGTGATCGTGAAACACAGGCCGTCCTTCCGCTGCGCGGTAAAATCCTTAACGTGGCATCCGCGACGCGTGAAAAGATGATGGCCAACCAGGAAATCAAGGACATGATCGAAGCCTTTGGCTGCGGTTCCGGGTCCGATTTCCGGCTTGCCGATCTGCGTTATGAACGCATCATCATCATGACCGATGCGGACGTCGACGGCGCACATATCGCATCCCTGCTGATGACCTTCTTCTATCAGGAAATGACCGGCCTTATTGAAAACGGTAACCTGTATCTTGCCATGCCGCCGCTTTACCGCCTGACACAGGGCGGAAAATCAATCTATGCGATGGATGACGCGGAAAAAGAGGTCCTGCTCGATACCGAATTCAAGAACCGTGGCAAGGTCGAGATTTCCCGATTTAAGGGTCTGGGTGAAATGCCGCCCCCGCAGCTTCGCGAAACCACAATGGCGCCGAAGAAGCGGACATTGCTGCGCGTCTGCCTGCCCGATGCGGCCGAACCCGATGCCCGTGGCCAGACCAAGGATCTGGTCAATCGCCTGATGGGCAAAAAGCCGGAGCTCCGCTTCCAGTTCATTCAGGAACATGCCCGCTTTGTCGAGGATATCGACGTCTGATCGGATTAAAATTCTTCATCATCAAACCCGGTGCCCTGCGCCGGGTTTTTTGTCCCTGACAGCCTGATAAACAAAGCGGACACATAATGACCCACAATTATGCCGCCATCCTCCAGGATATTTCGGACGCGATCCACCAGACCGATTTTACCGATGCCCGCAAGGTCGATTATATCCCGGCCCTTGCCAGCGTCCCCGACGATCATTTTGCCATGGTTCTGCGCACCGCCGATGGAAACGAACTTGCCATTGGCCAGCCCGACCTGCCCTTTTCCATTCAAAGCATTTCCAAGGTCTTCGCCCTTGTGCTGGCCCTGCGCGCGCATGGTGATGATTTGTGGAAAGCCGTGCGGCGCGAACCATCTGGTTCGGCCTTCAATTCGCTGATCCTGCTCGAACAGGAACACGGCATCCCGCGCAATCCCTTCATCAATGCCGGGGCGATCCGTGTTGCTGATCTGATCGCATCACGCTACGCCAATCCGGACCGTTCGGTTGCGGAATTCCTTGGTCAGCTTTGCGGCAATCCCGGCATTCGCGTCGATAACGATGTCTATCTGTCCGAAGATCAGCACGGGGATCGCAACCGCGCGATTGCCTATCTGATGAAAAGTTTCGGCAAGCTCGACAACCCGGTCGAAGACGTCGTGCGGGCCTATTTCAAGCAATGCTCGGTCGCGATGACGGCCCGTGAAATGGCACGTGCCGCCTTCTTCCTTGCCAACAAGGGTGTTGGCATTGATGGCCGCACCGTGATCACGCCCGAAGAAACCAGCCGGATCAATGCCCTGATGCTGACTTGCGGGATGTATGACGGGGTGGGTGATTTTGCCTTTACCGTCGGCATCCCGGCCAAAAGCGGGGTTGGCGGCGGCATCATCGGCGTCATTCCCGGTGAATTTTCCGTCTGTGTCTGGTCGCCGCGCCTTGATACACGCGGCAATTCCGCCGCCGGCATCAAGGCGCTTGAAATGCTGATCCGCGCCATCGGACGATCCGTTTTCTGACCGGGTTTTCCGATCAAAAAGGATCAGGAATCGCGCCTTCGCAATGATGGCACATAACGCGCCAGCACATCATCATGGCGTATATAATGGTGCCAAATGGCGGCAATCACATGCAGCACTACCAGCGTCACCAGAACCGGCACGAAAAATTCGTGAATTTCCTCGGCCCCTTCATGCAGCCATTCGATCCGCCCCAGATCCGGCAGGGAAAATAATCCGGCGACCGGAAAATTGCGTCCCGATGTCATCACCGCCAGAAGCCCGGTGACCGGCATCGCAATCATCGCCAGATACAGCACACCATGCGCAATGCGCGCCATGATTTTAACCAGAAGGGGATCGTCCTGTACCGCTGGTGGGGACAGGCGCAAAACCGCCAAAATACGCGGCAGGAACAGGACCAGTACCGAAATGCCAACAAGCGCGTGATATCCCATGATTTCAGCCCGTTCGGCACGCGGGACTTCTTCCATGACCTGACCGATGCCAAAGGCGGCCGCCATCAACAATGCCATGATCCAGTGTAGCGCCGGAACAGACCAGTGTGGCCATCGCGAAATTTGCGTTTCAGAGACATCTGACATAATTGTAACCTCATTGCTGACTATGACGTAACTGATCCCGGCACCAATCTAGCCGCAAAGTTTCGCAAGGTTTTGTCGCATCTGTATCAATTTGTCGCAGACCGGACTTTTATCGCCCCGCACCCGCAAGGAGCCCCCATGAGAATCCTTTTCAATGCGTCTAAACGATTGTCTCCGCGTGTCACCTTGCGCGTGCTTGCAGGGGGCGTTTTGGGAAGTGCCCTGCTGCTGGCGGGATGTGGCAACATCACAACGATTGAACCGCCAACCTATCAGGTCAATGATGTGCAGACCTTCAAGGTTTACGGTGCGCCAAACCAGATCATGATGGTCGAAGTCCACGACAAGCAATCATCTGTATCGCCCGAAACATGGGCATCCGCCCTGTCCGGTCACGGATTTCCCCCGCGCCTTGATTTCATCACCGATGCCACCCAACTCGGCCCGAATCAGGTCCTGCGCGACGGGTATCGTGTTGTCGTCGTCGTAAGCCCGTCACAAGCCACGATGGGTGAAAAAATCTGCACCACGCCCGAGGCTACCAACTACCCCGCAGATACAACCAGAATCCCGACACGCATTGCCTTTTGCGCAGGCGACAAGCCGATCTCGGAACTGCGTGCGAATTTCGTAAAAGCTGATTTTGAACAACAGGTTACCAATAATAGTGGTAGCATCATCGCACAGCTTTTCCCACGCGAAATCCGCGATGACAGTGATCGTCGTTGCGGCATGTTCCGTGCCGGTTGCTAAACCCGAAATAGCAATTGGTATAATTCTGCCCCTATCATGCTTGCTCTTGCCCTTTATTCCGGGCACCCTGTTGCCAACTACTCTGAAGGGTAGGTTTCAGGCATGAAAATAAGTGCCGATAAAAACAGGGAAGACTACTCGAATGGGGAATAACCGTTGCCAGAAATGGCACGTATCGGCAAATTGCGCGCGCCCATCTGGTTGCCTCTGGCACTGGCTGGCGACCCTGAAATGAAAAACAGGGTAGAATTGACGTCGCATATTCTGTCCGTCTGGCAATCGATCCGGCCATCCTTGTTCCGCATGGCATGTGCCGGTCTTGTCATCGCCGTTGTAATCACCGGTTTTGGCGCGGGGCCAAAGGCCAGTGATGGCCATCCCGATGTTGCGCCCGATGCCGCCAATGCAACCAGTGCCGATGACCTGCATCTGACCGTGCTTGCCGATCAGGAATTCTATCCGCAAAGCTATCAGCTTAACGGCCATGCCAATGGCGCGCTATACGATCTGCTGCGTGATTTCAGCAAGCTTCAGCAGATCGATATGTCCTTTCAGCAATTGCCGCTCAAACGCGCGCTTGAAAACAGCGGCAACAATCGCGCAGGCTTCATCGGCATTCCCGGCAACACGGCAAGCAATACCGTTATCTTTTCGGACGGTATCAGCACGACAAGCCTGCATGCCCTTACCCTTAAGCAGCGCGACCTGAACATCACAACTGCCGCCGACCTTGACGGGCTTCAGGTTTCCATCGCGCGCGGCCTTGAACTGCATGGCCCCTTGGCCCGCCATCTGCGCGAAGGTCGATTTGATATCACCCGGTTCAATTCAATTCGACAGTCAATTGCCCTGCTGCTTGCCGGGCGGGTTGATGTTGCGCTGATCTATTGCGGATATGCGCAAAAGGCATCGCTTAAACAGATCGCCCATTTGACCGATGATGAAATTGCCGCATTGTCGATCCACCCGACATCGCTGATGAATACGATCAACCGCCTGATATTGCCCGCCACCCCCGGCAATGCCCGCCTGATGCGGCACTTTAACAGCTACCTTGCCAGACAGCGCAGCAGTGGCGCATTGGAAAAACTCTATGCGCAGTATCTGACCAATGAAAACACCATCGAAATGGTCCTGAGCGATACACTCACCCCGTCCGACACCAAAACATCTACGCCCTAGGTAATAAGCGCACAAAGCGCATCGGCGCATATATCGGGCTGTTCCAGCGGCACATAATGCCCGGCCCCGGCAACCACGATCATGCGTGCACCGGGAATGCGGGCCGCCATGTCATGATGCGATGCCGGGCTGATCACCCGATCAGCCTCCCCCACCATCACGGTGCAAGGCATATCGAGTTCCGATAACAACGCCATGCTGTCCGGTCGGTTGGCAACAGCTATGATCTGACGTTTGAAAACATCCTCGCCAAGATCCTCCGCCATATCCGAAAGCAGGCCGACAAGTTCTCGATTGTGCCGATGATCGGGATGGAGCATGTCGTCAAGCATCGCGTCATTGATCCCCCTGAACGGCAGGTTCCGACCGGAAAGCCGCGCCAGCAAAAGCCTGCGCCGTCGCATCACCGGATCATCGGCCGTCGCGCGCGTATTGACCAGCATCAGATGCGATACCCGTTCCCGCGCCATGCGCAGGATTTCAAACGCGACATAACCGCCCATCGACATCCCGACCAATACAAAACGATCCGGCACCAGATCAAGGACATCCCTTGCCATCACCGCCACATCATCCTTGGTATCAAGTGCCGGGATCATCGGCGTGATCGCCGGGGCAACACCCCGCCGGCCACGCGCATCCACGCGGGCCATAACCGGCTGCCACATCCGCTGATCGGCCAGCATCCCCGACAGAAAGACAACCGGAATGGTCGTATGGGGATTGGCCGTCATTTAATCAGTGCGCTCAATTCCTTGAATTCCGGGGTACCTGCCACGCGCAGCCATTCAAACATCACGCTTTCCCGCGTCACGATTTTCGCCCCGGCATCGCGCATGCGTTCCAGGCCGAAAATCTTGTCATGAATGCTGCGCGATGTCACCGCATCGGCGACCACATAAACCTCGCGCCCGCGATCAATAAGCTCCATCACGGTCTGAAGCACACAGACATGGGTTTCCATCCCGGCAATGACGATCTGGTCGCGGCCCGGTGTTTCTTCGATCTTTTCCATAAAGCCATCGGCTGGCACACTTGAAAAACTGACCTTGGAAACGACATTGCCGCCATCGACCGTATCGGATGCCTTCATCACCAGATCAAGGATAGCGGGTGCCGTATGGCCAAGCCCCTTGGGATATTGTTCAGTCACAATGACGGGAACATTCAAACGATTGGCGCATTTGACAAGAAAGCAGCAATTCTCGACGGTCTGATCAGGGTCCTGACAGGCCGGATAGAGTTTCTCCTGAACATCGATAATCACCAGACTTGCACGTGATGCATCCATCAACACCGTTTTTCTCCCCGTTTCATTGTCTATTTCACCAGATTACGCTTCCGGTCTGTGGCAAACAAGCCTCTCGCACCGGGTTAATTTGCCTCTTTAACCCTTTTTTGAGGCGTTTTTCTTGACTTAATTAAGGCTTCGCTTTACGACGCAAGCTGCTTTATCGCAGCGATAATCACATCATAACGCATTCTATTGCGGGAAAACGAACCATATGAATTTCGCCGATCTCGGTCTGAGCGAAGATATCCTCAAAGCCGTCGCAGACGCCGGCTATGATACCCCGACCCCCATTCAGAGCCAGGCCATTCCGTCCGTTCTGATGGCACGTGATATTTTGGGCTGTGCTCAGACGGGTACAGGCAAAACCGCAGGCTTCGTCCTGCCGATGCTTGATATTCTGCATCATGGCCGTGCGCGCATGCGGATGCCCCGTTCGATCATTCTCGAACCGACCCGCGAACTCGCGACCCAGGTAGCAGCAAACTTCGACATTTACGGCAAATACATGTCGCTGTCCAAGGCACTGATCATCGGCGGGGAATCCTTCGTCGAACAGCAGAAAATCCTTGAAAAAGGTGCCGACGTCATCATCGCGACCCCGGGTCGCCTGATCGATACCTTTGAACGCGGCAAACTGCTTCTGTCGGACTGCAAATTGCTGGTGATCGACGAAGCCGACCGCATGCTTGATATGGGATTCATTCCCGACATTGAAAAAATCGTCAATATGCTGCCCAAGCAGCGCCAGACTCTTTTCTTCTCGGCGACCATGCCCAAGGAAATCCGCCGCCTTGCCGACAAATTCCTCTCCAATCCCAAGGAAATCACCGTTTCCCCGCCCTCGACTATGGCGACCACGGTGGAACATAAACTCCTTGTCATGGATGAAATGGACAAACGCGAAGCCCTTCGCAAACTTGTCCGTCAGGAAGACGTCAAAAACGCCTTTGTGTTCTGCAACCGCAAAAAAGACGTCGATATCCTGTTCAAATCGCTGACCAAGCACGGTTTTAATGCCGGTCGCATGCATGGCGATCTGGTCCAGAGCGAACGCACCGAAACGCTTGATAAATTCAAAACGGGCGAAATCACCCTGCTGATCTGCTCGGACGTTGCCGCGCGCGGTATCGACGTTGCCGATGTCTCGCACGTCTTTAACTTCGACGTGCCCTTCAACGCCGAGGATTACGTGCACCGTACCGGTCGTACCGGTCGTGCCGGCCGCGCAGGCAAGGCCTTCATGCTGGCCGTGCCCGAAGACGGCAAACTTGTTGCTGCGATCAACAAATCCATCAACATGGACATTCCGCTGACCGAGCTTGAAGGCATCGAAACCCTTGAACTCGACTTCACCGGCAAGAAACGCCGTGTGAAGAAAAGCCGCAAGGCGCCGCAGCGTGATGCATCCCCGCGCAATGATCGTCCGGCGCGTAGCAATAACCGTAACGACCGCGCAGAACGCGACAGCAAGGCCGCCAATGCTGGTGCCAATGCCCCTGCCGCCGCGCCAGAAGCAAAGCAGCAGGACACACGCCCGGCCCAGCAGCCGCGAGACAATACGCCGCAGCGTGACGCAAAGCCGCGTAACGAACGTTCGAACCGTCCTGAACGTCAGGATCGTAATGATCGTTCTTCAGGCCGTTCCGCGTCGCGTCGTGATCGCGATGATCGTCATGACCGGCATGATCGTGACGACAAGCCGGTCATCGGTTTTGCTGACCATACTCCGGCCTTCCTTCTGACCCCGGTCCCGGCCTCTAGCCTTGGCAAGCCGCGCGCCGACGAGGTCGAGAAAAAAGCACCGGCCAGAAAAACATCGTCAAAGGCCTCTGCCGAAAAAGTAACGGCTGAAAAATCCGCGTCGGAAAAAACCGGTACGGCGAAAACCGCACGCGCCAAACCGACCCGCACCAGAACCACACGGGCAACCGCAAAAAAGGCAAGCCCGGCACCAGAGACCAAGGACGAGGCAGCAGTCGTTTCTGCTCCTGCTGCATCTCCAGCTCCAGCTCCGGCTCAGGAACCGGCATCTGCACCGGTGGCCGATGACGCGCCCGCCAAGGAAGAAAAACCGAAAGCCGCCCGTCGTCCGCGCAAAAAACCGGCCCCGAAAAAGGCCGCCAAAACCGAAACTGCGGACGCCGAAACGACCGGCAGCGAAGGCTGATCCCTACCGGTTCATCGAATGCGAAAAAGGCCGTCAGATTGCTCTGACGGCCTTTTGATTTTGGTGCGATTATCTTAAATGGCGGCTTATACCGCGCGGAACAATCCGGTCGACCGCGGTTTTTCCGGGCGGCGCTTGCGCATCAGTTTCAGCATGGTTTCAATCGAAATCGACAGAAGCGTCGCATGGGTGATTTCCTCGATCTCGTCCATCACCTGCGACAGCGCAACACCGGCATTGGTGTCCTGCACAATGCCGCTTGTCGGGCCTGCACCGACTTCCTCAAACAGCCTGACAACATCAAGCAACGTCGTGCGCTTGGCATTGCCACAGAAACGATAACCGCCACCGGCCCCACGGACCGATTCAACCAGGCCCGCCCGGCCCAGATCGCGCAGGACCTTTGCCAGATGGTTGGTCGAGATATTGTATCTCTCGGCGATTTCGGATGCCGAAAGCTGCCGGTCCGTATCCTCGGCCAGTTCCAAAACGGCATACAGCGCAAACAGGGTCGCCTTTTGCAAAGACATCATGGCGTTACACCCCTTCGTCCATATCGGTTTCAAGCTGGATAAAGGGTCCGGCCATCATACCCTGCGCGCGGAAGAACGACATAAGGTCGGTCGCATCGCGCGGGATCATGGTGCGGATCTTGGTCACACCGGCCTTGCGGAAACAGCGGCAGATTTCCTTGTAAAGAATGCTGCCGATCCCGCCCATGCGCAAATTCGGCTCGACACTGACAGTGCCGACCCAGCCGCACGGGACCGAGTTGAATTCCCATGACCGGACTTCCCCGAAAATGCAGCCCAGCAACGTATCGCCTTCTTCGGCAATCAGGAAAAACCGGGAATCCTTCCTGTTGCCATAACGGGTGAACAGGTCATCCCAATATTCCGGCTTGCGAAGGCCCGTTGTGCGGTCGTCAAGCGCGACCACATTGGCAAGGTCATCCTTGACCGCCGGACGGATATTGATTTTATGCTCGCCAATCGAGACCAGGTTATATCCCGGTGTATCTTGCGCAGCGTCCACCACGTAATGCCTTTCTTGTCCTGCAGGTTGGCAAAACCCCAACCCCCCAGCTCCTGACAGGAGAATAACCACCGTAAAAATACGTAAATTGGTACGATTATACTACACTGTCATTACCACGCGCGGCAACGATAAGTTCCGCCGCAAGTGCGAACAAAGCAAAGCAATGCAAGGATTTGAACGACATAACGCCGATATTTGTTCTATGCAAGTCCTAACGCTTTTCGCACTGCAAACCAGACTGTTTTGCCCTGTCCGGCAACCGGGAATTTCGGGGTCTTTTGGTCCGGCTTCGAAATCACAATCTGTTACCGTAAAAAGATCACGCCCGGATCACGCAAAGATTGACAGGAACGCGAAGTCATGGCTTATCGCGCAGCATGATTTTTGCGCTGGCGGGTAATTTATGCAAAGCCCGCAATGCGGCAAAATCAACCCGGATCACAATAATATCTATCGAGTACAAGGAGTGGGGCACGCCATGGCGCGCAACGGTTTCGACGCAATTGATCGCAAAATTCTTCGCGAGATTCAGGAAGACGGGCGCATCTCGATGGTCGAACTGGCCGATAAGGTCGGTCTTTCCGTGTCTCCCTGCCTGCGCCGCCTGCGCAAGCTCGAAGAAAGCGGCGTGATCCGCAAATATGTCGCCCTGCTGGCTCCGTCACATCTGCGTCTGGGGGTGAATGTCTTTGTCACCGTGTCCCTGACCCAGCATGACGAACCGTCATTGCGCCGCTTTGAAACTGCGGTGCAATCCCACCCGGAAATCGTTGATTGCTATGCCATGGTCGGCAATCAGGATTACATGATGCGCATCGTCGTGCAGGACCCGGCCGCCTATCAGCGTTTCCTGTCCGAAGTCATGATGAAGCTGCCTGGTGTCGCCAACATCAAATCAAGCTTCACCCTGCACGAAGTCAAAAACAGCACCACCCTGCCCGTGCCGGAGGCATAACCGCCGGTTTTCCGGCATCCGGCCTCGCCACCCTAGGCCGTCGCCTTGCGACCTGCGGGAATGATCGTCGGGAATAGCACCGCCAGCGTCACCCCGCGCAGCAGGAAGAACGCATTGAACGACGCCCAAAGCAGATGATTGCTGTCTGCCACTACCGCCCCCCATGCCATCCCGGCATAGATCGCCACCGACAAAAGCATCATGTTGCGCCAGTGCTTGGTCTGCATCGCGCCCAGAAACACCCCGTCGAACTGAAAACCAAGCACCCCGGTAATCGGCAACATCACCGCCCATAACAGATAGCTGTAAGATGCATCGCGGACTTCCGGGATCGAGGTCAGGCCATCAATGATCCACGGCCCCATAAGGCCAAAGATCGCCGCCATAACCACCGCCGATACAATCGCCCAGATCGTGGTCTTGCGCACCGCCCACAGGAACTGTTTGCGCCGTTCCGCCCCATAGGCCTGCCCGACAAGCGTTTCCGCCGCATGGGCAAACCCGTCCAGCGCAAACGAGCCAAACATCAGGAAATTCTGCAAAACCGCATTCGCTGCCAATGTCACCTCGCCAAAGCGGGCGGAAAAACTGGTGAAAATTGCAAAGGCAGATGTCAGCGCCATGGTGCGCACAAAGATATCGCCATTGATTTTCATCAGGCGCGCCAGTTGCGTACGATCAAAAATACCGATCCCACGCCACGTCCCGCCAAGCCGTTTTAAATGCGGCTGCATCAAAAACCAGCCCAGCATCACACCGGAATAATCGGCAATCACCGTGGCTCCTGCCACCCCCTTGACGTCCCAACCAAAGCCTTGGACAAACAGGATATCCAGAACCATGTTCAGACTGTTCAGAACCACCTGAAAAATAAACACCGCGCGCGCATCACGCATCGCCAGCAACCAGCCCAGCATGCAGTACTGCATCAATGTCGCGGGCGATGCCCAGATGCGCACATGGAAATAATCCCGTGCCGCCGCCTCGACCGCTGCGGTCGGCCGGATCAACGCCATCGCAAGCTCGATAATCGGCCATTGCAGCACCATAACCGCAAGCCCCGCCGTCACCGCAATCAGGGCCGCACGGGCAAACACCGCCCGGACCCCGTTGGGATCACGCCGCCCATCGGCCTGTGCGGCAAGCCCGGTGGTCGCCATGCGCAAAAAGCCAAAGCTCCAGAACACATAGGAAAAAATCAGCGCCCCGACCGCAACCGCCCCGATATAATGCGGACTGTCCAGATGACCGACCACAGCCGTATCAACCGCGCCCAGCAACGGAACGGTGGCATTCGAAAGGATAATCGGCAGGGTCAACGCCAGAACGCGTCGATCCCCCTTGCCGAACCAGCGACGCGTGCGGCTCACAGGGGAACTCGTCGGGGAACTCATCGGGGCCTCGGAAAATCGTCTGATCGGATGGGGCGAATTCCGGATCACCCGGATGACTTCTTGTGACACAGTTTGCACCGGCGCAAAAGGCACCTTTGGAACTGTTATGCATCAAAGAATCCACATTCGTGAACAACCTCCGCGGCTTATTCACCCTTTAGGTGATTTTTGCGCGTGCCCGGCATCGGTAAATTTCCGGTTTGTCGTGGAACGACGTTTCACAGTTTTTTTCACAATCCCCCTCAAACGACTGTGAAACTGCGATAAATTTATAAAAAAATTTTCGGCCATTTGGTCATGCTTCCCGTCCAAAATACTATCCCAATGCATAGCCTCTCGACGCAGTTTCATACTTTCACAGCATAAATACTGATCAATTCCGACTATACCGGGCCAATCATCCACACAGTTATCCACAGGCGCTATCACAACCCGGATCATACCCCTGTTCCGTCATTTACATGCCCGATGCATACCCATCCGGCATTTGTCCGACGGACCTGCTCTTTGGCCTGATGCAATCCTTGGCAAACCGATCATCTTTCGCATCATTTAGGGGAACCCAGGCCGGTCAAATTGCGACCACAGGAAATCACCAGATATCAGCAGATATAAAAAGACTGGCCGTTGCCACGCAGCATTGCTAATCAGGAACAAAGACAAACAAAGGGATCTGATCTGACATGACCGCTGAAACCGCATTGAACGGCCCGATGCTGCCGGCCGCATCAGGCACGACCAAAAGCATCGTGATCCTGCTGCATGGCTATGGTGCCGATGGCAATGACCTGATCGGGCTGGCACCGCATTTTGCCCGTGCCCTGCCCGACACCGCGTTTTATTCGCCCAATGCCCCGTTTCCATGCGAAATGTCGCCGTTCGGACGGCAATGGTTCAGTCTGGCCGAATATGATCCGGAATTCCTCCGTCGCCAGCCGGAAACCATGTCCGGCGCGCTTCGCGCCATGGCCGAGGGGGCGGCGAAAAATGCCGCCTATATCGACAGCTTCATCGACACCCTTCTGGCCGAACATGACCTTCCGGCGGATAAACTGGCGCTGATCGGCTTCTCGCAGGGCACGATGATGGCCCTGCAAACCGCCCCGCGCCGCGATCCGGCCCTGGCTGGTGTTGTCGGTTTCTCTGGCGCGCTTCTGGGCGACGAAGCCTTTGCAAGTGCGATCAAAACCAGACCGCCGGTTTTGCTGGTCCATGGCACCGCCGATCCGGTCGTCCCGATCGAGGCATCGCGCCTGGCACGTGATACCCTGACCTCCAACGGCTTTGACACCGAACTGCACGAACGCCCCGGCCTTCAGCACGGCATCGACGAAGAAGGCATCATGCTGGCGACGAAATTCCTGCAAGAGCATCTTGGCTGATCTGCGCATCTGTCGCGATCATGACTGCGAAAAGGCCATCCGGTTTTTCCCGGATGGCCTTTTTTCTTATGGCTCATCTTGAAACCTTCACCGCCGCAACAATATGCCTAAAGCCTTGTGAAATTGGGATAAATCAAAAACATTCGTACATCATCATGTTAATGATCAAATGCCGGTGATCCGATTGATCAGCGGAAACAACGTCGCCGCGTGTGCGAATTGAAAACGGATCTGCATAAAATGCTGCAAAACATCAAAATCGGATACAAGCTGGCTCTACTGTCGCTTATCGCCCTGATCGGCCTGATCATCGCGTCCAGTGTTCAGCTCATGACACTCAAAGACACCCTTCTCGAAGACCGGAAGGACAAAATACGTGCCACGACCGAACTTCTCCATAGCATGGCCGAAGGTTATCAGGCGCGCGTCAAGTCAGGCGAACTCGAACAGCAGCAGGCAATTGACGCCTTCTACAAATCCGTTTCATCGGGCCGGTTTGACGGTGACATCGGCTACTACTTTTCCTACACCGAAACCGGTCGCAACGTGATGCATGCTGCCAACCCCGCGCTGGTCGGCAAGGAAATGTACAATATTCAGGACCCGACCGGTGCCTTCATCATTCAGGATATGATCAAGGCAACCCGCACCGATGGCTTCTTTACCTATATGTGGCCCAAACCCGGCGAAGCCAAAGACGTGCTGTTTGAAAAGCTCTCTTTTGCCATGGTTCTGCCGTGGGGCGACATTTTTGGCACCGGCATTTACATTGATGATGTTGAAACCGCCTTTCGCAGTGCAGCCACGACCGCAATCATCATCAGTGTCGTTATCGTCGTGGTTTTGGTTCTTTCCGGTTTGGCGATTGGCCGCAACATAACATCCGCCCTTGGCCAGCTATCGGGTCGAATGACCCAGATCGCCAATGGTGACCTCAAAGGTGAAATTGAAGGTCAGGATCGCGCCGACGAAGTTGGTGATATGGCGCGCACCGTTGTTGCCTTCCGCAAACAGGCGCATGAAAACCTGCAATTGCAGGATCGCCAGAAACAGATGGAAGCAGATGCCGAACAGAAACGCCGTCAGGATATCCTCGACATGGCCGGCAGTCTCGAAAGCCGCGTCAAGGGGCTGATCCGGTCCATATCAGCATCGATTGCCGATATGAAAAAGGCGACGGCAAACATGCAGTCGGCGACCGAAATGAACAGCAAGCTGTCCGGTGCGGTTGCAACCGCCACAGCCCAGACATCCGGCAATGTTCAGACCGTCTCGGCCGCGACCGAGGAACTGACCGCATCCTCCGATGAAATCGCCCAGCAGATCGCGCGTTCTGCCGATATCGCCAACCAGGCCAATGACGAAGCCACCCGCACCAATGAAACCGTGACCGGCCTTGCCGATGCGGCGCAAAAAATCGGCGACGTTGCCAAACTGATCGGTGACATCGCCGAACAGACAAACCTTCTGGCCCTGAACGCCACCATCGAAGCCGCCCGCGCGGGCGATGCCGGCAAGGGCTTTGCCGTGGTTGCCAGCGAGGTCAAAAACCTTGCCAACCAGACCGCCAAGGCGACCGAGGAAATCAACCAGCAGATCACCTCGGTCCAGAACGAAACCGGCGAGGCCGTCGACGCCATCCGCCGCATTTCCGAAACCATTGCCAAGGTCGCCGATAGCTCCACCGCCATTGCGGCCGCGGTCGAAGAACAGCACGCCGCCATCGGCGAAATCGCGCGCAACGTCGAAGAAGCCGCCAACGGCACCCGCGAAGTGTCAGAACGCATTGAAACCGTCAATGACAATGCGGGCAAGGTATCTTCGGGCACGACACAGCTTGCCCAGACCGCCGAAAAGCTGGTCACCGAAGCCGTATCCCTCGACGAAGCCGTCGAAAGCTTCCTTGCCGAATTGCGCCGCAGCGCCTCGGCCTGATTTCAGCCAGCTCTGCGATCCAAATAAAAACAGCCGCCTGTAATCCGGGCGGCTGTTTTGCATGGATCAGAACCAGACGGCGATCCGGATTACCGGGTCGCGTCGATATCAATACGAATGGTGACCTCATCACCAACCTGGCTGGTGTCGCTCCACTGGCCCTGCCCGACGCCGAAATCGGTACGCTTGATCACAAGCGTCCCTTCCGCATCGGCTTCGTTGCCTTCGATTTCAAGATTGAAGGGCAACACGACTTCCTTGGTCACGTCCCGGATCGTCAGATCGGCCAGTGCTTCATACTGGCCTGGGCCAACTTCCCGGAACGACTTGGTTTCAAACTTTGCTGTCGGCCACTGGGCGACATCAAACCAGTCTGCGGAAATGATCTGGCTGTCGCGATCGGCATTTTCGGTATCAACCGACGCGATATCGATCAGAACGCTAACCTTTGATCCGGCAAGATCATCCGGTGAAAATACGATCTCGGCGGTAAATTTATCGAACGCGCCCTCGAAATCCGCACCAAGCTGGGTGCCTGAAAATTTAATATCGCTGTCATCGGCTTTGACCTGCCATGTATCGGCGGCAAAGGCCGGTACCCAAACGGCAATCGCCGGCACAATCACCGAAGCCCGCAGAATATTTTTAAACAAAGACGTCATGATCAATTCCCTTTCCCCGTCCCCGGAAGCATCCGGCGGAGCGTCGCATCGCGATTGATAAAATGATGTTTGAAAGCCGCCGCCACATGCAGCCCGACAAGGCCGACAATCACCCAGGACAATATCCAGTGGGTAAAGCGAAGCTGTTCATAAAGCACCTTGTCCGGCCCGACCAGATCAGGAAGCGTGAACAGGCCAAACACACTGACCGAAAAATTCGCCGCCGACGACATCAACCACCCGCTAAGCGGCATGGCCAGCATCACGGCATAAAGCGCGAAATGCGCAAGCTTCGCGGCCTGTCGTTCCCATGCCTTTTCGCCCAGCCCTTCCGGTGTCTGTTCGGCCAGACGCCAGATGATGCGTAAAACCACCAGCAAAAGGATGGTCACACCAATCGATTTATGGCGCGAAATCCATGCCAGCTTTTCCAGTCCCAGCGGCAGAAGATCCATATACCAGCCAATCGCAAACATGGTGACAAACAGGATCGCAATCAGCCAGTGAAACCCCTTGGTCACCGGACCAAAGCCCGTTTGCGTACTGCGAAGCGCCATATGTGATCCTTTCTGATCAAAAACAGGCACACCGGCGGGGCCATCATCTGCCGCCGCCGGTGTGTCAGTATCATTATTTCTGTTTCAGGAACTCGGCCGAAATCTGAAGTTCGACTTCGTCGCTGACAGCCGGAACCAGATAGTTCATGCCATATTCCGAACGGGTCACCGTGCCGGTCGCGCCAAAGCCAAGAACATGATCACCGGTCATCGGGTGATCGCCTTCACCGGTCAGCGTCACGTCCAGAACCAGCGGCTTGGTCTGGCCCAAAAGGGTCAGATCGCCGGTGATGGTGGCGGTTTTGTCGCCAGTCATCTCAACCGAAGTGCTTTTGAACGTCGCGGTCGGGCTCTGTTCAACATTCAGGAAATCAGCGGTTTTCATGTGATTGTCGAGGCCCTCGACACCGCTATCGACCTGTGTCAGGTCAATCGAAATGGTGGCCGACGATGCTGCCGGGTTTTCACGGTCCAGGGTAAGTTCGCCGCTCGTGCCGCCAAAACGGCCCTGGAAGTTGGAAAAACCAAGATGGTTAACGATGAAAATCACGCTGGTATGCGTCGGATCAAGTTTGTAATTCTCGGCTGCCTGCACCGAAAAAGCCGCACCCGAAAGACCCGCCGCAATCGCCAGAACAAAACCGGCCTTTTTGATCGAAGTAAACATATGCACATCCCTTGTTTCAAAATCGTCCGACACACAATACCGCATCGCAACAAACTGAACAGAGAATGACACTTGACCTCCGCCGCCTCAAGTCGGGCAGTCCTCAACACTCATTTTCTCATATGGAAACAATCATCGGCGTTTCCGCCTTATTTTATCCAGAATGAGAACGGTCTTATATTGAAACTAAAATCACGGCACTTTGCCCGCAATTTCGCGCAACAACAGGCAAACGGCGCATCATCCACGCTGCGAATCCCCCGCATGACGTAACGTCAAACCGCTTGAAATCACGCCGTCACAAATCATCCCGTACAAACAATTGTGGCCGACACACTGTGCATCGGCCAGCATTGGGAAACAATTGATGCTCCGAAGGTTTTAGGGACACATGGCGCATCACGCATTCCCGGCGGCAAGATTATTGGGCCGGTGCCGGTTGCCCCTGTTCGGTGGCCCCGGTTCCCTGATCGCCTGCATCAATGCATTCCTTGACCCAAACGTCATAAACCGGGTGTTCAAGGGCTGACAGACCGGGGGTAGATGCAAACATCCAGCCGGAAAACAGTTGATCAACCGTGCCACTGGCATCTTCGCGCTGGTCCGAAATTTCAAGGAAACTGGCACTTTCCGGGCGCTCTTCCGGCGGCGTGCGATAACAGGCATCCACCCGGATCGAAAGCGTGCCGAATTTCGCCATCTGCCCGACCGGTACCTCGAATGTCGAAATACGCGCGGTGATTTTATCAAGCCCCTGAAGCTGGGCGATCTCGGCCGGGCGGTAATCCAGCGCAAAGGCAGACGTCATTGCCGCCACCGAAACAACCGCCCCAACAGCAGCACCAAACACTATCTTGGTTTTCATCAATAATCAGTCCTGATCGTCTGGCTTGCCATAGGGATTGTGCAGCTCTTCAACGACGCTGCGCATCACCTGGCGGAACTGTTCCTCGTCGCAGCCCATCAGCAACGCGTCTTCCATGGCGTCCTGCATCATGTCGCGCAGTTCGCCGAAATTCTCGTTCAGAACCTTGATTTTCTCCACACACGAAAGCGGCGCCCCTTTCGGGTCCTGCCATGTGGGGAAATTCTTGTTCATGCTCTCAGACTTGCTCATCAATTGGCTCCGCTGCCTTTCGATCTGCTCTGGATATCTGCCGAGAATATCGGTGTCGACATCGCTTCACGCAAGCTGCCCAAAGGATATTCCGGGAAACTGACCTGCAAAACCGGCAAAATCATGGCCGCCTTTACCGATCTGCCCTGTCTGCCTATTGCGGGCTTTCTTCCGATGAAGTGCTGCCCGCCTCATTATTGGCACCCCCACCGGAGCCACCACCAGCACCGCCACCGGACGAATAAATCACCTGCCCGATCAGTTCTTCCAGATTGACCGATCCTTGCGTGTATTCAATCTCGCCGCCCGGGGCCAGCATATCGATATCCCCGCCCGGCTCCAGCGATACAAACTTGCCGCCGAGCAAACCGTCCGATGCAATCTTGGCCGAACTGTCGGTCGGCAATTCGATATCCGAACGCACCGTCATCCTGACGACGGCCATATAGGTCTGCGGGTTCAGGTCCTGTGCCGTGACCGAACCAACCTTGACGCCCGAAATCCGCACATCGTTGCCAACCACCAAACCATCAACCCTGTTGAAGTTTGCCGAAAGTTCGTATCCGTCAACAGACTCGATGCCCGCCCGGGAATAGGAATAGGCCGCAAAGCCGACCGCCACTGCGATTACGGCTGCCCCGGCAAGGCTCTCGATCAGTCTGTTGCTCATGGATACGATCCGTCTGTGGTATCTTGTTGATCTGCATATTGTCTTGTGCGACCCGAAAAAACAACCGGGTCAATTACCATCAGGCAAAACACAGCAAAAACACAACCGGGCGCCAACATATTGTCGCGCCCGGATGCAGAATATACCGATCTTTGATCAGCCTTCCGGCGACCATGCCTGATAGTCACCGGTCGCTTTCGCACGCTTGCCACCGCTATATTCATGGCCTTTCGGGCGATAGGCATGCTTGGTCCCCGTCAGGTTCGGCAGATGTTCTTTCTGCCAGTCATAACGGTCTTCGGCCTTTTCCGACAGCGGCGCATCAACGGTGTAATGCAGCCATGCATGCCATTCAGCCGGAACCTTGGACCCCTCGGTAATACCTTTATAGATCACCCAGCGTTTCGCACGGCGACCATTGGCGGCTTTCTTTTCGGTGTAATAGATATTTCCAAAACGGTCTTCGCCGACGCGTTTGCCATACAGCGCGGTATAAATGCGGGTCCCGACGGTGGCCATGTGTGGTCTCTCTCCAGATCTGGTTCTTCCGCCTTCGGCGGCGCGCAGACAAAAGGCCCGTATATGCAAACCGGTTATGTGCAAACCGGTGTTTGCTGGCGGGTCTGATTTTGCGGCCTGTGTCCGGCGGTCAATAAGGACCTTATATGTCGTGATGTTAGCGCAAAGTCAATGTTTCAGACAGGCCATCATATCGCATTTCCCGCACACGGCCGCCCGAAACCACCACAGACACACAATATACACACAATATGGGGTATGACTCCGCGAAAACACCATCAAAACAACCCACAACCACTTGTGTATGCCCGACTCATTGCAACACAATCATCACGCCGCCTTGTCCACCTGTTTATCCACAGCATTTCAACGCGAACGGTTTGAAACATACCCTGCCCGGCTTGAAAATTCGCGCCGGACGGAAACAACGATTTTCACATAAATATCAAAATGTTATCGAACTTTTTCATGCTAACAAAACAGCAGGAACAAGATTGTTTGTGCTTGATGCTGGATTTCAAATCCAAACGGCGTTAGCTTGTTTTTGCCTTGTGGGGGTTCTCTCGTCCCGGCACAACATGTAGTCCGAGTCTTACGGGCTTGCCCTCGCTGCCGCCGCGGCAAAAGCGCAGTATTCCGCGGGCTTGCCGCGCGTTTAAACAATCTTAACGAGATTTTCCAAACATCAGATATGCGCGACGTCAATTGAAACACTACATCTAGTGATAAAAATTGATGTCAACCACAAAGTTTGGTGGACGAGCCCGAAATTTTCCCCTTATAGTCCTGCCCACGGACAGGACGGTTCCAAGGGGGGACAACCAAGGAACCACCACCACAGATTACCGAATTCCGTTCGCCCAATCATGGCCGTTTATAAGGGCCAGGGGGCAGCGTATGAGCGTTGAGCAAACTATATAATGTTCAGGCCGTGTTGGTGCTTATGCGCACGACATCAAGTCTGACCAAAACGGAGCAGACCATGCGGATCAGCAGAAAGTTCACCCAGGAAGGTGTCAGCCCCTACGCAGACATCGATTTTCGTAAGTCATCCTGCGTCATCAAAAACCCCGATGGATCGGTTGTTTTTGAAATGAAAGATATCGACGTCCCGTCCTCCTGGTCGCAGGTGGCAAGTGACGTCCTGGCGCAGAAATACTTCCGAAAGGCGGGTGTTCCGGTCGCGCTGAAACCGGTCAAGGAAAAGGACGTTCCGTCCTGGCTCTGGCGTCAGGCACCGGACAAGGCCAAGCTCGAAAAAATGCCGAAAGAAGGCCGCTATATCAGCGAAACCAGCGCCACCCAGGTCTTTGACCGCCTTGCGGGCACCTGGACCTATTGGGGCTGGAAAGGCGGCTATTTCGATGCCGAATCCGATGCCCAGGCTTTCTTCGATGAAATGCGCTATCAGCTCTCCCACCAGATGGGTGCGCCGAACTCGCCGCAATGGTTCAATACCGGTCTGCATTGGGCCTATGGCATTGATGGCCCGGCGCAGGGTCACTCCTATGTTGATTTCAAAACCGGCGAACTGACCAAATCGGCCAGCGCGTACGAACATCCGCAGCCCCATGCCTGCTTCATCCAGTCGGTTTCCGATGACCTCGTCAACGAGGGCGGCATCATGGATCTCTGGACCCGTGAAGCCCGCCTGTTCAAATTCGGTTCGGGCACCGGTTCGAACTTCTCGAACGTGCGCGGCGAAGGCGAAACGCTTTCCGGTGGCGGCCGTTCTTCCGGCCTCATGAGCTTCCTTAAAATCGGGGACCGTGCTGCTGGTGCGATCAAGTCGGGCGGCACCACGCGCCGTGCGGCCAAAATGGTCGTGGTGGATATCAACCACCCGGACATCGAAAACTATATCGACTGGAAAGTCGTCGAAGAACAGAAGGTCGCGGCCCTCGTCGCCGGTTCGAAACTGGCCGAAAAGCACCTGACCGACGTTCTGGCTGCCTGCACCAACTGGGACGGTGCCGCCGATTCCGAGGATCGCTTCCTGCCGCGTGCCAACCCGCAGCTCAAAGAAGCCGTGCTGGCCGCCCGTGCGGTGATGATCCCCGATAGCTATATCAACAAGATCATCGAATTCGCCCGTCAGGGCTTCACCGAAATCAGCTTCAAGACTTACGACACCGATTGGGACTCCGAGGCATACCTGACCGTTTCGGGTCAGAACTCGAACAACTCGGTTCGCGTCTCGAACGACTTCCTTCAGGCTGTTCTTGATAATGGCGACTGGGAACTGATCCGCCGTACCGATGGCAAGGTTCATAAAACCCTTGCCGCCCGCGAATTGTGGGACAAGGTCGGCGAAGCCGCATGGGCGTGCGCCGATCCGGGCATCCAGTACGACACCACCATCAACGAATGGCACACCTGCCCGAATTCGGGTCGCATCAATGCGTCCAACCCGTGCTCGGAATATATGTTCCTTGACGATACGGCCTGTAACCTGGCGTCGCTGAACCTGATGAATTTCCGTTCTGACGACGGTGGCGTTGACGTCGCGGCATATGAACATGCCGTGCGTCTCTGGACTGTTGTTCTGGAAATCTCGGTTCTGATGGCGCAGTTCCCGTCGGATCGTATCGCCGAACTGTCCTATCGTTACCGCACGCTTGGCCTTGGCTATGCCAATATTGGCGGCCTGCTGATGAGCATGGGCATCCCGTATGACAGCGACGAGGGCCGCGCAATCGGCGCATCGCTTACCGCGATCATGTGTGGCGTTTCCTATGCGACCTCGGCCGAAATGGCGTCCGAACTCGGTGCCTTCCCGGGCTATGCCGATAACGCCAAGGAAATGCTGCGTGTCATGCGCAACCACCGTCGTGCCGCGCACGGCGAACAGGAAGGCTACGAAGGTCTTTCGATCAATCCGGTGCCGCTGGTTGCCGCTGATTCTCCTTATGCCGAACTCCCGATTGCCGCACGTGCGGCTTGGGACAAGGCGCTGGAACTGGGCGAAAAGCACGGTTACCGCAACGCACAGACCACCGTTATCGCGCCGACCGGCACCATCGGTCTGGTCATGGATTGCGACACGACGGGGATCGAGCCGGACTTCGCGCTTGTGAAGTTCAAAAAGCTTGCCGGTGGCGGTTACTTCAAAATCATCAACCGCACCGTTCCGGTGGCACTCGCCACACTCGGCTATACCGAACGCCAGATCCGCGACATTGAAAAATACGCGGTCGGTCATGGCACCCTGGTGGGTTCGCCAACCATCACCCATGACGATCTCAAGGCCAAGGGCTTTGACGATGATGCGATTTCGAAAATCGAAGGCGCACTTGCCAACGCATTCGACATCAAATTCGTGTTTAACAAATACACCTTTGGCGAAGAATACTGCGTCAAGCAGCTTGGCCTTGATGCCAAGGCACTCAACAGCATGGACTTTGACATGCTGGCCGCCCTTGGCTTTGACAAAAAGCAGATCGAACTGGCAAACACCTATGTTTGCGGCGCGATGACGCTCGAACAGGCCCCGCATCTGCGGGACGAAGACCTGCCCGTTTTCGATTGCGCCAACCCGTGCGGCCGTATCGGCAAACGTTACCTGTCGGCTGAAAGCCACATCCGCATGATGGCCGCGGCACAGCCGTTCATCTCCGGTGCGATTTCGAAAACCATCAACATGCCGAACAATGCCTCGATCCAGGATTGCAAGGACGCCTATATGCTGTCCTGGCGTCTCTGCCTCAAGGCAAACGCACTCTATCGCGATGGCTCGAAACTCAGCCAGCCGCTGAACTCGGCCCTGGTCGAAGAAGACGATTACGCCGATCAGCCGACCGCTGCCAAGGCCGCCGCTGTTTCCGAACAGATCGTCGAAAAAATCATCGAACGCGTCATTCGTGGCGACCGTCGTTCCCTGCCGTCACGCCGCAAGGGGTATACCCAGAAGGCCACCGTCGGCGGACACAAGGTCTATCTGCGCACCGGTGAATACGAAGACGGCAAACTTGGCGAAATCTTCATCGACATGCACAAGGAAGGCGCTGCTTTCCGCTCACTGATGAACAACTTCGCGATTGCGGTTTCCATCGGCCTGCAATATGGCGTGCCGCTTGAAGAATATGTCGAAGCCTTCACCTTCACCCGCTTCGAGCCGTCCGGCATGGTTTCCGGGAACGACGCCATCAAAATGGCAACCTCGATCCTTGATTACATGTTCCGCGAACTGGCCATTTCCTATCTGGGCCGTAACGACCTCGCCCATGTCCAGCCGTCCGACGTTCTGCCGGACGCCGTTGGCAAGGGCGTGGCTGAGGGCGACCTTGGCGAGGAAGCCAAGGCCGAAGACCGCGCGATTGAAACCATCCGCAAGGTCGCATCCAGTGGCTTCGTGCGTCGCAACCTTTACGTTGTCGATGGCGGTGCCCCGGTCGAAGAACGCGTGGTGATGAAAGCCACCGGCACCGATCATGCCCACTCGCATGACCACAGCCATCAGGCCGAAACCGCTAGCATCGCAACCACCGCTGCCCCGACCAGCAGCGAAACCGCGATCCTGAACGCCAGCGAAGAAGTCATGTCGGCCACGGATGCCAAACTGGACCGCATCCGCGAAGCCCGCATGAAAGGCTACGAAGGCGACGGCTGCCCCGAATGCGGCAACTTCACCCTTGTACGCAACGGCACCTGCCTGAAATGTGACTCTTGCGGAAGCACCACGGGCTGCTCGTAAGCCGACCGGTACCCCCCAAATCTGATCTGATCAGCAAACCGGCCGGGATTATTTCCCGGCCGGTTTTGTTTTGATTATTCCTCTACTACCTCTCCACGCCCGGCTAACATCAAATAATCATAGGGACGTCCCCAAGATTCTGTTCCCCGACCGAAAACAACGCATGTTTTGACGTTCTCATTTCCCTCAAGGGCGTCTCCAGCTAAAGCCCCCATAGTACTCTTCGCATGATCACGAAGTTTTTCAGGGAACAAATGAAATATTATGTGGGCCTTACGCTCTTCTGGAGGAGTAATTTGAAGGGAGTTTAGATGCAATGGATCTCGATATTTTTTTCGAACCATAGACCGAAGTTTATCCAAAGACCTTTCAATTGCTTTTTGCTCTGCCGGGTCTGCACACGAAAGTAGATGCAAGCCTACCGTAGTCCAGCCAGGAGGTTTTCTATCAATTAGAGATTTAATAATACTCCGAAACAAAGGCCGCATTTCCGGTTTAGGTTTTTCGCGTCGGATACCAGCTTCCCTGCCCATGAAAAATTGATCAATTGGCTCCGACATTCCACTGAGAACCAAATTCTTATTTTCTTCACCAAAGATAACGTTGTTGAACCCAGTCAAAAGATATAGCCCAAGAAAATCAAGCTCGTCTCCCAACAGGCTTAAAGAGCTTTGGAAATGTGAGCGTTCGTTTAAGTAGTGGAGAAATAAAATCGGATTATCGAGTACTTCTTCGACACAACTCAGGTCCGAAAGCAGAAATGTCGGAGCTAGTTTATGATCATTGTCTAACCAGCCAACCTTCTTAAACTCCGATTCAGCAGAGCTAAGCAGGGAGAGATCATCTAACGTCACGGAAATCCTGATAACCCGATCAATCTTTGATGGATCAATACGTAACTCTTCCATAATTCGAAGAGAATCCTGATTTCCTTCTTTGGCATCCCAAATTAGTTTTTCAAGGCGCTCTGATTGGAGCGAGGGATCTATCACCATTTCGTTTATGTGGCGCCTTACTCTATCAGGGGCACCTCGAAGTCCCTCAGCGGTAAGACGATGAGACTTTGCCTCTGCAATAAGAACCGTCTTATCAATAACCACCAACAAATCAGTTTCGTATTCGGTATCCCCAAGACGCCATTTGACACTAGGACGGATTTCCGCGTCCGGAAGAGCTTTCCGAAATAGAGCCTCAACTTTTTGCTCAAGAAAAGTCGATCTCAGAGCCGAAAATTTCTGCTTAATGTTTGCTCCACTCACCAATCGGTCAAGGATACGATTAATATGACTAAACACAGCTTGCGGCAGTGCCGAAAAATAAGCCCCATCAAATTTTACAAACGGCTTATCCCATACTGGGTTTCCTAAGAAAAAGAATTCTGGATTATTTCCTACAAGTGCACCTAAAGGAAGCGACAGTTCGTCTAAAACAGCCTCAACCAGCTCTTTCGGTTTATTTGTTCTGGTTGCTATTTCATCTGCAGTGAATGTTGCCAAACCTGCCAACCGAAGATCAAAATGAGCCATAATTAAGCTCATCAACTGAATTTTTGTAATATCCTGCGGCAAACTGGCTAGCGAAACTGCGGAATCCCCTTCAATGTCCGGGACTAACTTGTAATACATTTTAAGCATTTCCCGGGGATTCCTCGCACGAAGAACCTTACCAATTACTTCCCAGTGCAGACTTTGCCTCTGCTGATATTCATCTACGACCGATTTTGCGACCTCGACGAAATCAGTTCCTCCAAAGCCATAGTGCTTTTTCAAATCTTCATCAATGGGAGCAAGTAGATCATTTACAAGGGATACCACTTGCCCAAAATATCCCCAATTGCGAACCATTTGCGTGTGAAGACGAACTCGCTCTTGCAAAGAAATCACTAGCAATTCTGTTTTATCTTCAACACGTTCCGCGTCTAAAAAACGCTGAAATAGGAATGTCTGGCCAACTTTGGGAAGACCGTCGAAGACAACTTGCATCACGCCTGGCGTTAAAATACTAGGATCGAGTTCATCTTCCGGAACAGCAAGAAAGATAGCTTGCATCAGTTCCACATGATGTTGATCAATCTCGATAGATTTTTTTGCAGGTGCCTTAATTCCCTTACTTGAGGCAAAAAAGCTGAGCCCGTAGTGTGACAGTGATGCAATTATTCCAAAACCATCACTACTTCTCAGTTTTTCCTTCATCAAATCAAAATATTTAGGAAAATCTGCCACTCCGGCAGCTGCATTCTCCAATAAATGCGCCTTAAATTCAGCACGTTTATCTGGGTCAATTAAAAATTGGTTATATTGAACCTTTAAGTCGTGGGCACTAGAAGTAACAACCTCGTCACCATTAAGATTCTTTTTCATTGCTCAATACCCACCAAATTTATAGCAGTGGTAAAATAGCATTAACCATCAAAAGTAGAAATTTCTAACTTATCCCCGTAAAAATCGAACGGTATAATAGAAAAATGTTCTCTGTTAGTTCGGACACCGCCCTTGTCGTCCTTGACGTGCAAAAGGCCATCGACGATCCGAAATGGGCGTCAAAAAACAATCCCGGCTATGTCGATAAAATCGTCGATCTGCTGGCTGGTTTTCGCGCAGCCAGCCTTCCGGTGATCCATATCCGTCATGACGAACCCAATCCCGCCTCGACCTATCACACCGATGGGCCGGGCAACGCGATCAAACCCGAAGTCGCCCCGCTGGCCGACGAACCGGTGATTGCCAAAAACGTCAATTGCGCCTTCATCGCCACCGATCTTGAAAAATACCTGCGCGATCATGGCATTACCCGCCTGATCTTTACCGGTGTTGTCATTCACAATTCGATGGATGCCTCGATCCGGGTCGCGCACTGTCTGGGCTTTGATGTCATCCTGCCGCTCGATGCCACCACCGCGATTGATGTCACCGATGCCAAGGGTATCCGTCACGATGCGCAAACCGTGTTTGACCTGTTTGCCGCGGTTCTGGGATCGGAATATTGCGCGCTTTCGACGACGGATGACGTGATCGCCGCCCTGCCCGCATAACGACAGTGCGGCCCGAAAACCGGGCCTTCTATCCACTTTGCGCAACGACCATCCACTTAGTGTCAAGAAACGACACAATCCCCCCTTTAAGCATAGCCCCCACAATGCGCCGCCCCTAAAGCTCTTGCAACGGACCGATCTATCGGCACCGATCAAAAAGGGTATGGGCATGGCAAACAATGAATAAGATCAGAAGCACCTTCAAACAGGAACGATCTGATCGTTCGCTCCTCGCCGGGTGCAAATCTGTTGTGAAAAAAGGGCTTTGTGCGCTGGCCCTGACAGGCTTGTCGCTGCCCTTTGCCAACAGCGCCTTCGCCATTAGCGTCGGTTGCGGTTTTTGGAACCTTACAATTAGTACCAGCGCCATAGTGACTTCCAACGAAGTTTTTAGCGCGTGGGAGGTCGCCAAGGTCACCTTCACACATCAAAGCGGCAATTCGCCAAACAACTACACCTTCACCTATACCGACAACGATAACGCCGCCAATTCGCGGTCTGTCACGCCCGGCAGCACCATCATTGGCGACACCGTCACCCTCACCCTCCAAATCCCGGCCGATACGACAGACGGCAAGCTTTCCATAAAGGCCATTGGCGCGACGTACAACATGACCGCAACCTGCGTTGCCGGAACAGAACCGGTCGCGGAAGCAGAAGAGTTAAAATCCTCCGCCAGCACCACCTCCGCCGTTGTCAATGCCGTCTCGCGCTCCCAAACCACCGTCATTCAACAGAATATCGGCGCGCGTGTCTCATCCGTGATCAGCACTGCCAACAATACCAATACCGATAGCGTGCCCGCCCGAACAGCCTCAATGGTCGAAACTGGCCCCCATCGCACCAGCCTGACCGGCACAACGCTCGATGATGATCGCAACAGCAACAGCATCACCGACCGCGATGACGCCCTGCGCCGTATCGCGATGATCGGCAGCTTCGACAGCTCCACCGGCAAAGGCATGCAGATGCTTGGCCTTGGCCCGACCGACCGGGGAAATAGTGGTGATGTTGGCGGCGCTGGTGGCATTGACGGACGGTCTGCCTTTGCCGCAACCACGCCCTTTACCGTCTGGGGGCATGGTTCCTTTACTGCGGTCGATAACGACCATGTCAATGGCACCACCGACAGCCGCTATGACGGTGATGTCTGGGGCTATAATATCGGGCTGGATTACCGCTTTGCCGATGCCCTGATTGCCGGTCTGTCACTTGGCTATAACGACACCGACCTGACCACATCCTTTAACAATGGCAGCTATCAGGAAACCGGCTGGGTCGCATCGCCCTATGTCATTTACCGCCCGATTGAAAACCTGACCATATCGGGCGAAGCCGGATATGGCATGGGCGATATTGACGTCACCCGCGATAATGGTGCGGTATCGGGCAATACGGAATCTGACATATGGTATGCCGCCCTGACCACCTCTTATCGGGTCCGCCCGATTGAAACCCTGCCCGTGTCCCTCACCCCGTCACTGGCCTTTATCGCCGCACGCAAGACGGTTGATGCCTATCGTGAAAGCGATGGCACAACCAATGCCACCACCCGATCCAACACCCGGCAGATCAGACCGGCGATCGAGGCCGCCTATGACTTCACCCCGACCCAAAGCCTGATCATCTCGCCCTTCCTTGAAACCGGCCTGATCCATGACTTCACCGATGAAATCAACAATGACAAAACCGCGTTCAATATCGGCGGCGGGGTTCGAATGTCTGACAGCCTCACGGGGTTGAATGCCGCCCTTGAAGGCAACTATCTTGCCGGGCGTGCGGATTACACCGAATACACCATCGGCGGCACGGTGACCTATGGCTTTATCCTGACCGGCGATGATGGCCGATCCCTTGGGATCGTCAAACCGTTCTTTGCCAGCAACCTCAACGAATATGGCAATCACCGCATCCGCGCCGGATTTGGCTTTGATACCGGTCCGCTTACCAGCGAACTTGCACTCAGCCACATGATGTCGATTGCCAATGACGACGATGACAACACCGATACCAGCAGGCTAGAAATCCAAATATCGATGCCGTTCTGATCTCTGGCGGGCGACGCGGTCAAACCTGACGTTGCCCGCCCATTGCCTTGCTGGCAACTGATTGGACAAAGCCTCACTTACGCCTGTTTTAGCATCGTGTACTTAACGTCTTGCAATTAAGTGAATTTTCTACTTATAAATCAACCCATGCGCGTCATTCTCTGTTTTCTAAAACCAGCGAAAGACGATTCCAAGGGGGCATATTATGGGCAAATGGAAAGTATCTCTTCTAAAGAGACCAGTCGTGCTGGGGATGGCACTGATAGGCGCAGCATCAATTATTTCCACTGAAGCGTATGCAAAAAGTGCAGGCTGTACGGCGTGGACGTTTGATGGCAGCACAAACGGCGTAAGTGGTTCGACTTCGGCGTTCGAAGTAAACGAAACGCCAAAGGTCACAATGACAAACAACAATGGCGTCGGTATACCTTATGTCTTTACCTATACAGACAGCGCCAACGGCAACCAGGTGATCACGCGAAGCGGCACAGTCGCTGCCAGCGATACAGTGACCGAAACGATTACCATCCCACGCGACACGACCGGCGGTCGGTTAAGCGTGCTGATCAATAACGGCGTCGTTCCGTCCCTCTTATTGGACATATCCTGCGCCGAAGCGGTAGCCCCAACTTCCGGATCATCCGAAAAAAGCCAGTCCACAACATCTTCGACCGTCGTATCATCTGTGTCACGTTCCCAGACGACCGTGATCTCACAGAATATTGGTGCCCGGCTCTCCGTTGTTGGCACCCCGGCTGGTGCCGCAACGGGCGGATCGACCTCCGGCGGCGGGATTGGCACCGGAAGCGGTAGCGCCGGAAACAGTAATGACAATGATACAAATGCCAATCTTGTCTATGACCCGGCTTACCACCGCAGCGCCACCAACCTGACCGACGATGATAACGCCCTGCGCCGCATCGCCATGATGGGAAGCTTTGATAGCTCGACCGGTGAAGGCATGCACATGCTGGGCCTTGGCCCGACAGATCAGGGCAATAAAGGCGGTGCCAGTGGTGTTGACGGCCGTTCTGCCTTTGAAACCGCATCCCCCTTCACGATTTGGGGCCACGGATCATACACGTCGGTCGATAACGACTATGTCAATGGCACCACCGACAGCCGCTATGACGGTGATGTCTGGGGCTATAATGTCGGGCTGGATTACCGGTTTGCCGAAAGCCTGACGGCGGGTCTGTCGCTTGGCTATAACGATACCGACCTGACCACATCCTTCAATAACGGCTCCTATCAGGAAAAGGGATGGGTCGTTTCACCCTATGCGATCTACAGCCCCGTCAACGGACTGACCATTTCCGGCCAGGCGGGCTTTGGCATGGGCGACATTGATGTGACGCGCAATAACAATGCGGTTTCCGGCAACACGGAATCTGACATCTGGTACGCCCAGCTCAATACTTCCTACATGATCCGCCCGCACGAAACCGTGCCACTCTCTCTGACACCGTCCGTGGCCTTTATTGCCGCACGCAAAACGGTTGATGGTTACACCGAAAGCAACAACACCGCCGTTGCCGGCACGACCTCGAACACCCGGCAGATCAGACCAGCCATCGAAGCCGCTTACGATCTTGCGCCAACCCCGACCCTGACCGTGACGCCTTTCATCGAAACCGGTCTGGTTCATGACTTCACCAATGAAATCAACAATGACAAAACCGCGTTTGAAATTGGTGGTGGTGTCCGACTGTCTGACTCTGTTACCGGTCTGAGTGCCGCCCTTGAAGGCAACTATCTTGCCGGTCGTTCGGACTATAACGAATACACCATCGGCGGCACGCTCATTTATGGCTTTGAACTTGTTGGCGATGATGGCCGCTCCATCGGGATCGTCAAACCGTTCTTTGCCAGCAACCTCAACGAATATGGCAATCAGCGCATCCGCACCGGATTGGGCTTTGATACCGGCAGGCTTAGTAGCGAACTTGCATTCAGCCACATGATGTCGATTGCCAATGATGATGACGATACCGACACCAGCAGGCTCGAAATCCAGATATCGATGCCTTTCTGATCGCAGGCACGCAACCAGAAGCCCCCGGCCACAGGCCGGGGGTTTTGCGTTTCACCATACATCCAGCCAGATCAATTATTTACCCGCGGGAACAACTGCGCAAAAGCCGCGTTGTGATCTCTGTTACACAAATCCCGATTTCGGGACACGCGCAAACGCAAACAAAAATAACAGGAGCCCCCAATGCCCATCAGTCGTATTGCCGGCATCGTCATCTGCGTCATCGGCATTGCTCTTTTGATCGTTGGTCTCAACGCATCCGATAGTGCCGCCGATCAGCTTTCCGAAACCTTCCTTGGCAGCTACACCGATGAAACGCTCTGGTATCTCATCGCCGGTGGTGCCGCCGCAGTCGGGGGCTTCATCATGATGATGTTTGGTGCCAAGGCCCGCTGATCCTTCCCGATCCGGCTGTTGTCATTGTTTCCCCAAACCGCCCTTTCGCGGGTGATGGCAACACACTGTTGACGAACGGTGACTGGTCAGGTGGACCAAACAGGCACATATTCGCAATCAATGTTTTGTGAATGTCGAGGTGCCCCACCATGACCAGTCCCGTTGCCCCCTCTGCTTCTGCCGCCCCGCAGGACAATCTCGCGCCGATCTTCATCTCGCACGGATCGCCGATGCTGGTCGCGCGTCAAAGCACCCCGGCATTCGATTTCTTTGCCCGCGATCTTGGCAATCAGTTTGATGGCGCGCGCGCCCTCCTGATCATATCGGCCCATTGGCAGACCGCGACACCGACCATCTCGACCGCAGCCCGCCCGGAAACCATCCACGATTTTTACGGCTTTCCCAAACCGCTTTATGACCTGCATTATGATGTTGCGGGCGATCCCGCACTGGCATCCGAAATCGCCGGTCTGATCGGGGCCGCCACCGATGCCGCGCGCGGTCTTGATCACGGTGCATGGATGCCATTGATCATCGCCCGCCCCGGTGGCGATATCCCGGTATTTCAGCTCTCCATGCTGGCCCATGGCAGCCCGGCAGATCATTTTGAACTGGGTAAAAAACTGCGCGGCTTGCGCGATCTGGGTGTTCTGGTGATCGGCAGCGGGGCAATGACCCACAATCTACGCGCCCTTGATCGCAACGAAGGCCCGATTGATCCGTGGGCGCAGGAATTTACCAACTGGATGCTGGCCAAACTGGCCACCCGTGATATCAATGCCCTGCTTGATTACCGCGCACAGGCCCCGCACGCCGCCCTGGCTCATCCCGAAGACGATCACCTGATGCCGTTTTATGTGGCACTCGGTGCGGCGGACGAGGGTTTCATGCCTGAAACCCTGCATGACAGTTTTGAATTCGGCAACCTTGCCATGACGGCCCTGCGCTTTGACGATCCCCAAAACATTCATCAAACGGCCTGAACGAACATATTCAGACCAAAACAAGAAGGCCGGGAGACGTCATCTCCCGGCCTTTTGTCTAGAACATCAGGCGAATGCCCGTGACGATATAGGTTGCCTCATAATCCTCGCCATCATGTTTGGCAAAATCGGCGGTATCCCCGAACTTTCGTTCATAGGCCACACCGACATAGGGCACGATGGCGCGATCAATCAGGTCATAGCTCAGCCGCAAGCCAAACTCGGCACTGGAAATCCCCTTGCCGATCTCGATCTCGCGGTCTTCCGAGAAGGCCGCATTGATCTCGAACGATGGTGTGAGGATCAAACGGTTGGTCAGAAGCCCTTCATATTCGACATCAAGCCTTGCTGAACCATCGCCCGTCTCGCTGACAAAAAGATCGGCATCGACTTCAAACCATTGCGGCGCAAGTCCGACAATGCCGACCGTGCCATACCAGCGATCAGCCCCCTCGGGGGTATCAACACGCACGCCCCCCTTGGCATCGAAAAAGTCGCTGATCGGGGTTTGCAGGACAAACCGGTTTTCAAGTTTCTCGTAACTCTCGGCATCAAGGTCACGTTCGCCCTCACCCTGCCAGCGCAGTTTAAGTTCGTCCGTGCCCACAAAGGCATCCGCATCCCAGACAAGGCGCTTTTCGCTTTCGTCACCGACACGATATTCAAACTGTTCGGCCTGAAAGCCGTAATAAATACTGGCATCCATCGCCATACCGGCACGCGCGAACGGGCCGAGTGCCAATGCGACACCCCCGCCGATCATCATCAGATCAAGTTTTTTCATGATGGATCAATTCCCGCTCTCAAGCTGTGTGACTGCCGGGCCGCCTTCAACCACGACCTTGCGGAACATGCCGGTTGCCATGTGATAGCTCAGATGACAGTGGAATGCCCATTCGCCCGGTTCATCAACCTCGGTTTCGGAATAAACCGTGGTGCCCGGATTGATGCTGAGCGTGTGTTTGACCGGGTTCCATTTACCCTGCCCCGTATCAAGGATCGACCACATGCCATGCAGATGCATCGGATGGGTCATCATGGTTTCATTGACGAATTTGAACCGGACACGTTCCCCGTATTTCAGGCGGATCGGCTCGGCATCTTCGTATTTCACGCCATTGATCGACCAGCTATAGCGTTCCATGTTTCCGGTCAGGCGAAGCTCGATCTCGCGGGTGGCAGGGCGTTCTGCATAAAGCGGTTTCTGCGCTTTCAGATCGCTATAGGACAGGAACTTGCCGCCATTGGCCGCCTCCGGAACAAGGCCACTGCCCGCCGCATAGAACGGATCGGCCTTCTCGTCCATATCCATGTTGGAATGATCCATTCCGGCCATATTCGAATGGTCCATTCCGGGCATCGATCCTTGCGATCCGCTGTCGGTGGCAGCAGCACCATGATTCATGCCCGCCATATCGCCATGGCCCATATCCCCATGCGCCATGCCCATATCGGCCATGGTCAGCATCGGTGATTCCGTGCGCAATTCCGGCATCTCGGCCCGCATTCCTTCGCGCGGGGCCAGGGTGGCAAAGGCATGGCCCGACCGCCCCATGGATTCCGCCAAAATCGGATAGGCCTTGTCGTCCTTTGGCTGGACAATCACGTCATAGGTTTCGGCAACCGCAATGCGGAACTCGTCAACCTTGACCGGCTGCACATTATTGCCATCTGCCTGCACCACGGTCATTTCAAGCCCCGGCATCCGGACATCGAAATAGGTCATCGCCGACGCATTGATGAAACGAAGCCGCACCCGTTCTTCGGGCTTGAACAATCCGGTCCAATTCTGATCGGGTGACATGCCATTGATCAGGCCGACAAACCCCTGCACATCCTCGATGTCGGTCCGCATCATCCGCATGGAACCCCAGTCGCCGCGTTCTGACAACGTCGCACCCAGACCGTTCTTCGATACATCATCAATGAAGTCGCCAAGGGTCCGCTGTTTGCGGTTGTAATAGTCCGGCATCATTTTCAGATTGCGCAGAATGCGATCACCCGAATGAGGATGCTTGTCTTTCAGGACCACCACATATTCGCGGTCAAATTTGAACGGCTCGCGTTTTTCCGGCTCGATGATGATCGAACCATAGGCTCCGTCCGGCTCCTGAAAACCGGAATGGCTGTGGAACCAGTATGTGCCGCTCTGTTTGACCGGAATGCGATAGGTGAATGTTTCACCCGGTTCGATACCGGGGAAACTGATGCCCGGCACACCATCCATCTGATAGGGCAGGATAAGACCATGCCAATGGATCGAGGTGGCCTCTTTCAGATTGTTGGTGACATTGATCACCGCCTCTTCGCCTTCCTTGAAACGAAGTGTCGGTCCGGGGGATGCCCCGTTATAGCCGATACCCTTTGTCTTGGTATCTCCGGTATCGATGGTGACATAATCGACTGTCAGGTCATAGGTCGCCGCCTGACTTCCCGTCGACAGGGCAACCATCGCCAGCGCCCCGGCAAGGACGCCTTTGACATAGTTGATTTTCATTTCATGGATTCCCAAAAACTTGCGGAAACGCCAGAGGCCTCAGGGACGGCAAGGTACCGCCCCGCCTCTCGCACCTCGAACCGACCGGCTTATGACTTCAGATGGACTCTGCCCATCATGCCGCTTTCATAGTGGCCCGGTACGTTGCAGGCGAATTCAAGCTCCGCATCCGCTGGGAACGTCCAGATGATCTCGGCGGTCTGGCCGGGTTCAAGAAGGACGCTGTTGGGGTCGTCATGTTCCATGGTCATACCGTTCCCCATATCCATTTTCATCATGTCCATATGGATCTTGTCCACATCCAGCGCGCCATGCTCCATCATCATCATCATTTCTTTCTGGTGGCTGGCATGCATGGCGGCCGTGCCGATATTGAACTCGTGAACAAACTCACCCTTGTTTTCAATCTGGAAAAGGATGGTTTCACCGGCACGGACTTCGATGGTTTCCGCATCAAAGAAATTGTCTTCCATAACAACCTTGATGGTGCGGGTAACATCGGCGGCATTTCCCGGCGCACCGATTTCCGGGGCGACCGAACCATGTCCCTGACCATGCCCCGGGCTTGCAAAGGCAAGCGGTGCGCTCAGCAGGACACCTGCAATCGCGGTTGAAACGGCAATACGGGTAAGAAAATTCGATTTGACGTTGGGCATATCATGCTCCTGAAAATAGTCGTCAGAATGATTGCCGTTGCTGCACAAACATCTGCGCAAGCTGCACTGATCCCCGAAACGGACGACCAGATGACGGCATTTAAGACAAAGACGGGATTATTTTCAGGCGCGCGGCGGCTTGTAGCTGCCATCTGCCTCAATCGAAACGAACGAACGCTCCGTGATCCAGAATGCAGCTTGTGAAACCACAAGCGTGACCGATACCAGATCGACCAGTTCCTCGACAAACGGCCCGCAGACCGTCATGCCGCAAATATCGGCATGGGATGAAAACGGATCGTGGGAAAACGGCTTGGACATGTCATCCATATCGCTGACCATGCCATGATGGCTGTTACCGTCATGGCCGGAATGCGCCCGCACGTTCCCGCTGACCGACAGCAAAACTGTCAGGCTCATCAGGATCACAAGTGTGCAGGAAATGAAACGCAACATGGCTTCCGATCAAATGTAAACGCCCAAATCGTTATGCCCGGCAACGGGCAACGTCAAGTGGCAATATTGCGGCACGCCGCATATCCTTATATTTCAAAAGATTAGGTGCCCTTGTTATTGTTCACCCCGGCGATTACGATCATTTTCAGACATCAACCTCGCAAGACGGAATGCCCCATGCTGTCGCAAGACCAGACCACGCTTGAAATCAGCACTACCGGACAGGGCCTGCTTGAAATCACCGATCAGGTCCAGTCATGGATCATTCAAACCGGCATCAAAACCGGTCAGGTCACAATCTATTGCCGCCATACATCCGCCAGCCTGACGATACAGGAAAACGCCGATCCCGATGTCGTGCTTGATCTTGAAACCTTCTTTGCAAGACTTGTCGAAGAAAACCCCGGCCTCTATCGCCACACCGCCGAGGGCCCCGACGATATGCCGGCCCACATCCGGGCTGCGCTGACCGATGTGTCACTGACCATCCCGGTCACAAACGGTCGTGCGGTTCTGGGTACGTGGCAGGGGATTTACCTGTTTGAACATCGCCACGCCCCGCATCACCGCCAGATCACCCTGCATCTGATCGGGGAATAAGCCCGGCTTGCCGCCTTACGCCGCCATTTCCGGCCGACGCAGCCAGATACCCCTGATCTGGGTGTCAAGCAGGCCGCGCAAGGTCGCGCACATGTCTTCGCAATCGTAATTCTCCGCCCCGACATGTTCGTGGATGGTGAATAAAAACAGGGCGATAACGGTCTTGTGGATCGCCTCCGGTTCAATTGCCGGGTTCAGCTCCCCGTCAAGCTGCCCATCCTCGATCAGGCGCATCACCGCATCAATCAGGCCGCTACCGCGCATCAGTTCCTTGACCGCCCCCTTGCGCGGTGAAAACACCAACTGCTGCAAAATCACCTGCCAAAGTCCCGGTTGCAGCGCGATCTGCGCAAAGCGATAGGATGCGATATGCATCAGCTTGTCGACAAAGCACCATTCGGGCTCCATCGTATGCAGCCCCTGCTTGATCGCATCGGCAAGATGGTCACCCACACTGGAAATCAGTAATTCTTCCTTGGTCGGGAAATGGCTGAAAATCGTGCCTTCGGCAACCCCGGCTTCCCTGGCGATTTCGCGCGTGGATGCCCCGTCATAACCCTGCGCGTCAAAGCATTTTCGCGCCGCGATCAGGATGTTTTCACGCGTCTGTTCACGTTTGGTCGCACGGCGGTTCACACCGGTCTGCATAAGACATCCCCTGCTTAATTGAGCACACTCAATGAGCATACTCAATTAAACCTGATGCCTGCCGCTGTCAATTGCCTGTCATTTCGGGATGTGTTTCAAGCTCGGCCTGATAGGTGGCGTTTTCGCAAGGAGCAAAGATATCCTGCCCCTTGCGATAGACCGATGTTTCAACCCCCATCACGCCCAGCACGGTTGAAAACACATTGTCATGCGAAAAGCTGCCGGTTCTGGCCTGATCGCTAAGACAGACGCGATTGATCCCGTGATCGGCGACAAACCCGTCCGACGCCCAGACAAACATCGGCACCCGCGTCTGTTCGTCCGGGGCAAACATGTATGGCGCCCCATGAAGATACATGCCGCTTTCGCCAAGCGATTCCCCATGATCGGACACATACAGCAGCACGGTATTGTAACGATCCTGATAGGACTGCAACCGTTCCACCAGCCTTGAAATCACAAAATCGGTATAGCGGATGGTATTGTCATAGGTATTGATCAGCTCCTGCTGCGTGCAGTTTTCAATATCGCTGCGCGGGCAGTCGGGGGTGAAAAACCGGTGTTCATCGGGATAACGTTTATAATAGGTCGGCCCGTGGCTGCCCATCAGATGCAGGGTCACCAGCCGGTCGCCCGCCATCGCGGCAATCTGTTCGTCAAGACCGTCCAGCATCACCTCGTCATGGCAGGTGCCATTGCCGCAATATTGCGGGAAATCTTCGGGTTTGATGTCAACATTGGGGATGCGGTCACACGCCCCTTTGCAGCCCTCGTCATTTTCCTTCCAGAACACCGAAACACCGGCCTTCGCCACCACATCCATCAGGCTTTCGCTATGGCTGGCGACCTCGCCATTATAATTGGCATGATCCATGACCGAAAAAATGCACGGCACCGAAACCGCCGTTGCCGTCCCGCAGGACCGCACATCCTGAAACGCCAGCATCCCCGGAATTTTTTGGGTAAATTCCGATGTCGGGCGGGCATAGCCATTGGCCTGCACACTTTGCGCCCGTGCGGTTTCCCCGATCACGAGGAACATCAAAGTCGGCTTGCCGTTGCCCGCGACCTTCACCACCTGATGGGCGTCATTGCCGACCGTCTGGAATGGCATCGATGACGATACATAGCGCCGTTTGACATACTGAATACTGCCCGTCACGTAATTGACCGGCGAAACTTCCTTGCCCAGCACCTTGTGATTGCGCCCGACCGATGCGTAATCCTTGAAATAAAGCCCGGCAATCCCGCCAAAAAGCACCAGCGGCACCGCCATCATCGCCACCCGTTGCACAAACCCGCGCAAAACACTGCGCGGATAGCGCACCGGCAGCAGGAACAGCAAAATCACCGGCACGATCCCGGTCCCGATAAACCAGATCGCCGATTGCATATTCAGATACGAAAACGCTTCGGCGGAATTGGTTTCGACCACATTTTCAATCATGCCGCGGTCAAACACGATGCCGTATTTGACCATCGCATAATTCGCAAGCGCGCCGGTCAAAATCAGCAGGACAAAAAACGGCTTCAAAAGGTATCTGAACGAAAACGGCGTGAATAAAACGATAGACCCCAGCAGCAAAACAAACGGCGCACTGGCCGCAAAGCCAAGGTCATAGGCCTCAAGCTGCCCGAGGATTTGATAAAAATGCCCCAGAACCTTCCAGTTCAGGACAAGCGCGAAATAAACCGCCAGCCCGACAATGACAAAACGATAATCAATCGGCGAAAAACGCGATCGCATCCGGTTAAAAAAGCGAACAGGAAGGCTGAAACGGGACATCGGCACTCGCACAAAAGGGGGGCAAATGCCCCACGTCTGCGCTGCAATATGTGTCCGCGTTTGGCAACCGGACCAACAATGCCGGGATCAACCCGATCACGTGGGGCAACCGGTCAAACCAACCGGCCCCCGATTGCTATCAATCGAAACTGACAGCAACCTGAACGGTGCTTTCCTGCCTTTGCAAAACGGGGTTCAGGCGGCTTTGGCGGCCCGCTTGCGCATTCTGCTTTGCCGAAGTCCAAGGTAACTGTGCGTCGCCAGTGTGACGATCACGATTGACCCGCAAATAAGCGTCGTGCGGCTGGGCACCTCGTCAATCACCAGCCACACCAGAAGCGATCCGAAAATCGCCTCGTTCAGCATGATCAGGCCTGCCTCGGCCGCCGGGATTTTCTTGGCACCGGCAGTAATGAACAGAAACGACAGCGGCAACACCACACAGCCCAGCAGGATCAGCCAAATCGGATCAAGCGGCTCTAGCGCCATCGGGCTGGCATTGGGTACCATCACAAATGTCGCCAGAAACGCGCCCACCATCATCGCACGCACCGCATCGATATGAATGCGCGTACCGACCACATTGAAATAACACGCCATGCAGATCGCCGTGCCAAGCGCAAGAATATCGCCAAGCGTATTGGCCCCGCCAAACCCCGCCCCGACAATCGCCGCAAGCGAGACAAACACCACGACGGATGCAATCCATGTCCGCACGGCCAGAACGCGCTTGAACACAAATACCGCAATCAGGGCCGATAATAACGGGGTCGCGGCAATGATCACCAATGTATTGGCCGCATCGGTGTTGCGGATCGACAGGATGAAACAGGCACTTGTCCCGCCATAAAACAGCCCCGCCAGCATTTCATCGCGGGTCGGCATCATCGCATGGCGCAATGACTGACGGCGACGCATCCCGCGCCAGAACGCGATCAGGGCAAGTGTGGATCCAAGGATCAGCAACCGCCAGAACGCGGTCGTCATGTCATCGGCCTTGACCAGCCTGACCAGAAGCGCATCGGGACTGATGATCAGAACCCCGATCAGCACAAGCCACGCACCGTGCAAATCGGCAATTTTAAACCGTCCTGATCCCATTTCGTCCGCGTCCCCTGATTGTTTTATGCCATCCGTTTACGGCTTGGCTTTCTTGTGCGACGGATTGCGGCCTGTGACAAATCCAAATTTCTCATCAATCGATCAGCATTGCTGATGCAAGCCTCCCACCACCGCACCATTTCACACAAAAGAAATGGTTTTGTTTGCGCGCCAACGCCGATAAGTTGGAACCGTTTTCGCCACACCCAATCACGAGGATCAAATCCATGGCCGGAAAAATCGACGCCCGCCTTGCCGAACTCGGCATCACCCTGCCCCAGGCAAACGCCCCGGTTGCCAATTACGTGCCCTATGTCCGTTCCGGCAATCTTGTGCATGTCTCCGGTCAGATCACCATGGAAAACGGCGAACTGAAATTCATCGGCAAACTTGGCCGCGACTATCAGGTCGAAGACGGCCAGAAAGCCGCCCGCCTTTGTGCACTCAACCTGATTGCACAGGTCCGGGCTGCCATCGGTGATCTTGATAACGTCAAACGCGTCGTCAAACTGAATGCGTTCGTCAATTCCGACCCCGCCTTCACCGATCAGCCCAAGGTCGTCAATGGCGCCTCCGACACCATGGTCGAAATCTTTGGCGAGGTCGGCAAACATGCGCGTTCTGCGGTTGGCGTCGCGTCCCTGCCGCTCGGCGTTGCAGTCGAAATCGACGGCATCTTCGAAGTCGCGTAAATACGCCCTTCGCAAACATCCAAAAGCCGGGCACATGCCCGGCTTTGTATTTTTCGGTAAAATTTCCCCCTTGACCTTACCCTTACTTGAGGTTCTATGAACAAACGCATCACGAATTCAGGAGAATGGCGATGCGTGTTTTTATTCTGGGCGGAAGCGGCCTGATCGGGGCGGCCATCGTGCGCAATCTGGTTTCGGCCGGGCATCATGTTTTTGCCCTGGCACGCAACGAAAACAGTGCCGCCAATCTTGCCGTCATGGGCGCATGGCCGATCCGCGGCGATATCCACAATCCCGGCCCGTGGTGCGATAAATTGCCCGTTGTCGATGCCGTCATCCATGCCGCATGTGATTTTTCCGCCGATATGGGCGCGGTTGATGCCGGGATGCTGATCGAATTGCTGCACGTTCTGCATCGCCAATCCGGGCCCAAGGCCCCCACCCTGCCACGCTTCATCTATACCGGCGGAAGCTGGCTTTACCCCGCCACCACATCCGATGACGCCATCCATGATGAAAAAACGCCCTTTGCCCCGGTTGCGGGTTTTGAATGGATGGTTGCGGGCCTGACCAAAATCCTGTCCGATCCGGCCCTGCATGGCATGGTGATCCATCCCGCCACCGTCTATCGGACCGATCCGCCGTCTCGCACCCGCCCGACCTTACCGGGCGGTGCCCTGCATGACATGGCCCGCAGGGCGCGCGATGAAAACCGCGTTCGGATTGTTGGCGATGGGCCGGTGGATGAAGTCGTCTGGCCGCTGATCCATGCCGATGATCTGGCCGATCTTTATCGGCTGGTGCTTGAAAATGGCGAACGCGGTCAGAGCTATATCGGCGTCGGGATCGAAGGCATCGCGACCGGCGATCTTGCCCGCCAGATCGCGCAAACCTTTGGCCGGGCCGATTGCGAGATCGAGCATATCAGCCCCGATGACATCGCGCGCGAATACGGGCAATGGGCGCGGGGTCTTGCGCACAGCCACCGCATGACCAGCCAGAAGGCGATCCGCGAACTCGGCTGGCAACCGCGCCATACCGATATCACGCGTGACCTGCAAAGCTGCTGCGGGGTTTCCGCAGCAGCCTAATCCTCAAATCCGGCCAAGCAATACCAGCGCGACCACGATAATCAGCACGACGCCCAGCAAACCGATGCTGGTGTGACCAAAACCATAGCCATACCCGCCAAAGCGGCCGCTAAACCCGCCCAGCAGGAAAATCACGAGTAATACGACAAGAATGGTACCGACTAACGACATTTGGTCGTCTCCTGCTATGTTGAAAATAATCTGAAAGGCAAATCAGCCCCATCGCGACCGCCTTTAATCATGCGGGCCGGACGGCGTTTGCTGATGCGACAACCGCAGCCACACACCGTCATCGTTCAGATAGGTCGAGGTACAAAGTGCTTCGTAAATCGGGTCTTCGGCCCGTTCCGCCGAGACGCAATAGGCCAGAACCGCAACATCGCCCTTGCGCGTGATCGCAAGATCGCTGAATGCCACCGTCCGCCATCTTTGGGCGACCGCGTTGTTGCGCCAGATCGCCTCATCCACCAGAATACCCGCCGGATAGGGCAAAACCGCAATCGCCCCCTTGGCCGTCAGGTGATGAACACCATCCGCCCCTTCGGTCCAGAACTTCTTTTCAAGCACCCATAGATCGTCTTTGTCTGTCATCAATTGGCCTTTGCGCACAATTTGGGAATAAATCCGGGATACAAAGATCGGTCTGGCGGCTGGGGTTTCTATTTGCCGAACCAGAAAACGGCGACCTGAATCACCAGAAACGCAATCGCGACCATCAGATAAAGCCGGTTGCCAAGGATATCGGGCAGTATTGTGCCTATGCCTGCGCCTGTGCCTCTGCCTGTGCTTGCCTGACGCGTGCGATCCGCCAGCTCCCCGCCGGGCAGGGATGCGATCATTCGGCTTACCGCGTCGGCACGTTCGGCAATCACCGATGGCACATCGGTAAAGCGCGCAACAAGCCCGTCAAGCCGTTCCCACGCGGATTTTTTCGGCAGCGCCGCAAGGTCGGATGCCTCCTGCCACGGATCAACACCAAGCCGTGCCAGCATCGACAGAACCGTAACACTGGTCCCTTTGCTGTCATCACCAACCGGCATTTGCAGGAACTGGTCGTATTTTGTGTCAAGACCGATAGACGAGGAATAATGCGCCACAACAAGCCCCTTGACCAGCACGGTTCGGATCGGCCAGACAGACCATCCCGAAGTGTTCCCCCGAAATACTCTGGGGCTGGAAAAGAAACACCTGTCGGATATTGTAGTCGCCAATTGTATTTTCAGGACTGATGCAGGTTAGGGTTGTTGTTGAAAATCGTGCTGAAATCCTAATGCTTGCCGCTGATCGCGTTAAGCCCGACCACACCGCCGATGATCATCAACAGGAAAACCGCCTTTAATACGCTCATCGGTTCCTTGAAAAACATCATCCCGATCACCGCCACCGCCGCCGTGCCAAGCCCCGACCACACCGCATAGGCCGTGCTGACCGGGATCGTGCGCAACGTCAATGACAGTACCCAGAAACTGACCCCGTAAAGCGACAGGGTCAGAACCGCAAAGCGCCAATCGGTAAAACCGTTGGAAAATTTAAGCGACACCGTCCCGACCACTTCAAGGCAGATCGCCCCCAACAGATAAACCCATGCCAGCATTACCAACCCCTTCACGGTCAAAGATTTCATGCACGGCCCAACATGGCCAAAACCACATAAACCGGCAAGCATTCACACGCAGAAAAGCCCACAGGCGGCTCATAATTAGAAATATCTAAAAAACAAATTGCCATTAAACGGCGATAGACGGCAGTATAATGCGCGTAGAAGAATATATTCAGGGGGAACTCATGCTCGCACAACGATCAGCCCGCTACCTTTTCTGGCTCAAAAAGCCCATCAACTTCAAAGCTATTTTGACCATAATCGCCATCACGGTGCCCCTTCCGGCCCATGCCGCGAGCATGTCCCTCTCAGAGGCCCTTAACAACACTCAGTGTCAGGGCGTAATTCCAAACGGCAATACCTTGCAAATCGGCGGCACATCGCCCTGCATAGATGTCGTCATCAGCGCCACCGACGCCAGCACCAACAGCAGCATCACCGCGCCACTGCGCCCCGTCGTAATCGGCTCTGGCGGCACGCTCTCCTTCAAAGACGAAACCACGACCCTCTATGCCAACTCATTCCTCGTAAAGGATGGTGGTCAAATGCTTGCCGGGTCACGTGGAGCACCGATACAAAACAAAATCACAATCATCATGGCCGGTACGTTGTCAGCATCCCCTGCCCCGATGGCCATGGGATCGTCACCGATCGTAACCGCAACAAATGCTGCCCCGAATTCACGTGATATTACCGTCATGGATGGCGGCAAGATTGCTTTGTTTGGCGGACATGGGCTGTCGGCATGGCCCGATGGTATCAATAACGATCCCAAAGCCAGTCCCGCCTTCATTAATACCCATCAAGGCACCAATAGCTGGACCTACCTGGCCACACCAGCAGGACCGGCAAGCTATAATGACGGCGCAAATGTCAGCGCCCCCGTGCCATCAACCAATCCCGATACAACCCTGACATTGGCAGGTGAAGTTGACTGGGCTCAGGGTGACTGGATTTCAGTCGCAACCACCAGCTTCTCATCTCATCAGACCGAAATTGTCCAAATCGATACCATAACCACTGTCACCGATCCCAATCAAAGCGCCATGACAATAACCGGCGCAACCAATGCAGCGCCCATTATTGTCACCGCATCAAGCGCGCCTGAAACTGGCGAAACGGTCACAATAACAGGTGTCAAAGGAAACACCGGCGCCAACGGTAAATGGATCGTCACCAAACAAAGCGACACAACATTTGCGCTTAACACCGCAATCGGTAACGGAACCTATACAAGCGGTGGCACCGCGCAGGTCCAGGTCAGCCAGATCACACTCAGTCAACCGCTCAAGCACTACCATTTCGGCGGCAAGGCCCCTACGTCCGGCTTTTTCCCGGCCAATACAACCCAATCCGTTATTTCGGACGGCAACCCGATTGATGTCAGTTTTCAATCCAAAAGCTTCTATGACGGTTCAGATCAGAATTACGGCATTGATGAACGCGCCGAAGTTGCCCTGCTGTCACGCAATATCAAACTGACGTCGGTGGCAGGCGAAGCTGGCGATGCAAATTCCTTTATCGGCGGGCATCTGGTCGCCATGGTCAGTGCCCATGGCAAACCCGCCCCGACCCTTAATCTGGTGGGGGTCGAAATCGAAAAATTCGGCCAACCCTTCGTCGGGCGCTATCCGCTCCATCTGCATCACCTGCCACAAATGACGATTTCCGCTGCGTCCAAAGGCAGCCCCATTGTCGTGACTTCATCTATGGCCCCCTCGGCCGGCTCTGTGGTTAGAATTTCCGGTGCACAGGGCTACAACGCTCCCAACGGCATCTGGATGGTGGAAAATCCCACCGCGACAACCTTTGCCTTGACCGGTTCAACCGGTAACAACGACACCCTGATCGGCACCCCTGTCTGGACAATGGATAATATCCTTGTTCAGGATGTCAGCGTTCATCATGCCTACAACAAATGCTTTGTCGTCCATCACACGGCAAATGCACAGTTCTATAACAATGTCTGTGTTCGAACCGTGGGTCAGGGTGTCTATCTTGAAGACGGCACAGACATCACCGGCAACCAGTTCATGCGCAACCACATTGCCGGCACGATGGCCGCCCAAAGCACCTATTCCTACCCGCGCGCAAATAACAGCCAGTACTGGGATGGCGACAACCTTCAGGCCGCCAACACTAATACCAACTGGTATACGATCAACGGCATTCCTGATACGTCTTTGTCCGGCGCAAACAGTGGCACCCCACCCGGCCCGGACACCTATCATCCCGGCGGTTTCTGGATCACCAATCCCGGCAATGTCTTTGTCAATAATTCCGTCGCCGGATGTCAGGCACAGGGACGCGGCTATTGGATCATCACCCAGGACCCGTCACAGGAAAGCGCCTATCCCGAATTTACCGGCAACCGTACACATGGTTGCTATAACGGGATAGACACCGCGCCGGATGCAATCAATGCCGTTAACCCGGCACCTTTGGTCCCGCCATCTACCGGCAACACCTATCCGCCAGTATTGTTGATCAATGGCAACACCTCCACCCGGTCACGTAATCGCGGCCTCTGGAGCCGCTCGATCTTTGTGGCCCTGCATAATAACAGGTTCGCCACCAATCCCTACGGCGTGTCACTTGCCGGTGGCGGCGGCCCCGAAGGCAATCTGCCAGGCTATTGGGATTTGGCACATGCCAATGTCTTTGCCGGGATGAGCCGCAACAACGTTGATCGCTATCCGGCATGCAGCAATACCGGCACGGCATGGCAAACAGAATGCACTGATGTCGTGCTGGCCTCTGTTGCAAGCTGGGGCAACTATCCCGATGCCAAGATGAACATTCAGGGTTACAGCTATTATGATGGCCCGGCCCGGATTGAAAACAACCGTTTTGTCAATTTCCGCGCCGATCCGACCGGCATTCACAGCAACGATCCCGCCGCCCGTCTGCTGACATCAACCGACATTGCCAAAATTGTTTCTGATGGCATCGTCGGGCAACTCGAAGGCATTGTAAATTCCGCTCCGGCCAACTCGGCACCATCGGTTAACTACCAAGGTTACGCCGGTGATCCGGCCACCGGCTGGATTCAGTCAAATGCCCAATCCGTTCCACCGACTCAATACATCAAGGGCAGCATCTGGGACAATGTGGATTTCAAACATCAGGTCTATGATGAATCGGTCAATATGGGCGTCTTTGAAGATGGTGATAAAACCACCGTCATCCTTGATATGGATGGCCGCCTCGCAGGGATGAAAGTCGCCTGTACATCAAACGATGCCAATTGCACCCCGCCCCCGGCGGTATCGCTCAACAACCTCGACTATTACGCCACTGATTTTACAGTGGACGAACCGCACTCTCGCGGTCCCAACAATTTCCTTGCCACTTCGCTTATGAGCCCGCATCGCTATGCGACGCTCAATATTGAATCCGTGCCAAGTCCATCGAGCGCTCCGCCATTACGGGTGGAGATCACCCGCGATATGCCAGCCTACGGGGACACAACCTATCCCAACCTGTTTCTGAACGGACGCGGCCAAAATCCCATTTATGAACCCTTTGTTATGGACCGCATGGGTTACACGGTGCATGCAAAGAATGGCACAGAAAATCAACCTTCCAGCCAAAGCCTGCAAGCATTCGAACCAAAACTTCTGTTCAGCTATACCGACCCATCGGTGAAAAAGGCGGGCCAGTTCTTTGTTAACCGGATCGGCGTGTTTGCACCGCTTGCCGCCCCGTCCAGCATCAAAATCTATCGTATGCGGCGCCAATGGGGGGATAAATATATGGGGGCCGATTGGCCGCCCGCCCCTTATGTCCCGCCGGTCGCCGCCCCGTCCTGTGACGGTACCTTCTTCACACTCACCACAACGCAACAGGAAACCGGTTGGCAGGATTGCGTTAACCGGGGCACCAATAGCGGCAATTATACCGGCGGGACAACACTCACCCAGGCGACCAGTTGGAACGATTTTGAACAAAGCTATACGGACCTTCTGGCCGGGACGACAACTGTCGCCACCTTCATCGCCAACCAGACCTATTATTACGACACCACCAGCCAGACGCTGTATTTCTATATGATCGAAGACAAACCGGTCTGGCAGAACTATGCGCCGCTCGGCACCTGTGACGCGACAAATTATACAACCGGCGAAAACTATCTTGGCCGTATTCAGGCGATCAAGACTTTCAGCAATCCCGGCAGCGTCAAGGCAGCCCTCGATGCCGCCTGTCTGGTCAGCAACAGCACCCCGCAAAAGAATGATCTTTATTCCTGTCATGAAACAGGGTGTGCGGCCTATGCTCTTGACCTCAGCTCTGCCGGGCTTTCAACCGGCACCCTCCAGACGATCACAAATGCCACCACTGCCACCGCTACCAGCCCGATCACAATAACAACCGGCACCGCCCCGCCAACCGGGTCAAAGGTAACAATCAACGGCATTGAGGGAAACACTGCCGCCAACGGCACTTGGACAGTCACAAATACAGGTACAACAACTTTCACCTTAAACGGATCAACCGGCAAAAGCAGTGGCACCTACACATCCGGTGGCACATGGATATGCGATAATTGTGCCCCACCGCATCCGATTACGCGCACGGCCTATAACGGGTGGAATCAGTACAAGCTGGTCTATGCAACACCGACCCAACAGGCCAACGGCCTTCCCGTGGCAGGCAACTCCGCCATCGGGAATACGCCGCCCCCGGCTGACGGGGCCGATCTGTCCGACCTGCAAATACCGCTTTTCGATGCCGTGCCACCACTCGGCAATCAGGTTACCTATAATTTCCTGCCGCTTTCGGGCCCCCCCTTCCCGGTAACCGAAAACTTCCCCTATCGCTGCACCCAAACGCCGCCCTGGTCGCCGGTCAATGCACGGGGAACCTATTCATCGCCGACCTATCCAGTTCATCATTCCATATGCTCCGCATTCGACATCACTGGTGCAACCAACGCCAGCCCGATTGTCATCACCTCAACCTTCGCACCGCCGACGGGGACAAAGATGACAATCACGGGCATTACGGGAAATACGGCGGCCAATGGCACATGGACCGTCACCAATATCACCCCGACAACCTTCTCTCTTGACGGAACAACCGGTAACGCCGCTTATGAAAATGGTGGCTCATGGCAAATTGATTGAAGGCAGAACAGTAAGGGCACCATCGAATAAACAAGCAAACGGCGGATCGTTTTTTTTCGATCCGCCGTTTGCTTTGCCCCATATCAATCCCACCCCAAAGCCATTGCGTATAGAAGATGACCAAGGCACATTGCGGCCCGAACACCAAAATGCGACACTGCATCCAGATTTGAAGCAGGGATAAAAACATGATCGAAACCGATATTCTGATTGCAGGCGGCGGTATCGCCGGCATGAGTGCGGCGGCCCGCTTTGCCGCCGACGGCCACAGGATCATGATTGTCGATCCCGCCCCCGCCGACATTGGCGAGGGCACCGACCTTCGCACCACCGCCTTCCTGCAACCCGGTATCGAAACCCTGAAAAAGGCCGGTGTCTGGGACGCGATCAAACCGACCGGTGCCGAACTTCGCGTCATGCGCATCGTCGATGCCGGGGGCACTGAAATGACCCCGCGCGAAACCGCCGATTTTGATGGCGCGGAAACCACGCAGGGCTTCTTTGGCTGGAATGTCTCGAACAAGGCCGCGCGTGTTTCGCTGATGGCAAAACTTGAAACGCTCCCCAATGTCGATTTCCGCTTTTCCACGACCGTCACCGGCTTCACCGGCACCGCGCGCTATGGCGAGGCAACCCTGTCTGGCGGCGAAACCGTCCGCGCCAAGCTGGTCGTCGCCGCCGATGGCCGCAATTCATCCTTGCGCGACTTTGCCGGGATCAAACATCGCCGCTGGGCCTATGATCAAAGTGCGCTGGTCTTTGTCGTCACCCACGACAAACCGCATGACAATATCTCGACCGAAATCCACCGCACCGGCGGTCCGCTGACCTTGGTTCCCATGCCCGATCTTGATGGCAAGCCCTGCTCGTCCGTGGTCTGGATGACACCGGCCGACCGCGCCCAGCAGCTTTACAATATGGATGACGCCACCCTTTCGGCTGAAATCACCCGTGACACCATGTCGATGTTTGGCCCGCTTACGGTCGCAAGCCCGCGCGCGGTCTGGCCAATGATATCACAGGTCCCGTCACGCCTGATTTCGGCAAGGCTTGCATTGGTGGCCGAAGCCGCCCACGTCGTCCCGCCGATTGGCGCACAGGGACTTAATATGAGCCTCCATGACATCGAAACCCTGGCCGACCTGATGGCAAAGGCCAAGCTCAAGGGCGAAGATATCGGCGCGACCACGTTGCTCAAATCCTACGAACGCAAACAGCTTCCCAAAACGCTGGCGCGCGTTGGCGGCATTGATCTGCTCAATCGCGCCTCCATGTTCGAACCCAGAACACTGCGCGATCTGCGCTATGCGGGTCTCACCGCCATCAACCGCATCGGCCCGCTGCGTAAACTCGCGATCAAGGTCGGGGTGGGGAAATAACTTAGCCCCACCCGGTTCCGCCAAAACAGTCAAACAATCAGCTTCCCATCCGGCCCGAAAAACGGATGTGGTCCGTCATATCGGTCAAGATAGGCCAGATGCGTCATCAAATTATGCTGCCCGGCATCCCACACATGCAGATGCATCGCGGGCGGCTCCATGACAAAGGCCGATGGTCCATCGGCGCGTAAATCAAACGCCACCTGATGGGCGACCGACGGGCCGATCATCAACGGCACCCCGGCCCAGATCGTATGGATCGGGCGATGCACATGGCCACAGAAAATCGCCTTGATCCGGTCGCGATGGACCGAAACAATCGCCGCGAGTTCTTCTGCCCCCGCGCCCAGATTTTGCGCATCCATATGGGCAATCCCGGTCACAATCGGCGGATGATGCATGAAAATCGCGCAATCGCGACCATCCCCGTCCAGAAGCACATCGCGCAGCCAGTCAAGCTGTGTCTTCCCCAGAACGCCGCCCGGTTTGCCTTCATCAAGCGTATCCAGCGCAATCAGGCGCAGCGGAAAATCATCGACCACATAATTCACAAATCCGGTATCGGCCCGGACCGGCGTGGCATCGGGAAAAGCTGCCCGCAGCGGTTGGCGGCGGTCATGATTGCCCGGCACCATGAAATAGGGGATCGTCAGTTTGGTCAGGATTTCCGCTACCAGCGCATATTCTTGCTGGTCGCCAAGGTCGCCAATATCGCCGGTAAACAGCACCACATCCGGGCGCGGTACCATCGCCATCACATGGGCAACCGCCTTTTCAAGCGCGCCTGCGGTATCCACCTTGCGATAGGCAAGCCTGCGGCCCGCCCCGATATGCAGGTCGGTCAATTGTGCAATCAGCATTTTCTTTGATTTCTTTCTTTTGTTTTATGACTGGGCCGCAACAGCGGGAAAAACCGTCAGCCGGTCGGCATTGACCCGGCAATGCACATCGGCCCCGGCTTCAATGACGTCATCGGCATGGGTATCGATTGTCACCGCCTGCGGGCCAATCCCCGACACGGTCAGGCGCAGCCGTTCACCCAGGTAGGATACCGCCTCGACCCGGCCGGTAAAATGCGCCTCGCTCAGGTCACAGGGCGAAAGCCCGTCCGCCCGGAAATAAAGCTCCACCGGGCCCTGATCGATAATCGCCCCGTGGCGCGGGTCAAACGCATCGACCGCATCAAAAACATGGGTCCCGATATGCAACCGCCCGTCGCGCATCTGCCCTGTCATCCGGTTGGCCGCCCCGACGAAATCGGCAACAAACGGGTTTTGCGGCTTGCGGTAAATCTCGCGCGGGGTGCCGATCTGCGCGATCTCGCCCTTTTGCATCACCACAATCCGATCCCCCAGCGCCATGGCTTCTTCCTGATCATGGGTCACATAAACCGCCGTAATGCCAAGCTTGCGCAGAAGCGCATTGATCTCGGTCCGCAACCGCACGCGCAGTTTCGCATCCAGCGCGGTCAGGGGCTCGTCGAGCAACAATACACGCGGCTGCACCGCAATCGCGCGCGCCAGTGCCACACGCTGGCGCTGCCCGCCCGAAAGCTGGTCAATCCGCCGGTCCGCCAGCATGTCGATATGCATCATTTCCAGCATCGCATCGACGCGGGCATCACGCTCCGCGCTGGGCACCCCATGCACCTTAAGCCCATAGGCCACATTCTGCGCCACCGTCATATTGGGAAACAGCGCATAGGACTGAAACACCATGCCGACCCGTCGTTTTTCAATCGACTGGCGGGTGACATCATCCCCGTCAAAGCTGATCACACCGCCCGCGTCGGGGAATTCAAGCCCGGCAATCATGCGCAAAATCGTTGTCTTGCCGCATCCCGACGGGCCCAGCAAAACAATCGTTTCCCCGCCCTCGATCGTCAGGTCAAAGGGGGCCAGGGCGCGCGTCCCATCGGCAAAGGTTTTCGCACAATTGCGAAGTCTGATCTGCGTACTCATAACGTATCCTCCGCCGTATCGATGCGTCTGGATGCGCGCTTGCCCCGGTCGGCAAGTGCCTGCATCGCAATCAGCAACGGCATGATCAAAACAAAGAAAATCAGGGTATAGGCACTGCCGATTTCAAGGCGCATCGATGCATAGGCATCGGCAAGTCCGACCGGCAATGTCTTGGTCAACGGCGTATGCAGCATCCAGGTCAGGTTGAATTCCCCGATGGATAACGTCACCACCATAAGCGCACCGGCCAGAATACCCGGCTTCGCATTGGGCACGATGACGCCAAAGAACCGCCGCCAGAAACCCGCCCCAAGGCTTGCCGCCCCCTCCTCCAGCATCTTCATATCCATCGCCGCCATCACGGCCGCGACGGAGCGCACCATGAATGGCAGGGTAAACAGAACATGCCCGGTCAGGATGAAAAGCCAGCTTGATCTGTATCCACTGACCCCGCCATAGGTAATCAGCAACGCCAGCGCCAATGCCAGCCCCGGAATGGCCACGGGCAGCGTCAGCAATTCCTCAAACAGCCGCATCATCCGGCTGGGTCGTCGCACCAGCACATAGGCCAGCGGCACACCGGCCACCAATGTCACCACAAGACACGCCATCGCAATGCCAAGTGATAACAGGATGCTTTGCGCATAAAGGTCCCAGACCTCGAACACCCAGCGCAACGTCAATCCCGACGATAGCCCCTTGAACACATTGACCGTCACCCCGGCAAGCGCCGACATCACCACCGGCACCACGATAAACAGGCACAGCATAATCGTCAGGCCAAGCTGGCTGTAAAATTTCCAGTCACGCCGCATGATCACGCTCCCCCACCGGTGCCCGATGTCGCACCATTGCCAACGAAAACACGCACCGCGGCCAGAACCGCCCATGTCATCGCACCCAACGCAATGCTGAGCGCCGCTGCCACCGCGATATTGGCGTTTCGGGTAAATTCGGTATAGATCACCATCGGCAGCACATCGATATCGGTTGCCAGCGTAAAGGCCGTGCCAAACGCCCCCATCGCGGTCGCAAAACAGATCGCACCCGACGACACAAGACCGGGCATAAGCCCCGGCAGGATCACATCCCGGACCACCCGCCATGTCGGAGCACCCAGCGACCGGGCGGCTTCTTCAAGCTGCGGATCAAGCTTCTCGGCCGATGCCATCACGGCCAAAATCACCCGCGGGATCGAAAAATAAAGATAGCCGACAAACAACCCGGTGATCTCATAGGCAAAAACAATCTTCTCGCCCCAAAGCGCATCCGTGACCGACCCGATCACGCCCTGCCGCCCGGCCAGCATGATCACCATGAACCCAACCACCGTGCCCGGAAACGAGAGCGGCAATGTCAAAAGGGCCGTGATCACATTGCGCCCGGCAAACCGGTTACGCACCAGAAACAGCCCGCAAACCCCGCACAGCACAAGGGCCGTCACCGTAACGCCCGCCGACATCACAAGCGTCTGGATCAGGCTTGCCAGATACCGATCATTAGTCAGGATCACGAAATAGGTCGCAAGCCCGTCGGGGCCATCGGCCACCCGCATCGCCACCAGCGCCATCGGAATGATGAAAAACGCCGCCACAATGATCAGGCCGGGCAACATCAACAGCGCCAGAATGGCCGGGCTTCCCGCCCCCGGCGTTGCCCGCCCGAACAAAGAGGATGGGAAAGCCCATGGGAAAGAAGGGCGCGAACGCCCCTCTTTGATATGTTCAACCGACGACACTTACCGCACCTCGGACAGATAACGCTCGCCAAAACCGGCCTGAACTTCGGCCATCTTGGCGTAATCCACCGGCTGGGAACGCTCATATTCCGCGGCCGGAAGGAACTTTTCGGATGCTTCCGGCGACATCGCCGATGCAATCACCGGGCGCAGGAACGCATTGGCCCAATGGGCTTGCCCCGCGTCCGACATCACATAATCCAGAACCTTCTTGCCATTCTCCGCATGCGGCCCGTTCTTCACCAGGCTCATGACATAGGGAACGGCAACCGTGCCCTCGGTCGGGATGACAAAGGCAACACTCGCCTCGTCCTTGTATTTCGCACGATAGGCATTGAAATCATAATCGATCAGGATCGGAATTTCGCCCGACAGAACCCGCGCATAGGCGGTCTGTTTCGGCACAATCGGATCGTTTGCTTTCAATTTTTTGAAAAACTCGATCCCCGGCGTGAAATCGTCAAGCGATCCACCCATCGCCCGGTTGATCGCAACCGCCCCGGCATAACCGACAAACGCGCTTGACGGGTCAAGATAGCCGACCATGCCCTTGTATTCCGGCTTCAGAAGGTCCGACCAGCTTTGCGGAACCGGTGCCCCGCCAAGGGCCTCGGTATTGACAAAAAGCCCGATGGTGCCCGAATGAATGGCAAACCACGCACCGTTTTCATCTTTCAGGCCCGCCGGGATCTTGTCGAAATTGGCCGGTTTGTAATCGGCAACAACGCCTTCCTCTTTGGCCTTGATGCCAAACGAAACCCCGTAATAGGCCACATCGGCAACCGGATTATCCTTTTCCGCCAGAAGCTGCGACAATGTCTGACCGGAATTCTTGTTGTCCTGCGGCACATCGATCTTAAGGTCGCGCGCAATGTTTTTAAGCTGCCCGCCCCAATCGGCCCATTCTGGCGGACAGTTATAGCAAATCGCAACATCTTCGGCGAAGGCGGGCTGCGCAGCCACAACAGCAAACGCCGCACCCATGACAAGTTGTTTGAAACGCACTTTTGATCTTCCTATACTCGGGTTGATGAACGGCGTCGGGAATCCCCTCGGAATGCTCCAATGGAGTCCCCGTCGCTTAGATGATGAGGCAGCAACAAACTCTGCGGGTTTGTCTGCCCCTTGATCAGGCCGCGCAGGAATGCAAGCGCCTGCCGGCCCATCTCCTGGGTGGGTTGAACTGCCGAACACAGCTTTGGCGTGATCAGCCCACCCACCGAAATTCCGTCAATACCGCCAACCGAAACATCACCGGGCACCGATAACCCATGCGCCCGGCACGCGCTGATCGCGGCAATCGCCAGCATGTCGGTCGAACAGACAATCCCCGTGACCGCATCCGGCCCCAACAGCAGATCGCGCAGCGGTTCCACCAGATCGGTTTCGCCAAACCGCACCTGCACCAGATGCTTTTTCTCAATCCCGGCCTGATCCAGCGCCCGGCAAAACCCGTCATAACGCTGGCGCGACCGGTCCGAACTTTCAAACTGCCCTGCCACCATCACAAGCGACCGGTGCCCCTTGGCAATCATCGCGTTGGTGATGTCAAAGGCCGACTGCGCGTTATCAACACTGATCGCGGCAATGTCGGCACGTTCGGGCTGGTTAAACAGCAACACGAACGGGATTTTCTCGGCCAGCAGCAAATCCACCACCGGATTGTTGTCCGCATTGGCAAGGGTCAGGATCAACCCATCGACGCGATTGTTCAAAAGGGCTGAAACCGCCCCCATTTCGCGTTCGGGATCATAATTTGACGATGTCAGAAGGACGGTAAGCCCCTCGATATTGGCTTCCTGCTCGATCCCCTGCACCGATGTCGCAAATACCGGGTTGGCAAGGGTCGGCACCAGAACGCCCACCGTGCGGGTCTGGCTCATCTTCAACCGGCGGCCATTGATGTTGGGCCGGTAATTCAGATACCGCATCGCCGTATTGACGATTTCGGCGGTTTCCGCCGGAACCTCGCCGGGGAAATTGATCACGCGCGATACCGTCGCAATCGAAAGACCGGACTTGCGCGCCACATCGCGCATGGTGGGTTTTGACGACATACCAGAACTCCTGTAACGCCCCCACCATAGGCAAGTTACAAGTCAGTCTGATAACGCATTTGTTGCCGTTTTATGAACATTTGAAACGTTTACATCGGCAGAAAACCGCGATTTCACAAAACCGCGACCTGCCCCAAAACCCGACATCCCAAGCCCCGGCATGGCCCCGCCCCCTTGTTTTTCCCCGCCAGCCCGGCCCCGAATGTCCCGCCCGTCGGCACATACCCGACCTTCGCTCCGCCCAGACGCGCACGCCCAAAAATCGTCACCCCCGCGCCATATGCGCGGCTTTCGCGCATATACACTTGACCCGTGCCGCCCATCACCAAAATATAATCAATGACCAAAAAAGGTGGAGGCATCCGCAATGACCCCGAAGCCCCCGAAATCCGCTTTCCCGCGTCGAAAGGCTCCGGCAGCAGGAAATTCTCATGACCTCCCACCAACCGATCAGCTATGGGACAGCTTCTTTGACACGCAAAGCGTCTCGGATGATTTCATGAAAACCCGCAACCAGCCTGAGATAGAAAAATGGAAAAGCGGCAGGGCTCCAAAGCACTCTCGAAAATAAAACAACATCGTCGCGCACGATGACCTGACGGTGCAAGCCCCGCCTGTAGTCAGTGACTAACTCTGGTCAAGAACTATCTGCAGGAGTTTGAGCGGGTGGGTGGTTTGAAGATTAGGTTTGAGCAGATTCTAGCAATAAGGAAGAAAGAAGGTGTCTTTAGAACTGCATAACGAAGTTTATGACGATATTTGCTTACTCATATGGGAGCTAAATGTCGGTCAAGGAGGTGGTTGGCGTACGACATATAAAGGCGTCAGACGTTGCGCCCTGTTTCTAATTCATGAACTGGAACGACGGGATTATTTGGAAAGTAAAGGAGAACGAGCCCTAGAACGACGCGGACTGGTGATGTCTAGGAGTTTAATGTCGGCTTGGACCTATAATTTTCTCGAAGACTGCCATTCAGCAAGAATTCCCCCACCTTGGGAGTTGGTTTGCATCGTGTACGCCTTGCTCGGTTGCTCTCACATCGACGAACCGCGACGAGGTAAACCGGATGCAAAGAGCCGTTACCAATCACTTTCTTATCAAAATCCCAAAAAATCGATGCGTCAAATAGCTCGTGAACTCGGCGTCAATGTTACCACAGTTCGAAAATGGAAAGAGACGAACCAAACCAGCTCTGCAGGATACTCTGAACTGCGTAAAAAGCTGAGTACCCTTACTAATGAAGTGAATTTCTATCCCCCCAAACTTCGTCAAAAACCTTTCGATGTTGCCTGACTAAAAATTTGCACAACACACCCCGTATGTGATCCAATCCGGCGTGCATTTCAAAGGGATATACAACGCCCCATTGCAGGAAAGGGTCGCGTCTTGAGCTGGTTGCTCTTCATGGACGAAAGTGGTCATGACCATCGCAACATGCCGATGGAGGTTCGCGGCGGCGTCGCCATTCATGCAAGTCGCATCTGGGATTTTGTCCGTGATTTCCATCAGGCCGAACTGGACTGTTTCGGGGTGCGTCTTGCGGAATACAGCAAAGAAATCAAAGGCAGCAAATTACTTGATCTCAAACGGGTCAAATGGGCGGAGGCCTCCGCCACGCTTGATGCCAATATCCGCCACAACGGGGTAAGGCGCTTTCTCACAAAGGGACTGCAAAAAGAAAGTCCCGCAGCACGTGATTTTGCGGCCTACGGCCAAGCCAGCATCCTTATGGCACATGCGATCTTTGATCTTTTGCACAAACATAATGCAAAGATTTTTGCCAGCCTGATCCCGTGCGGGGCCAAGCCGCCGAAGGATTATCAATATCCCCATTTCCTGCGCAAAGATCATATCTTTTTGCAGGAACGCTTCTTCTACTTTCTGGAAATGGAACAGCAACACGGCCTGTTCGTCATGGACCAGACCGAGAAGGCAAATGACAGGCGGTTTGTCCGAAAGCTCCAGGATTATTACCTGAAAACCGCAGCGGGCCGACACAGAACAAGCTGGATCGTTCCCGCCCCGCTATTTGTTGATTCGGAAATGTCGCCCGGCGTTCAGGCAGCAGACCTTTGTTTGTATTGCATCAATTGGGGATTTCGCCTGCCCGAATGGTCTTTTAACGGACCGCAACGCGACGACATCGCAACCGGCTTCGCCCCGCGCTGTCACGCTCTGCAATTTTCAGGGGACGGATATCGCGACGGCAAGACCTTCAAAACCTACGGAATTTTTTACGTTCCCGATCCGTACACTGCCCGCGACAAATAAAAAAGGAGGTAAAGCCCCGAATAATCATCCCTCAAGGCTATCGCCAAGCGGACCATCTTCGGGCCGAACCTCCAGCATCAAAATGGCACCGGCCCTGCCATTTGTCAATATGAACCGGCTTGCACAGCAGCCCTCTCCCCCCTCAACTCTGACGCAACCGCAACTCCGCCATAAAACCATCCGGCTTGCCGGGGCGCGGGGAATGGAGCATTAATTCCCCATTGATATTGCCAACGATGGTTTTGACAATCGAAAGGCCAAGCCCCGCCCCGCTGGCCTTGGTATTGGATCGTTTGAACCGCGATGTCAGGTCATCAAGGTCTTCGGGCCGCACCGCATCGCCCGCGTTCGAAACCCTGACCGTGTCGCTGCCAATCACCTCGACCATCACCTTTTCCTGATCGCTGCCATGTTTAAGCGCGTTTTCAATCAGGTTGCGCATGCAGATCGCAAAGGCATCGTGATCGATATTGGCCGAAAGCGCAGTTGCCGATCTGGCGTCAAAGGCGATGCGCCCCGCCCCATCGGCCACCCGTTCCAGATCATCAATCACAAGCCCCAGTGTCGCGCCCAGTTTCTGGTTTTCGCCGGTCGGGCTGGTGCCGACCCCGGCCTCGGCCCGGGCCAGTTGCAAAAGCTTTTCTGATAGCCGCGACAACCGTTTAAGGCTTTCCTCGGTCTGCCGGGCGCGGATGCGCCCCGGATGGTCTTCGGGCAGTTCGAGCACAAGCCTTTGCGTCTGCGCCAATGCGGCGGCAATCGGGGTGCGCAATTCATGCGCGCTATGCGCGGTAAAGGTCCGCTCGGCACTCAATGCGGCATCAAGCTTTTCCATCAGCCGGTTGACGGCGGTGACGATGGTGCTGATTTCTTCGGGCGCATCGTCGAGTTCAAGGGGTTGCAGATTGCCCTCGCCGCGTTCCTCGATTGCATCGCGAACGCGCAACACCGGGCTTAACCCCCGCCGGAGTGCTACGATCACCCCGATAATCACCGCCGGGATCAGCAGCACAATCGGCAGGAACTGCGCCATCACGCTTTCAAAAAGCGCCTCGCGCCGGTGTTCAAGCGGCTCTGCCACCTGAATGATCCGCGTGCCCCCCAGAAGGACGGCGGTATAAATGCGGAAATCCTGCTCGTTATAAAATCCTTCGATCAGGGGCGCTTCAAACGGATTTTCCTGCGCGTTATAGGACCGCAGCAAAAGCCCGCCCCCGCCCTCGCGCACCTCATACATCAGGTAATCCTCGCCAAGTTCCTCGTCCCCGTCGCCATCCCCGTGATCCTCGGTGCGGATTTCGCCCTTGGCCGGGCTTGGCAGCACTTCCTGCGCACTGCCGCCATCATGGCGTTGCAGATAATCATCAATCAGCGGCGCATAGCGATAGGCCGTGGTGACAAGGCTGTTATCGAACGCTTCCTGCATTTCGTGATACATGCTGTAACCGGCCAGAACCGACCCCGCCAGCCAGAAAACACTGACCGTCACCGTCAATCGCCGGGCCAGCATGAATTGCAGGCTGTTTTTGGCCATCTTGCTCATAAGCTCGGATCATCCTTCAATGCGATAACCAACGCCGCGCACGGTATGGATCACCGCCTTGCCCAGCTTGCGCCGCAGGCGGCTGACATAAACCTCGACCGTGTTGCTTTCGATTTCCGCGCCAAATTCATAAAGCGCTTCTTCAAGCTGTGCCTTGGATAATGTCGCGCCCGGACGGCGCAGCAATTGATCAAGCAACGCCCATTCCCGCGATGTCAGATCGGTCTGCTGCCCGTCGATCACAACCGACCGGCTGGCAAGATCAACCTCGATCGCACCGCCGTTATCCCCCGAAAGCCGGATCAACGGGTTCGGGTTGCCCGAATAACGCCGGGCGACTGCAAGCAACCGTGCCGAAAGCTCATGCAAATCAAACGGCTTGACCAGATAATCATCCGCCCCGGCATTCAGCCCCGCAATCCGGTCTGAAATCTGGTCCTGCGCGGTCAGGATGATGCACGGCGTCACACTGCCCGCACGGCGCAGGGCGCGCAAAAGATCAATCCCCTTGCCATCGGGCAGGTTCAGGTCAAGCAGCAGCACATCATAAGGTGTGCCGCGCAACATGATCTCGGCCTCGACCACACTTTCGGTCATGTCAACCGCATCCCCCGACGCCAGCAAATGGTCGCGCACCGCCTCGGCCAGATAACGTTCATCTTCCACCAGCAAAATCCGCATCGCGCCCCGCGTCCCCGTTTCCCGTTCGAATACGATCCCAAACCGGCAGATATGCCGTGCAAAGCTGACAACAACCTGAAGGCCGGACCAAACCCCGTTCAGCTTCCTGTCAGCAAACCGCGTCAGGATCACCCCATTCGATACGCCAGCCATGACCGTTTCAACGTGATCTTAAAGGACCCCGACAATGAAAAGAACGCTTTTCCCGACTGCCTCCGCAACCGCACTGACTTTCGCCCTTCTGGCGGGTGCCGCCTTGACCCTGCAATCCGCCCCGGCCCGCGCCAGCGATGATCTGTGCAACGTGCCCAAAGCCGAATGGCAGCCGATGGAAAACCTTGAGGCCAAGCTGACGGCCGATGGCTGGACCGTCAAGAAAATCAAAACCGAAGACGGCTGCTACGAAGTTTACGCCCAAACCCCGGATGGCAAGCGGGTCGAGGCCTATTTCAACCCGAAAACCTTCGAAGCCGTCAAAACCAAAGAAGACTGATCCCACCCTTTCCAATCCGATCTTCTCGAACCGCACCCCGTTGCCCCCGCTCCGGTGATCATGATGCTCCCCACCCCGAAGATCACCGGGGCACCCCGGGGCACCCCGCCAAAAAGGAACCCGATCAATGCAGGTTAAAGTCTGGGACCCGCTGGTCCGTATTTTTCACTGGGGCCTGGCGGCAAGTTTCGCCCTCGCCTGGATCACGGCTGATGAATGGGATGCCCTGCATCACTGGGCCGGTTATGCCGCCGGCGGCCTGATTGCCTTTCGCCTGATCTGGGGTCTGATCGGCTCGCGCTATGCCCGTTTCTCGCAATTCATCCGCCGCCCGTCGGTCGTGATGGCCTATCTTGGCGATGTCATCACCGGCCGCGAAAACCGCTATATCGGCCACAACCCGGCCGGGGCGGCGATGATTGTCGCCCTGATCATCGGCATGATCGGCTGTGCGCTCACCGGCTGGATGTACACCACCGACGCCTTCTGGGGTGTGGACTGGGTAGAAGAAACCCACGAATTCCTTGCCAATGCGCTGCTTGCCCTTGTGCTGGTCCATATTGGCGGGGTGCTGCTGGCAAGCCTGCGCCACCACGAAAACCTTGTCCGCGCCATGATCAATGGTCGCAAACGGGTTGCCGGGTCTGACGATATTTCCTGATCGACGAACGCGATCTCCCGAACGGCCTGAAAAATCCTTTGAAATTTTCCCTCGAATTTCTTGCCGGATACGAAGCCGAACCTTGCGGGCGGGTTTATCCCCGCCCGTTTTTTTGTGTGCGGACCCTGGGCGCGTTACGCCCTATCGCCCATCACGCGCGCCGGATTGCCGACCACCGTGACACCCGGCGCAACATTTTTTGTCACCACCGAACCGGCCCCGACAATCGCATCATCGCCGATGCAAACCCCGGGCAGGATGATCGCCCCGCCGCCGATCCAGACATTCCTGCCAATCGTCACCGGCAGCGCGATTTCAAGATGCTGCTTTCGAAGCTCCGGGTCCTTGTGATGCTGCGCGCAATAAATCTGCACATTCGGGCCCAGCATTGAATGATCACCAAGGGTCACGGGCGCGGTATCAATGATCGTGCAGCCGACATTGATGAACACATCACGCCCAAGGTGAATATTGACCCCGTAGGCACAATGAAACCGCGTTTCGATCCGAACGTCTTCGGCACATTGCGCAAACAGCGCACGCAGCTTTGGCGCGATATTGCCGCGATCAGATGGCGGCAGGATGCTGTGTTCATGCACCGCCTCATGGGCACGTACGCGCATGGCATCAAGTTCCGGGTCAAGGCAGCTATACCACTGCCCTGCCTTCATTTTTTCAAACTCGCTTTGGGGCATATCGATCCGGGACGTTGTTAAGGATGGCGGGGCCCAGATTACGCCCCGCCCGCACCTCACGCAAATAAAAGAAACCCGCATATGTGGGGGCATATGCGGGTTTTACGGCAGGTCAGATCAGGGGGGAGACGTCTTCAAACCTGCCAGTCGGGTCTTCAGGGAGGCGGCAGAAAAACGCTTACTTCACGACAAGCCTGTAATTCGGCGTGGTATTAAGCGGGCAGCTATAAAGATACTCACCGGGCTCAAGCGTCACCGCGTAATCCTTGGTCTTGCCCTTAAGCAACCCGCCGCCCGATACCGAAATCTTCTGGCTCAGGATCTTGTCGGTCCAGTCATAATCCTTGTCACGCAGCCAGAAACCGACCTCATAGGGCACACCCTCATTCGCGACCCGGAAAATATAATCACCGGGGGCCAGCGTCATTTCACCGGCCTTTGCCACCCGCGCATCACCGCTTTCGTTATTGATCGCAACGCAATCGGCTTTCTTGGTGCTGGTGTAATGATGGTTGGTGCCCTCTGGCTCCAGAAACTGGCAGGGCACCTGCGTGATTTCGATAACCTGTGGGGCGGCCTGCGACGGGGCAGCAAACCCTGCCAGCATCACCATCGCAATCCCGCCACCCATAACAACCGATTTCAACATCTGCTTATCTCCGGATTGATCTTTCCATCCGGTGTACCCGCCTTTGCCCGAAACCGGAAATCAAGCCCCGATCACAGCTTGGAGAGCCGTGCGAGAGCAGCCCTTCGTGCCGCAACCTCAAAACCCGCCACCGAGCCCGCAAGCCCCATGGACTCCCGCCTTCGCGGGAGTGACGAACGGATGGAAAAGCAACACCCCCAAAAACCGTCATTCCCGCGCACGCGGGAATCCAGCCCTTCGTGCCGCAGCCTCAAACCCCGCCACCAAACCCGCAAGCCCTCACGCGTCAATCCGGCGCAAACAGATCAAGGTCCAGGGTCGGCCGCTCGCCAATATCGCCGCGATGTTTGCGCAAAAACTTCGCTGCCGCCTCGCGCCCCTTGTCGCGCAGCATGGTCATGAAATCCCACTCGGCATTGAGTTTCGAGGATTGATCAAGCTCCAGCATCACATCGCTTGCGATGCAATGCATCCGCATCGCCCCCCATTTGCTGGCCTCACACGCATGGGTCGGCGCATCATGGCGCAGGATCGCAATCATCCGCAATTCCTTCATCAGGCTGCTATTGAACGATACCTCGTTTAAGCGATTGGCGATATCGCGTGATGTTTTCGGCACACCGGGCCGTTTGACCGGGTTGATCTGCACGAGGATCGTATCATCCGATCCGCATTCGCGCACCAGCGGCCCAAGGCTTGGATTGCCGGAATATCCGCCGTCCCAATACGGCACCCCGTCAATCTCGATCGCCTTGTAAATCGTCGGCAGACAGGCCGACGCCAGCAGCACATCGACCGTGATATCCGGGTTGCGAAACACCCGCCCCTGCCCGGTTTCAACATTGGTCGCGGTGACAAAAAGCTTGGCCGGGCTTTCATTGAGCGCCCTGAAATCGACAACCTCGTTCAAAATCGCGGCCAGCGGATTATCCCCCGCCGGGTTGAGGTCATAGGGCGAAAACATCTTCGCACTCATATCAAGCCACATATAAGCCAACGAGTTTTCAAGCGACCAGTTGCCAAACAGAATATCAATCGGGCTGCGCTGAAGCGGGCTGAACCGGGCCGCTTCCGATACCGCGCGCCAGAAAGTCTCAAGATCGATCCGGGCACCCTCATAACCACCCTTGGCAAAGCCCGACGTCACCACCGCGGCATTCATCGCCCCCGCAGAGGTCCCCGAAATCGCCTCAACCGTGATTTCCTCATCCTCCAGCAACCGGTCAAGCACACCCCACGTAAACGCCCCATGCGACCCGCCGCCCTGCAACGCCAGACTGATATGCTTGCGCGGCTTTTTGGCTTTGCCGTTGCCATTGGTCTTGCCGCCGGTTTTGCCGTTCCCGTTGCCGTTGGTCTTACTCTTCGCCGTCGACTTCTTCGCACTCTCGCTCATGCCAACTCCTGCGTCATCTCACACGCGGGCCACGCCCACCCTCATGATATGTTGCACATGCGAAGAATTGCCAGTTTGGAAGGGTTAAAAGGTGCGAAGAAGGCTTGTGCTATTCGCGGTCTATCGCCCAAAACACCCTACCTTACCTACCCTACCTGTCTTATCCCCACACAAATGAGGCCTAACGCTCCGAATGCCCATTTCGATAATACATAAACGGTATCGGAGCAGTCACACTTGAACAAAGGCTTCAACACTCACCTAACAATAGAGTAAATGGAAAGATTGTCTTTGGAAGCTCGGGTTTGAAACCAGACATTCAATCAAAAAATTAAAGCTGCTCCCATCTTCTGAATACTCAAACGGAGAAGATGTTCAACTATCAGCTACGTACACAAGGCCAGCTACAGCCCAATCTCTGACACATGGATCAAAATCATTTTGCCACGGAAAGACGATTTCACGATCTCTCTGCCACAAGCTTTCAAAGATTTCTTTTCTGATTCTAGGATCGCTAGTTTTCTTTAAATCTTCTTTTGCCTTATCAATTTTTTTCTGATCTTCGGGAAGTTTGTACCAAGCACAGTCGACACCATCACGTGTTTGCCGTGCAAGCGGAATGAATGTTGCCTCTTTGTCTCGACTTGGACTCGAAATAAACCAGTTGGGAACAAATTTCTTCTGAATTCTTTTGTACTCCGCATCAACTATTTCTCCTAAGACCTTTGCCAAATCATCTAACGTGCAAAACTGAAGGCCCTCCGTAAAATCAGATAGCTTGATGCTTTCTTTACCTGCCGTACGATTGTCCAGTTCCCGGCCACTGAGAATATAAAACTCGACTTTATCAAAATTTATAAAATCGCAGCCTCGCTCTGCAGGCGATTTATCCAACTTAGCAACAATATAATATTGGGCCTGAAATCCTTTGCTCTTTAGGTTTTTGTCTGTCCATATACTCCAGTCGGATGTTTTATGAAGCCGCCATTTTTCTTCATCACTGGTCGATTTTATCTCAACTGTTACTCCCCAATGAAGTTGGACATCAAACACATCACCATGTGGTTGAAATTTGTAATAGCGGGACAAACTGTCTTTGAGGCACTTTGCAGTCGGCTCTGGCGCTCCGGTCAAAGAGGTAATCCGTTTGCTTACAATTTTATCAGCATCCTCAATGAGGCGCTGGATCAAAAGATACTCCAGAACCACGCCACGCAGTACCGGCGTGTCTATGCGATGATAAAACCAATCAATAAAATCCGAGAAGCTCCGCTCACACTCCTGTCCGTTAATTCTCAGCTTCGCTTGCGAAATTTTTGAAGTCATTTCTCTAATCCAGCAGTCTAAACGTTTGCGGAATCTAAAAATCAGTAACTAACCTACCCCCACTCAATCGCCGCAGGCAAATCCATTTTGGGCGCCTGTTCGATCACCATCGCAAGGAAGATCCGCGCAATCGGTGACAGGCTTCTGCTTTGCCGCGTGATGATGCCAATCGGGCGTTTGCGGACGGGTTCGCACAGCGGCACGAAGGCCAGTTTTCCCGGTGCTGCAAGGTCGGCGACGCGGGCGGCCAGTTCCGGCAGCACCGTGATCCCCACCCCTTCGGCCACCATCGCGGCCAGTGTCAGCGTATTGGATGTTTCGACAATCGGGCGCAATTGCGCGACCGGGTCGATCATCGTACTGCCCGGCCCGTCCTTGGCCCCGCCGCCGTTGCCGTTCTGACCCCCATCCGATTGGCGGGGTTTCGCCATTTTCGCCACCCGCTCAATCGCCCGTTCGCTGGCATTCGCCCGGCGCAGGGCCATTTGCGCCTCGGGCAGGCCAAGGGCGGCGGCGCGCTTCAGCACGTCGGAGGCCGCGACCTCCGCCGGGTCCACCGGCACCTCTCCCGCGCCACCCCCACCAGTACCACCGGCACCACCAGCACCACCGGCCCAGCTTCCCGGTGCCGCCATCATCGCGCGCGTGCCCGATTCCGGGCCCAGCCCGACAAAGGCCTGATCGGCCAGTTCCGACCACGCAATCGCGCTGCGTCTGGCAAAGGCATGGGTCGGGCGACACAGCACCCCGAACCGGTCGGAAAATAACGGGCTGAACGCAATATCAGGCAGGGCATGCCATTCCCCGGCAATGCCGAAATCCGCCTCGTTGCGGGCCACCGCCTCATGCACCTCGCCCGCGTTCAGCTCATCCAGGCGAAGCCGTGCATCGGGATGTTCATCGACAAACCGGCTGATCACGCCGGGCAGAATGCGCGTCAGGACCGAGGGGGCAGCCGCAATGCGGATCGTCCCGCCAATCCCCTTGGACAGCGCATCAAGATCGCCAAGCGCCTCTTCAAACTCGCTGATCAACCGACGCGCCGTGGGTAAAAACCGCGCGCCCGTGGCGCTTAACGTCACCTGTCGCGTCGTGCGATCAAAAAGCGGCGTTCCCGCCACATCCTCGAACTGCCGGATCGTCGCCGTCAGCCCCGACGGCGTCAGCCCCAAAACCTCCGCCGCGGCGGTAAAAGTGCCATGATCGGCGACTGCCACAAAAACCCGCATATGGCGCAAACTGATGGAAGACAGCATGTTTCATCCGCTAACTGATTGACCGGACTGCAACACTAACGGGTAACGCGCCGATTGTGCAGCTATTCCTGCATGCGCCCGCTCATCCCGCGACAAACCGCCTCAAAAGCCCACCCCACGCGCCCCCGGCCCCACCGGGAACACCACGACCCCGCCGCATCAAACCACCCACACCCTGTCATTCCCGCGCCCGCGGGAATCCAGTCCTTGGTGCCGCATCCACTTCATCCGGTCATTTCAAAAACCGTGCCCGTGGCGAGATGGATTCCGGGTCTTCGCCCGGAATGACGGACAGGGATGAGCTTGCCCACCATAAACCTCTCCCGCCACTCCCGTTTTTATATCGCCAAGCGCTACTTTAAAGGGCATTCTGACGCGCAATCACACCCGCACAAAACAGAGAATGAATTCAGGGATATGATGGAAGAAGCCAAGCCGAAAAGACCAACGCTGGAAGGCGAAGAAGCTCTCAAAAAATGGCGCGAGGGGCGAGAGGCTTGGTTGATGTGGGACCACCTCAATCTAGGCAATATAAGTTTTGCAGGTGTCGATTTCTCACACGAGCGAGACTCCAAAGGAGATCTATCCTTCTCTGACTTTGGTTTAAGGAATAGTACCTTGAACTTCTCTGGAACTACTTTCGGCAACGGCTCCGTAGACTTCTCTAAAGCCACTTTTGATGGCGGCTCCTTAGACTTCTCGAATGCCATTTTTGGCGGGGGTGAGGTGAACTTCTCATACATCACTCTCGACAAGGGTAACTTAGACTTCTTGAATACGACTTTTGGCGATGTAGAATTAAGTTTCCGCCAAGCTAAGATCAAAAACCTCAGCTTTAACCCAAAAAATATAGGAACCAGCCACATTGAGGCAGAAGGATTATCCATCAAAGGCCGGGCTGTTTTCGATCTTCCCCCCTCTGCAACTAACTTGAAATCCTTCAATCTGCACAGCGCATCTTTTGAGGGCCCTCTGACTCTTCGCTGCGACCTGTCGATCATCCCGGATCTTCGCGCCACCCGCTATACGCATCAGGTTGACCTCAGCGCGCTAACCGTCAAGCTAAGGCGTGGTTGGCAAAAACCCGGTCGTCGATCTGATCAATTGCGAGTGAAGGCTGTTTCGGAAATAGGCACCATTTCGCGACTTGCATACAAGTTTGCCCGAAAAAAATGGATAAACCTGAGACACTTCAACAAATTGCGTCGCCTTTGGAAACGCCACTGCTGGCCCATAAAACTCTCGCAAGTCGCAGAAGACCCACAAGACGGCGCACGCCTACGCCGCCTCAAGGAAATCGCCGAAACCAACAAGGACCATCAGGCCGCCCTGCGCTTTTCCGCCGACGAAAACCGGGCGAAACGCTGGATCGAAACCTCGTGGTTTGGCTCGGTTCTCGACATGGCGTTTAGCTTTTTCAGCAATTACGGCCAGAGCATATTGCGACCTTCTTTCTGGCTTGGCGTCATCTTTGCCCTAAGCATGTATGCCTACAAAGCCAAGCAGCTACCAAAGCTCGCAACCGATGGCTGGGCGGATTGGGCGCAAGCTGCCCTGCTCTCGGCCAGCAACAGCCTGCCCTTCCTGCCGCAATCGCGCGAATTACGTACAGGTGCCCTAAAAGCCCTATACGACACGACCGATCCTAGCTCATGCATCGACGCCCTCATGATCACCCAAGGGGCGCTCAGTTTCATCTTCCTGTTCCTGATCGGCCTTGGCCTGCGCAACCGGTTCCGCCTGTAAAGCGCGGCACGGTCAATCCCACCACCCCGGTCATTCCCGCGCAGGCGGGAATCCAGTCCTTTGTGCCGCATCGACCAAAATCGCCACCGAGCCCGCAGCCCGATGGACTCCCGCCTGCGCGGGAGGGGCGGAAATGGGGGGGGTATCGCCCGTGCTCATGGTGGGCGGGAGTAACGAAAAGAGGCAGCAAAACCGAAGAAACCGCCACCTACCCCGCCCGCTTCTTCGCCCCGCCATAAACCGGATGCACCGCCCTCAGGCAATCGCAAAACTCGCGTGCCATGCGCGACAGCACGGTATTGGGGAAATGCGCCATGCACATGCCGATCTTGAAGCTGAGGAAATCGGGGCGAAGCGCCTTCATCTCCCCGCGTTCTTCCCACCGGGCGGCGAAATGGGTCGGAAGGAAGCTGACGAACCGGCCGCTTAAAATAAGGTGCGCCAGCCCCTCCATATCATAGGCCGTCGCACTCGGCGGATGTTTGAAAAGCGATTGAAACGCCGTTGCCACCGAATAGCCGCGCCTGGCAAAGGTAAGCTCCGCCACGTCTTCCATCGGCATTTTCGCGGTATCGCGCTCAAAAAGCGGGTGGCGCATGCCGCAATAAAGCCGCTGTTCCTCGTAAAACAGTTGCTGCATCTGCACCGCACTGTTCATCGGCTGGTTGGGCACAATCGCCACTTCCATCTGCCGGCTAAGCAACGCATTTTCAATCTGGTTGGGCGACACGATCAGAAGGGTGACATGCACATCGGGTGCGCGTTCATTAAACGCCGCCAGTGCCAGATCAAGCGCGCAATTGGGGTTTTCCACCACCGCATCAACAACACCAACCCGCAATTCCCCGACAAGGCTGCCACGGATCGCGCCGACCTCGGCCCTGAAACTATCCTCGGCGGCAAAAAGCTTGATCGCCTCGTTATAAATCTTCTGCCCATGTTCGGTTAAGGCAAAGCCGGACCGTCCGCGCCGACACAGCGAAACGCCCAGCCGCGTTTCAAGGGCCGACATCTGCGCACTGATGGTCGACCGCGACAGGCCAAGCTGTTCCTGCGCGGCACTAAAGCCGTTGCTTTCGACAATGGCGCGAAAAATCCGCAATTGCCGCAGATCAACATCGCTTAACGGCGGAACAGTGGCTGCCATGATAGGTTGGAAACTTCCGACGTTTACTCTTGAAGTTCGATATTATTGGACACGTTACGCTGTGGCAACGTGAATGCAATCGCGTCACGGAGAAAAAACATGCCAAGCGACACCATCCCCACCGCAAAGCCCCATATCGGTCCAGTGGTCAAAACGTTCGAGCCACCCTCGGCCATGGAAATCCCGCGTTTTGCCGGTGTGCCGACCTTCATGCGCCTGCCGCTGCTGGGGCTTTCCGACACCGCCCTTGAACAGGTCGATATCGCCATTCTGGGCGTGCCATGGGATGGCGGCACCACCAACCGCCCCGGTCCGCGTCACGGCCCGCGCCAGTTGCGCGACCTGTCGACCATGATCCGCCCGCGCCATCCGGTAACGGGGTTAAATCCCTTTGCCGTGCGCAATGTCGCCGATCTGGGCGATAGCCCGGTCAACCCGGCCGATATCATGGATACGCTCGATAAGGTCTGCGCGTTCATCGGCGCGCTTAAGGCCAAAAACATCGCCCCGCTTTCGGCGGGCGGTGATCATCTGGTGTCCTATCCGATCTTAAAGGCTCTGGGGGCGGATCAGCCGCTTGGCATGGTGCATTTCGATGCCCATACCGACCTGTTTGACAGCTATTTCAACGGCTACCGCTATACCCACGGAACGCCCTTCCGCCGGGCGATTGAGGACGGCTATCTTGATCCCAAACGCGTCGTTCAGATCGGCATTCGCGGCACCATGTATGATGGCGAGGATGTCGAATGGGGCCTTGCCCAAGGGGTGCGCATCATCCGCATGGAAGAAGTCGAGGATCGCGGCATTGATGCCGTGATGGCCGAAGCCCGCGAGATCGTCGGCAACAAGCCCACCTATGTCAGCTTTGACATCGACAGCATCGATCCCGCCTTTGCGCCGGGCACCGGCACCCCCGAAATCGGCGGCTTCACCAGCCGGGAGGCACAGCGCATGGTGCGTGCGCTGGATGGCCTTAACCTGATCGGGGCCGATCTGGTGGAGGTTTCCCCGCCCTTTGATCCGTCGGGCGGTACCGCATGGCTTGGCATTTCGATCATGTTTGAACTGCTTTGTGTTCTGGCCACGTCACCAGCTACACGCAACCCCAACAATAAATGACGCCCATAAATGACGTCCATAAAGGGGGCCAAAGCCCCCATCCATAAAAACATCATCAGTGAACTTCACAGCGGAGACTTGAAATGAAACATCTGTTCAAAGGACTGTGCCTGTCGGCCATCGCCCTTGGTACGGTTTTGGGCCTGTCGGCCCCGGCATCGGCCAATCAGGAACTTACCATCGCCCATTCCACATGGGTCGGCTACGGCCCGCTTTACATCGCACGTGACAAGGGTTTCTTTGAAGAAGAAGGCCTTGATGTCGATCTGGTCGTGATGGAAGACGTCAAAACCCGCATGCCGGCCCTGGCCGCCGGCCGGATTGACGTTGCCGTCACCACCATTGATACGGTGCTGGCCTTCTACAGCCCCGAACACCCGTTATCCTATCTGTTCGCGCTTGATGATTCACGCGGCGGCGACGGCATTGTCGCGGGCAAGGACATCAAAACCATTGCCGACCTCAAGGGCAAATCCATCGCCTTTACCGAGGGCTCGGTCTCGCAGTTTTTCCTGAGCGTCCTTCTGAAAGACGCCGGGATGAAGCTTTCGGATGTTAACGCGCTTAACATGTCGGCCGGTGATGCCGGTGCGGCCTTTGTCGCGCAGAAGGTCGATGCCGCCGTGACGTGGGAACCGTGGCTGACGCGCGGCAAGGATACCGATCATGGGCATGTTCTGGTCGACAGCACCAAGACCCCGGGCCTGATCACCGACATCATGGTCACCACCAATGACATGCTTGAAAAGAACTGCCCGGCAATGGAAGGCCTGTATCGGGCATGGTCCAAGGCGATTGCATGGCAGAAGGACAATGTCGAAGAAGCCGATGAAATCATGGCCAAGGGTGTTGGCGGCTGGCTTGAAGACCCGGCGGTGTTTGCCGAAACCCGTGCCGGTATCGTTTTCTATGACGATGCGATGAACAAGACCTTCATGGACCCGACCAACGAAGGCGGCATTCTCGGCACGATCAAAAATGCCAAGACCCTTGGCGAAGAAGGCGGCCTGTTTACCATTGATGCCGAACCGGCAAGCCTGATTGCCGCTGACATCGTGAAATAAGCCGCCCTTCCTTTCCGTCACATCGCCACCTTACGACGACCATAAAAGAGCAAGCACCATGTGGACCAGATCGCTGTTTTCGCCCAAGACCGAAATACCGAAATCCGCCTTTATCGGATTGTCGCTCTGTTCGGTTACCCTCGTTCTCGGTCTATGGTGTTTGCTCACCTATGGCGGCATCACGCCAAAAGACTTCCTTGCCGCCCCGCATGAAGTGATCGAAGCCGCGATCAAGCGCATTGGCAACCTCTCGCTGTTTCATCATATCGGGGCCAGCCTTTCGGTCATTCTCTCGGGCTTTATCCTCGCCTCCATCTTCGCCGTTCCGATCGGCATCCTGATGGGAAGCTTCCGGGCCGTGCAGGCGCTGGTCGAACCGCTGACCGGCTTCATGCGCTATATCCCGGTATCGGCCCTGATCCCGCTTCTGATCCTCTGGGTCGGGATCGGCATCGAACAGAAAATCATGGTGATTTTCCTCGGTACCTTCTTTCAGCAGCTCATCCTGATTTCCGATGTCTCGGCCCGTGTGTCCAAGGACCTGATTGACTGCGCCTATACGCTCGGTGCCAACCGCAAACAGGTGGCCCTTCGCATTCTGGTGCCGGCCTGCATGCCCGGCGTGATGGATAACCTGCGCGTTACCATGGGCTGGGCCTGGACCTATCTGGTGGTCGCCGAACTCGTCGCCGCCGATACCGGCCTTGGCTATATGATCCTGAACGCCATGCGCGGCCTGTTTACCGACGTCATCCTGCTGGGTGTCTTCACCATCGGCATATTGGGCCTGATCACCGATTTCATCTTCAAGGTCCTGCGCAAAAAGCTCCTGCCCTGGTCTGCGGATTTCTAAGGCCATGCAAGACGGATACGCTCACATGCACCGTGACATGCCCCATCAGAAGCACAAGCAGCAACGCGCACAGCAGATGCCCCCAAAACGGCATATGCAACCACCCGCAGCACGGCAACGCCCAAGCCTTGACCAAGAGCTATACGCTGCCTCCTGCAAGGCCCGCACAACAAACCCGGCCCGGATCTATGCTGCTGATTGCAGGGCGAAGGCAGCACTCCCACCCCGGCGACCGAACCCGCAACGCCCAAACCTCGGCCGCCCGTTCTACGCTGCCTCCCGCAAGGCCCGCACAACGAATCCGCTCTGGATATACGCTGCCCCACACACCGCTCCAACGCCCCACGCGGTGACGGCACGGGCAGGAACGACAACGCCAGCAATCCCTCAAGGTCCAAACCTTGGCCGCCAGCTCTACGCTGCCGCTTGCATGGCTGGCGCGACGACCTCCGCCCGGCGACCCAGTCCGCAAACCCCAAACCTCCGTCGGCATCCATACGCTGCCTCCTGCAAGGTCGACGCGATAGCCCCCCTTTACCCTGACCCGTGCAACCGGGTGCCCGCTTCCCGAACATATCAAGGATAACATCATGAGCATGCTCACCCTTTCCGATATCACGGTCCGTTTCGAGCCCAAGGGAAAGCCGCCGGTTCTGGCCCTTGATGATGTGTCACTTTCGGTTGCCCATGATACGTTTTCGGTGATTGTCGGCCCGTCGGGATGTGGCAAATCAACGCTGTTGCGACTGGTGGCGGGGCTGGAGGTCCCGACGTCGGGCACGATGGCGCTTGATGGCCAGCCGATTGCCGGGCCGTCGGCCGACCGGGGTATGGTGTTTCAAAGCTACACCCTGTTTCCGTGGCTGACCGTGCGCGAAAACATCATGTTCGGGCCGCAGCTTAAAAAACTGCCGAAATCCGAATGCGAAGACATTGCCGATGATCTGATCCGGGCGGTTCACCTGACCGGGTTCGAGGGATCATACCCCAAGGAACTTTCGGGCGGGATGCGCCAGCGTGTGGCACTGGCCCGTGCGCTTGCCAATGATCCGCGCATTCTTCTGATGGATGAACCCTTTGGCGCGCTCGATAGCCAGACCCGCCAGCTGATGCAGGAACTGCTGCTTGATGTCTGGCAAAGCCGCCGCAAAACCGTGCTGTTCATCACCCATGACATTGACGAGGCGATCTTCCTTGGCGACGAGGTCCATGTCATGACCGCGCGTCCCGGCAAAATCAAACAGTCGCTTGTCATCGACATTCCCCGCCCGCGCAGCATCGATGCCCTGACTTCGTCCGAATTCATGCATTACAAAAAGACCATCCTGTCGCTGATGCATGATGAATCGGTGCGGGCCGATACGCCGGAACCGGCGGTGGCGTGACCCAGGCGAATACCGGGGCGGAAATGAGGCTCAAACAGCATCAACAAAAATCATATGATAAGACTTTTATAATTTCCCGCACCGGCGGTGCCTCAAAGCCATGAATACCGCCGTTTTCCTGATGGATCGGGACCATTTGCGCGCCAAAGAGATAGTATAATTTATACAAAATTCATTATAATCATATAATACGACTTTAACAAAACCGACGCCGGAGCCCTTTTTTGCCCCCTCGGCACGTTCGGCATAGGGCCACCGACCGGGTTGAAAAATCGGATTATTCACTAAAAATGAATAATCGTTCGGAATTTTAAATTTGTCTATTTAATCGGCCTCCTGTCAAATGGGGAAAATAACGCCGCCCGCGCCGCAAAAAAGCCCAGAGAGACATCATGACCGCGCCCGCCCCGACCGCCAAATCAACACCTGCCCGCCGCAGCTTTTCCCGGCTCAACCGCCTGCCGGTCCTGACCCCGGACCGCTCGCTTGACAGTCTGACACTTGGTTTCCTCAAAACCCTTGAAAAAGAAGGCAAATTTGCCGGTGAAATCCATGCCGATTTCCCGTCCCGCCTGATCAACGCCACGGATAACAGCGTCTATCAGGTGATGCCAACTGCCGTCCTGCAGCCCAGAAACCGCAATGATATCAATGTGGTGATGGAACTGGCCGGGCGCGAGGAATTCAGCGAGGTCAAAATCACCCCGCGGGGTGGTGGCACCGGCACCAATGGCCAGTCGCTCAACAACACCATCACCTTTGATACATCCAAGTATCTCAATAACATACTGGGTTTTGATGCCGAGAAGGGGCTGGTTCATGTCGAGCCCGGCGTGGTGCTTGATCAGCTCAATGCCTGGCTCAAACCGCATGGTTTCTTCTTCCCGCCCGCCGTATCCACTGCCAGCCGGGCGACCACCGGTGGCATGATCGGGTCCGATAGCTCCGGCAAGGGATCGCGGATTTACGGCAAAACAAGCCATTATATCAATGACATGACCACGGTCCTGATCGACGGCACCGATTTCCGCACCCACGCAATGAGTGCCGCGGACGCCCGCGAGATCATGGCGCGTGACGACCGCACCGGTCGGCTTTACCGCAAAATCCATGATGAAATCATGCCGCGTCGGGATCAGATCAACGCGATTTTCCCGGAAATGAACCGCGGTCTTACGGGCTATAACCTCAAGGAAGCCGTTTCGGATCAAGGGGATATGAATTTAAGTTTCCTGATCGCCGGGGCCGAGGGCAGCCTTGGCATGGTCAAGGAAATCACGCTGCGCGTCATTCCGCTGCCAAAGCACAAGGCGGTCACGGTGGTGCGCTATGACAGCTTTGACAGTGCGCTGCGCCATGTCGGCACCCTTGTGCAGTTTGATCCGGTCGCCATCGAAAGCATCGATGACAAGGTCATGGAACTGGCAAAGCAGGATGAAAGCTGGCACCTGCTGGGTAAACTGCTCGGGACCGAGGATAGCACCGTGCCCACACGCGGCTTCAATGTCGTTGAATTTGTTGGCGAAACCCCCGAAGACGTCGCGGCCAAACAGGCGGAACTTCGCACCCATCTTGATGCCAATCCGGATGCCGATCACGCCCCCATCGGCTTTGTGCAGGCCACCGATCCGACGCAGATCGCCGCCATCTGGTCAATCCGGGCGAAATCCGTTGGATTGCTTGGCAATCTTGAAGGCAAACGCCGCGCGACCCCCTTTGTCGAGGATACCGCCGTTCCGCCGGAAAACCTTGCCGATTTTATCGCGGAATTCAGGGCTTTACTGGATGCGGAGGGGCTTGATTACGGCATGTTTGGCCATGTCGATGTCGGCTGTCTGCATGTCCGCCCGCTGCTTGACATGTGTGACGAGCAGGACGAAGCGCGCCTGCGCCGTGTGTCGGACAGGGTCGTTGACCTGACCAAAAAATATAACGGCCTGATCTGGGGCGAACATGGCAAGGGTTTCCGCGGCGAATATTCCCCAACCTATTTCGGGCCGGAGCTTTATGATGTGCTCAAGCGCATCAAGGAAGCCTTTGATCCGGAAGGACAATTAAACCCCGGCAAGATCGCATCCCCCTATTCGAAAAACACCGCGATCACCGCGATTGACGCGGCCCCGATGCGTGGTCAGCTTGACCGCCAGATCGAAGACAGGCTGCGCGATGAATACCTCAATGCGACGCGGTGTAACGGCAACGGGGCCTGCTTTAACTGGGACCTGATGGATGCGATGTGCCCGTCCTACAAGGTCACGCGCGACCGCGTTCATTCGCCCAAGGGCCGGGCGGGACTGGTCCGTGAATGGATCCGGCAGCTTTCGGTCGGTACCGACCCGCGCAATCAGGATCTTGCCGTGATCAATGCGCGCGATTTCTCGCACGATGTTTACGATGCCATGGCCGGTTGCCTGTCGTGCAAGGCCTGTGCGGGGCAATGCCCGGTCAAGGTCGATATCCCGGAAATGAAATCACGGTTCCTTGAGGCCTATCACACCCGCTACAAACGGCCGGTGAAGGACTATGTGATTGCGCAGCTTGAAAGCATCGCGCCGCTGATGGCAAAGGCCCCGTTGCTTTTCAATAGCTTGCAATCCATCCCGCCGATGCCATGGATTTTCAAAAGCCTGATCGGCCTGACCGATTTGCCGAAACTCAGCCGCCAAAGCGTGCGTTCGGCCCTGCGCAAACGCGGCATCGGCCCGTTCAAACTGGCTGAGCTTGAGGCCCTTTCCGATGCGGATCGCGCCAAATCCGTGGTGCTTTTGCAGGATTGCTTCACCAGCCACTATGACATCGATGTTTTCACCGCCCATATCGACCTTCTGCAGAAGCTCGGCTACCGCGTTTTCGTGCCGCCCTATCGCCCGAATGGCAAGGCCTTGCATGTGAAGGGCTTCCTCAAACGCTTTGATTATCAGGCGCGGCAAAACGATATCGTCTATGGCCGACTGGCGAAAACCGGCGTCCCCCTGATCGGGATAGAGGCCAGCGTGACGCTCACCTATCGGCAGGAATACGCCCAGCGCCTTGGCTCAGACCGCCCGGATTACCGCGTGCATCTATTCCATGAATGGCTGGCCGCCGAGATCATGGAAAGCCGCCTTACCCTGCCCGCAAGCATTGGGAATGCAGGGGTTGCGGCCCCGGCAACGCTCTTCCCGCATTGCACGGAAAAAACTTCGATCCCCGATGTGGGCGTCAAATGGCAAAAGATTTTCGAGGCCTTTGGCATCAAACTCGCGACCGAGAAAACCGGATGTTGCGGCATGGCCGGCGTTTATGGCCACGAAACCCGCCATCAGGAAACATCCCGCGCGCTTTATGACCAAAGCTGGAAAAAGAAAGTCGATGCGACGGGCCTGGATAACATGCTCGTCACTGGCTATTCCTGCCGCTGTCAGGTTGCGCGCTTTGAAGGGGCGAAGCCGAAGCACCCGGTGGAGTATTTGGCGGAGTTGGTCTGAGAAACCGTACTCGCCCAGTTTGCTATAGTCGCGGATCTGGCGTGAAATCAAGTTCGGTCGCGTTTTTGACCATGCTGGAAAATAACGGGTGTTTCGGGTTCAGCAGATAATTCCGCTCCCCCGGAATCACAACGCTGGGCACGGCAAGCGCCAGACCGGCCCCCTCATCAAGCCACGCATCGCCGATTTCGGCGGTCGATGGCGGGGCCGGTTCGGCGCGCCAGTCGGGCGGGATGCGATCTTGTGGCAAGTCGGCAATTTCGGCGGCAGGAATGCGCAGTTCAAACATCGCATAGCTTGAAAGCAGCCGGTAATCGTTCAGATGGACCATGATTTCAAGCATCGCAAGCGACTGCGATCCGGCCAGATAAATCGCCGATTTTCCCCGGCTGTTCCAGCGCCCGCCATAAAGCCGCGCCCCTTCGCCATCAAAGGCAGATGATTTCCATTTCTGCTTGACCAGACGATAGGCCGCAATGCCACTCATGCAAAGACACCATGTTCCAGCCGCCCGATCAGATCAAGCACAGCATCGGTCCCCGCCGATGTCGCAATCATTTCCGCCGGACGCGCCCCGCCAAGCCCATGAACAGGGCTCAAAAGCCAGTCGCGCGCCTGATCCCGGTCACCTTCAAACAAATCGGTGGCCGCACTCAGCACTTCGGCAAAGCGATACAGCTTGTCGCTTTCATCAACCTTGAACCGGCCAAGTTTCGCCCGGCGTTGCAGGGTCGCCATCGGAATAACGACATATTTTGCCAGTTCCTTGCGATCCAACCCGGCAGCAGACGCCAGCTTGCCATAGGTCGCGTAAGGAATACCCTGCTGCAACGCTTCATGCAGCTCCGGCCCACGTGCGGGAATACCGACCGCCTTCCAGAAGGTCGCACCGCTATCATTGGTGGCCTTGATATCCGCAACAGCAGAAGGCATCGGACCCTCCATAAAAATCAAATGAGACACCATCTATATATCATTTGATTATCTTAAGACAAGGACGATACCGATAAGCATGCCAACAGGGTCTCTCACAAAAATGGCAACAAGTTCCGGATATGATCTCCAAACGCACTAATTGCAGGGCTACGCGCAGTGCTTGACGTCACGACCTGCAAACCCAATTGCGGCAAGGCGGGCATCGGGGATTTGAGGATGTAAAGGTCCGCCGGGACGGCTTTTTGCATCATGACACTGATCGCAAGGCCAGACCGTGCCACCGCGATCAGGCCGGTCAGGCTGTTGCTGGCATAGGATATTTTATAGCGTAGCCCCGCCTCATCCATCGCATCACAGGCCGCCTTATGATCCATGGCGTTTGAGGCTGGCATCGCAAGCGGAATGGCGCCATCGGGGAAATCGTGAAGCTCCAGCGTCGGTTTGCTTCCGACCCAGGCAAGCTGTTCGGTACGCACGATCTTTTGCCGGTCATGGATTTCCGGGGTCGAGGTAATGGCCATATCGATCTGGCTGGCATGCAGCAGGCGGGTCAATTCCGGGCTTGGGGCCGATACCACCTTGATCTCGACATCCGGGTGGATGGTGCCAAAGCTTTTGAGCAAAGCCGGGAAAAACGTGATCAGGTAATCCTCGGGACAGCCAAACACCATCGAGCCATGCAAACCCTTGTCGGAAAAGGCCGAAACCGCCTCGTCATGCAGGCGCAAGATCCGTTCGGCATAGCCCAGAAACCGTTCCCCCGCCCCGGTCAGGCTGACGCCGCTGCCGCTTCGGTGAAACAGGCTTTGGCCCAGCGTTTCTTCAAGCCGCTGGATCTGCATTGTCACGGTTGACTGGGTTCGGCCCACCTGAATGGCCGTGGCACTGAGCGTGCCGGAATGCGCGGCGCGCACGAATGTCGCAAGCAGTTTGAGATCAAGCAGGGTCTGCATCGTCGCACTAGCACTATATCAATTTTTCCAATACCAGAATGCCATAACTATCAATTTTACGGGTGGCGCGCCAGCAGATACGATGAGGATCAGCCAAAAGACACACGCTTTCAGGGAGCCCATCATGTCGCACAACGCCGATCCGAAATTCTGGGATGCCGCCAAAAAACACCTGATCCGCTATGGCAGCACGTTTGAACCCGCCATCATCGAACGCGCCAAAGGATCGTTCGTTTATGACGCCGATGACCGCCCCATACTGGATTTCACATCCGGTCAGATGAGCGCCCTTCTGGGTCACGGCCATCCGAAGATCGTCGAAACCGTGCAAAGCCAGGTCGAAAAAGTCGCCCATCTGTTTAGCGGCATGCTGTCCCGCCCGGTGGTGACATTGGCCGAACGTCTGGCGGAACTGGCACCGGGGCTGGATCGGGTTTTGTTGCTCTCCACCGGGGCAGAGTCCAACGAGGCCGCGATCCGCATGGCAAAGCTTGTCACCGGCAAGCATGAAATCGTCGCCTTTTCCAAAAGCTGGCACGGGATGACCGGCGTTGCCGCATCGGCAACCTATAGTGCCGGGCGCAAGGGATATGGCCCGGCGGCCGCCGGATCATTCGCCATTCCCGCGCCCAATGCCTTTCGCCCGCGTTTCAAACATGCCGACGGGTCGCTTGATTGGCAGACAGAGCTTGATGACGCCTTCAATCTGGTCGACAGCCAGTCGACCGGCAATCTTGCCGCCTTTATTGCCGAGCCGATCCTGTCATCGGGTGGCATGTTGCCGTTGCCCAAGGGATATCTGGCCGCCCTTAAGCAGAAATGCGTTGAACGCGGCATGTTGCTTATTCTGGACGAGGCCCAGACGGGCGTGGGCCGCACCGGCGATATGTTCGCCTTTGAACGCGATGGCGTGACACCCGATATCATGACCCTGTCCAAAACCATCGGTGCTGGCCTGCCACTGGCGGCTGTCATGACCACGGCTGAAATCGAGGATGCCGCCCATGAAAAGGGTTTCCTGTTTTACACCACCCATGTGTCCGATCCCCTGCCCGCTGCGGTCGGTGTGACGGTGCTTGACGTGGTGCGCGACGAGAAACTGGTCGACCGCGCCCGGACATCGGGTCAGAAGCTGTTTGATGGATTATCAAGGCTCAAAGACCGGTATGATTGCGTCGGCGATGTGCGCGGGCGGGGGCTTATGCTGGGTGTGGAGATCGTCAAACGTGGCGCGGACGGCCAGTTCCGGGAACCCGATCATGATCTGGGGGCCGCGATTGCGACCGAGGCGTTCAAAAACGGGCTTAGCATGAATATCGTCAAGCTGCCCGGCATGGGCGGTGTATTCCGCATCGCCCCGCCGCTGACGATCAGCGACGCGGAGCTCGACCTTGGCCTGTCGATCATCGCCAAATCGATTGAGGGGGCATTGTCGGGCCGCTAACCGCCCCTTCTTCGCCCCGCCAAAAAAGACAAAAGCCCGGCTGATCTCTTACCAACCGGGCTTTTATCGTATCGGATATCGTCGGACCTAGCGCGTCAGAACTTCGGCAGCTTCGCGGGTACGTTTGACCGATCCGCCAACCCCGCTTGAAATCGTGCGGATTTCGTCAAGCCGCCGGACAAGCTCATCGACCGATACGGCCATTGTCTGCATGTTTTGCGACACGCTTTCGGTCACTGCACTCTGTTCCTCGACCGAGGACGAAATATTGGTCACGCTATCGCGCGCGGTTTCGATGGAACCACGAATGGTTTCAAGCGAGTTGACAACCTCGTTTGAAATTTCCTGCACACCGCTGATTTCGGCCGAAATCTGATCGGTGGCCTTGGCAGCCTGATTGGCGAGATTTTTGACCTCGTTGGCGACGACGGCAAAGCCTTTGCCAGCCTCGCCCGCGCGCGCCGATTCAATCGTCGCGTTCAATGCCAGCAGGTTGATCTGCCCGGCAATGCCCTGAATGACTTCAACAATACCGGTCATCGCAGCAACCACATCGGCCATTTTCTGGGTCGACTGGTTGGCGTTGACGGTTTGCGAGAACGCACGTTCGGTTTCATCGCGGCTTTGCGCCATGCTGCGCGAGATTTCCGCGATCGAGGCGGAAAGTTCCTCTGCACTGGCGGCAACGGTCTGGACCGAGTTGGAGCTTTGCGCCGCGGCGGATGTGCCGCTCAGGGCGGCCTCGTCAAGACTTGCGATATTGCTGTCAATTTCGGTGAAATTGTTGTCAATCATCGCTTTCAGGTCGATCAGAAGCTGCACCTGCTCGGTAATATCGGTAGCGAGCTTGATCACCCGTTCAGGTTTGCCATTCTGATCAAAAATCGGGTTATAGGTCGCCTCAAGCCAGACTTCCCTGCCGCCTTTTGCAATCCGCTTGAACTGTGCGGCCTGCACATCACCCCGGCGCAAGCTGGCCCAGAAATCCTTATACTCGGTTGATTGGGCATAGCCCGGGGCGACAAACATGCTGTGATGCTTGCCGACAACCTCCCCTTCGGAATAGCCCATGGTTTTCAGGAAGTTCGCATTGGCCTTAAGGATTTTGCCCGTCAGATCAAATTCGATCATCGCCTGGGATCGGTCAATCGCGGTCAGAACGCCGTCGTTAAGCGCCCGTTCCTTGCGACGTGCGGTGATATCGGTCGCAAACTTGATGACCTTTACCGGCTTTCCTGCCGCATTCAGGATCGGGTTATAGGTGGCTTCAAGCCAGACTATATCCCCGTCCTTGCGCACACGTTGAAATGCATCGGCTACGAATTTTCCATCCGAAAGGGTTTTCCAGAACTGCTTGTATTCCGGGCTTTTTGCGTAATCGGCAGTGACGAAAATCGCATGGTGCTTGCCGACGATATCGCCAAGCTCATAACCCATCGTCGAAAGGAAATTGGCATTGGCCGTCAGGATTTTGCCATCCAGCGAAAATTCGATCACCGCCATCGATCTGCCAAGGGCTTCATAGATCTGCTGTCCTTGTGAAGATCCATTGTTCCCGAAAATACTGAAAGCCATATCACCTATCCCCTTTTCACCCGATTACGACTGCGCAAGGGAAAAACACCTAATACCACGCAACCAAACCTATCCTAAAGTATGTATTTGATACTATATTTCAAGAGGAAAAATTTACGGAAGTGCGGTATGTCACATTATTTCAACCAAAACTTTTGGATAAGCCATTATGCCATTACGCATAATAGCCTGATCCCCTCTATTGACACCCAACGCGATATACCGGTTCAATCAAGCGTCCCCGTCGCCAAGTGAAAGGCCCCGCCATGATCCGTCATATCGTCCTGATCAAATTCAAACCCGGTATTGACGAGGCGGCGATCACCAGCCTGTTTGATGCACTGGCAGAACTTGGCAACCAGATCGCAGGGATGCGCGGATTTGATGGCGGCGTATCGGTCAGCCCGGAAAAACTCGAACAGGGTTTCACGCACGGTTTCTGCATCGATTTTGACGATGCCAGGGCGCGCGATGCCTATCTTGCGCATCCGACACATCAGGCGCTGGGTGCCGAACTGGTCAAAGCCGCCGATGGCGAGATTTCCGGGCTGATTGTATTTGATCTGGAGATGTAAGAATCAGGCTTAGCCGTTCAAAGGTAAAACAGCTTTCAGCAAAGGGCAAAAGCACCGGTCGGTATTTTATCAAGCGCTGCCGGCCTTGCGAAAAAGAAGCCCTGCATTTCTTCAACCCCAAGCGCCTGCATCCTTTGCGCAACATTGGCGTCTTCGACACCTTCGGCAACAACGCGCAGGCCCAGATCATGCGAAGCTTTCACAACCCACGCCGCAAATGATGATTTGAGACAATCCCCGTTTGCTGTTGCGATGAATTCGCGATCAATCTTGACCCCGGCGAAAACACCGGTTTCCAGAAGCTCCACCGAATTGCTGCCCGAGCCGAAGTCATCAATGTAAATCGCAACACCCCGGTTTTTAAGCATTTTGGCATTGGCAAGAAATGCCGGGTCTTTGACGATGTCGCTATGTTCGGTGATTTCGACTTCGATCCTGATATCGCGAAGCAGCATATCGCTTCGGAAATGAAGGATTTCTTCGAGAAAGCAATTATTGCGAATGGAATAGGGCGAACAGTTGATCGAGACGGTCGGCGAAAAATCGAACCGGGACCGGATATCCTTGGCCTGCCTGCGCACTTCATTCATCACCGCTGTGGTCAGCAGGTTGATGGCCGGATGCCCTTCGCAGGCCAGAATGATTTCCTCAAGAAGGAAACGTTTCTGAAGGTTCGGAAAACGGATCAGGACTTCAAACCCGCAGGCCAGGCCGGTCTTTGTCTCGATGCGCGGCTGAAAGACAATCGAATAACCGTTATTTTTGATCGCCCGCATGACCAGCCCCGGTGTAATCAGGGTCCCGGCCAGATCAATCGCCCGCGAACTCAGCGCCTGTTCGATGGATTTGCGGATCAGTTCAATCGATGCGGGCTTGGATAATATGCACGATACAAAAGCCGTGTTGATGGCCTTGTTCATTGCAGAATTATCAAGATGCCCCGATAGCAGAACACGCGGGATATTCGGCGCAATACTGACCATTTCGCGTAACAACCGCATGCCGGAAAAGCCCGGCATGGCCAGATCCGAAACAATCACGTCAACTTTTCGATGATTATCGCGCAGCCATGAAAGAGCCTCGACCGGATCGGAGAAGGAAACCACGTTGTAACGCTGCCCCAGGGCCCGCGCAACGCCACGCAGCAGATTTTCGTCATCATCGACAAAAACGACGGTCGGTTTGAAGGGGTTAACGTTGTTCATATTTGCAAAGCCTTCCCGATGAAGCAGGACGCGATCCCGCAGTGCTTCACACAACCGATCGCCCGTTACATGCCGGACCCTATGGCGGGTCGGGATTTCAAAACATCCCCATATGGGGACTAAATCGCCCGTCCTTCCCGATATCGTCACAAACATGACACTTCATATTTGACACCATGCCCGCATAATACCTGTGGTAGAATTTCATCCTTCACCACGCCACGGCGACATGAGCATCGGGGCACGTCATGCGGATTGCTGCGTTTAACGTCGAAAACCTGTTTGACCGGGCAAAAGTCTTTAACGATGAAAACCCCGAAGCCCATCGCGATGTGCTGGATGCCCATGCAGAACTGAACAAGCTGTTTGAAAAGCTGGTTTACAGCGATGCCGACAAGGCACAGATGTTAACGTTGATAACAAAACTGGGCATGTTGCGCGGCGACGAAGGCCCCTTTACCCGCATTCGCAAAATCCGTGGCCAGCTGATTTCACGCCCGCGCCCGCCAAAACAGCCCTATATCAAGGCCGATGGCCGCGATGATTGGGTTGGCTGGTGTGAACTTCGCATGGGGTCGGTAGACGAAGCGGCAATGTTAAACACCGCACGCATGATCGGCGATATCGGGGCGGATGTTCTGGCACTGGTCGAGATCGAAAGCCGCCCGGTATTGTTGGCGTTTCAGGATTTCATGCGCGAAAAGGGCGTTTTGCCGGTGCCCTATCGCCATATGATGATCATTGATGGCAATGACGGGCGCGGCATTGATGTCGGCCTTGCTACCCACGAAGGTTACCCGATTGGCGAAATGCGCAGCCACGTCGATGACCTGAAACCCGACGGAGCCCCGATTTTCAGCCGCGATTGCCCGGAATATGAAATCATCACACCATCGGGCGCGCAGATCATGGTCCTGCCCAACCATTTCAAAAGCAAATATGGCGGCAATGACCCGGCAAGCCGCGCCAAGCGACTGGCGCAATCATTGGCGGTTGCCGCCTATTACAATCGTCTGATCGCCGAGGGGTTCGAAAATATCGTGGTTCTGGGCGATCTTAACGATACCCCCGACAGTCCCGAACTTGATCCGTTGCTGCATGGTACGGCCCTTCGGGATGTGTCGGCCCACCCGAGCTTTACCGAGTTCGAATTCAATGCCGGGAATGGCGACCGCGGGACCGGCACGCATGGCCTTGGCAATGATGATGATAAAATCGATTATCTTTTGTTATCGCCTGCCCTGTTTGACCGCGTCACCAAGGGCGGCATTTACCGCAAGGGCATCTGGCCAGGATCACGCCCGCCGCGTTGGGAAACCTATCCCGACCTGATCAGGAAACATCAGGCAGCATCGGATCATCACCTGATCTGGGCTGATATTGATATCTAAGCGCGTTGGATCACAATACCTTTCGCGACCTTCCTGATACTTTTCTAAATTGCGTAAGATCAAAGATTTACCTTGCCGTTCAGGTCAGGATCATTCCAGACTTTATCGCGTTAAAGCTATAACCTGCTTGCGATAACCCCTATATGCCGATGGCACATCCGTGGCCACAAACCCGGCAATCCTGTCTTGGAGGGCGGAATGAGCAAACTGCGCGTGCCTTTGGCGATCCTTGTCGTGATCGTCGCGATTGCCGGGGGCGGTTACTATTACTGGCAGCAAAATCAGGAAACCCTTCCCGAATTCATCGCCAGCGGCAATGGCCGGATCGAGGCCGAAGAAGTCCGGGTGGCAACCAAATATGCCGGCCGGGTCGACGAGGTTCTGGTCGATGAGGGCGACGTGGTGCAAGCCGGTCAGGTTCTGGCGCGGATGGATACGGCCGAACTTCAGGCCAGCCTTGCCAAGGCCCGCGCCGAAGTTGCGAGTGCGCAACAAGGCATTTTCGAAGCCAGGGCCGATATCGCTCAGAAAGAAAGCCAGCTTTCCCTCGCGCAGCGACAGCTTGAACGCGCCAACGAGCTTGTCAAAAACAACAATATCGCGCGTGAACAGGTCGATCAGCGCAAATCGGAACGCGACGTGGCCGAGGCCGCCCTTGCGGCGGCAAAATCGCGCCTGACAAGCAGCGAACGTAATGTCGAAGCCGCCCAGGCCGAACTTGACCGCATTCAGGTGCAGATCAATGATTCCGTGCTTAAGGCACCGCGCGGCGGGCGGGTGCAATATCGCCTTGCCGAACCCGGCGAAGTTCTTGCGGGTGGCGACCCGGTGGTAACGGTTCTGGATCTCACCGATGTTTACATGACGATCTTCCTGCCGACCCGGCAGGCCGGTTTGGCCTTTGTCGGCAACGAGGCGCGCATTGTTCTGGATGCCGCACCGAATTTTGTGATCCCGGCCTATGTGTCATTCGTTGCCGATGATGCGCAATTCACCCCGCGCGAGGTCGAAACCAGAAGCGAACGCGACAAGCTGATGTTCCGGATAAAAATCCGCATCGCGCGCGAATTGCTTGAAGAACATAGCAAACGGGTCAAAACCGGCCTGCCCGGCGAGGCCTATGTCATGCTGGCCGATCATAAAAACTGGCCGGAACGCTTTACCCCCAATGTTCCCGATGACGCGACACTGAACCAGAGCCTTCAGGAATGAGTAATGCTCCTGCAAATGGCGCAAATCTTGCCGCGCGGCTGGACCATGTCCGCCACCGATACGGCCATGTTCATGCGCTTGACGATATCAGCCTTGATATCCCCACAGGTCGGACCATCGGCTTTATCGGGCCCGATGGTGTGGGTAAATCCACCGCCCTTGCCCTGATATCGGGTGCGCGCAAATTGCAGGATGGCGTGGTCGAGACGCTGGGCGGGCCGATGGACGACACGCGCCACCGAAACAGCGTTCTGCCCAAAATCGCCTATATGCCCCAGGGGCTGGGCAAAAACCTTTATATGGACCTGACGATCCGCGAGAACCTTGAATTCTTTGGCCGTTTGTTTGGCCAGTCGGCGCGCGAACGCAATGACCGGATTGAAAAGCTGGTAAAGGCGACCGGGCTTGAACCCTTTACCGAGCGCGCAGCCGGCAAGCTTTCCGGCGGGATGAAGCAGAAGCTTGGCCTGTGTTGCGCCCTGATCCATGATCCGGAAATATTGATACTGGACGAGCCGACAACCGGCGTCGATCCCCTGTCACGTCGACAGTTCTGGGAACTGATCGACCAGATCCGCAAAACCCAAAGCGGCATGACCGTGCTGGTCGCAACCGCCTATATGGATGAAGCCGCCCGTTTCGACCAACTGATTGCGATGAATGACGGCAAGGTGCTGGCAAGCGGCACAGCGGAAGAGATTTTGGAGCGCACCGGGGCCGATAACCTTGAGACCGCGTTTGTAAGGCTGCTGCCCGAAGAAGAACGCAAGGGCCATAAGGACCTTGTCATTCCGCCGCGCACCACACATGGCGATGTTCCAGCCATCGTCGCGGACGGCCTGACCATGCGGTTTGGCGATTTTACAGCCGTCGATAATGTCAGTTTCCGCATTGAAAAGGGCGAGATTTTCGGGTTTCTCGGCTCGAACGGGTGCGGCAAGACGACAACCATGAAGATGCTGACCGGGCTTTTGCCCGCGACCGAAGGCACGGCAGAGCTTTTCGGCAAACCGGTCGATGGGCAGGATACCGAACTTCGCAAACGGGTCGGCTATATGAGCCAGGCCTTTTCGCTTTATGCCGAGCTGAGCGTCTATCAGAACCTTGAGCTTCACGCGCGGCTGTTTCATCTGCCGTCAGATCGGATTAAGCCGCGGATTGACGAGCTTTCCGAACGGTTCGGCCTGAGCGAATATCACGATGACATGGCTGAAAGCCTGCCGCTTGGCGTGCGGCAACGTTTATCGCTTGCGGTTGCGATCATTCACAGCCCGGAAATCCTGATACTGGACGAACCGACATCGGGCGTCGATCCGGTGGCACGTGACGCGTTCTGGCAATTACTGGTCGAGCTTTCGCGCGATCAGGGGGTGACGATTTTTATCTCTACCCATTTCATGAACGAGGCGGAACGCTGTGATCGCATATCGCTGATGCATGCGGGCAAGGTATTGATTAGCGACACCCCGCATGAAATTACGCAGAAACGCGGTTGCGAAACGCTTGAAGAAGCCTTCATCAGCCATCTGGAAGAAGCCAGCGGCATTGATGACAACGCCCCTGCCCCGGATGCATCGGCCATGAACGGGGACGATGAAACCGGTGCGATGAAATGGAAACCGGCCAAGGCATCAATTTTCAGTTTGCGCCGTTTGTGGGCCTATTCACTGCGCGAAACCATGGAACTGATCCGCGATCCGATCCGGTTGATGTTTGCCTTGCTGGGTACGGCGATTCTGATGCCGGTTTTCGGGCTTGGCATTACCTTTGACGTTGAAAATCTGACATATGCCGCACTCGACCGCGACAGGACGGAAACCAGTCGCACCTATCTTGAAAACCTTGCAGGGTCGCGATATTTCAGCGAACAGCCGCCGTTAAACAGCAATGACGAGCTTGAACAAAGGTTGCTGTCGGGCGATATCACGCTGGCGATTGAAATTCCGCCGGGATTTGGCCGCGACCTTGAAGCCGGACGCAGCCCCGAAGTCGCCGCAACCATCGATGGCACCATGCCGTTTCGCGCCGAAACCATCCATGGCTATGTCGAAGGCATTCACAGCAAATATCTGAACGAACGCAGCATGCGCAACACCGGTTTGCCCGCGCAAACTCTGCCGGTAAGCATTGAGACGCGCTATCGCTATAATCAGGATTTCAAAAGCATCTATGCCATGGTGCCATCGGTGATTGCGCTGCTGCTGATGTTTATTCCCGCCGTTCTGATGGCGGTCGGCGTGGTGCGTGAAAAGGAACTGGGATCGATCACCAACCTTTACGTCACGCCGGTCACGCGGATCGAATTCCTGATTGGCAAACAATTGCCCTATGTCGGGTTAGGCCTGATCAATTTCGTTCTGATGGTCGCAATGGCGCTGTTCTGGTTCGAAGTCCCGATGCAGGGAAATCCGCTTACCCTTATTGTCGGGGCCTTCCTGTTTGTTTTTGCCACAACCGGTTTGGGGCTTTTGATATCGTCCTTTACCAAGACCCAGATCGCCGCCCTGTTCGGAACCGCGATTGCGACGATGGTGCCCTCGGTCATGTTTTCCGGAATGATGCAGCCGATATCCTCGCTTGAAGGGGCGCCCGCCGTGCTCTCGACCATCATGCCGACATCGCATTTCATGTCGATCAGTGTCGGGGTCTTTACCAAGGCGCTTGGCTTTGCCGAACTTTATCCCCAAATCCTGACCCTGGTGATTTTCTTCCCGGCATTGACCGTACTTTCGATGCTGCTGCTTAAAAAGCAGGAGGCATGACCGCGATGTATGGCAAACGGATTGAAAATATCTATCGCCTGGGCATCAAGGAGCTTTTCAGCCTCCGTCGCGATGTCGTGTTGCTGATCCTGATCTGCTGGGCGTTTTCATTTGCGATTTACAATGCCGCCACCGGCTTTTCCCATGACCTTAAAAACGCATCGATCGCGATTGCCGATCTGGATAAATCCAAATTGTCGCGCCAGATCGGTGATGCATTTCTGCAACCATTTTTCAAGATACCCGGGGAAATCAGCGAAGGTGACATTGACGCCGCCATGGATGGCGGCGAATACACCTTTGTTCTGGTGATCCCGCCCGATTTTGAAAAAGACCTTATTGCCGGTCATCAGCCGGAAATTCAGCTTAACATCGACGCCACCGCAATGATGCAGGCCGGGATCGGCCAAGGCTATGTCAGCAATATCATCGCCCAGGAAGTCCGGACCTTCATGGGCGGGGTTTCGGCCTATGTCGCGGCAAATCACGAACCACCGGCGACACTTGTGACACGTTATGCCTATAACGAAAACGCCACCAGTTCATGGTTCACCAGCGCGATGGAGATCATCAACAACATCACCATGCTGTCGATCATCCTCTCGGGAGCAGCACTTATTCGTGAACGCGAACATGGCACGATTGAACATCTGCTGGTGATGCCGCTTGATCCGTTTGAAATCATGCTGGCAAAGGTCTGGGCCAACGGGCTTGTGATCCTGATCGCCAGTGCGGTATCGCTGTTCTTTGTCGTCGAGCTTATGCTTGGCGTGCCGATTATCGGCTCCAAGCTGCTGTTCTTTGCCGGAACCATGCTGTATCTGTTTTTTGCAACCGCCCTTGGCATTTTCCTTGCGACCATGACGAAATCGATGCCGCAATTCGGGCTCCTCTTCATCCTTGTCGTATTACCGATGCGGATGTTGTCGGGCGGAAATACGCCGCTTGAAAGCATGCCTGAAACGCTTCAGAACATCATGCAATTCGTCCCGTCCAGCCACTTTGTCAGCTTTGCACAGGCGATCCTGTATCGCGATGCCGGGATAGATGTCGTCTGGCAGGAATTCCTGATCGTCTTCGTGATCGCCGCCCTGTTCTTCGCCTTTAGCGCAATCAGGTTCCGCAAAAGCATCGCGGCAATGCGATAGAACCGGAAGCTCCGATTATCCGTGGCGCAGCTTGAAGAACAGGATGGTCGAGGCCAGGACAAGGGTAAAGCCGTTGGCAATGATCACCGGCCAGTCGCCACGGACCAAGCCATAAACCAGCCAAAGCGCGATCCCGGTGCACAGGATCAGAAACATCACAAGTGAGATATCAGCGGTCGAGCGGGTGCGCCAGGTGCGGATGACCTGCGGCAGGAAGGCAATCGTGGTCAGTGATCCGGCAAGAAGGCCAAGGGCGGTTTCGAAAGACATGATCATTGCAGGCCTCCGTCAGATCATCGGGCCGAATGACAAGGCATCAGGCCGAAACAGAACGCTCGTTTGAATGCATTCAACACATATTGCACACGACTTCAAGCGGGAAATATCCGGGCCGATCATGATGCGCTGGAAGCCTTGATAACCTTGGGAAATGAACGGTTTCTGGGGCCAGAAACACAAAACCCCGCTCGGAAACCGGCGGGGAGGAAATGGTGGGCCTAACAAGACTCGAACTTGTGACCTCTCGCATGTCAAGCGAACGCTCTAACCAACTGAGCTATAGGCCCCTGTATTTGGGGAAAGATGGTGGGCCTAACAAGACTCGAACTTGTGACCTCTCGCATGTCAAGCGAACGCTCTAACCAACTGAGCTATAGGCCCTCTTACCCATCTTTCATCTGACCGGCCTTCAAGGCAGAAGGCTTGGCCAGCACCGTTTGTGACGGCGAGGCGGTATTTAGCTCAAGGCCGTGAAAGGTGCAACCCCTCAATTGGATTTTTGACAAAAAATCTTCATCTATGGGGGACGGGATGGATCGCTGTTGCTATGATCATCATCCAGTTTAGGGAAGACATAACAAACGACAATGAACCAGTTGCCATCGGATCTTACCGGCAATGGACCGGCAACCGTCATCCTGCCATCCCGGCAAACCCTGCCGGTGGTGTTTGCATCGCCCCATTCCGGGCGCCATTATCCGCAGGAATTGATCGAGATTGCGCGCATTGATTCGTTTGCGCTGCGCGCGTCCGAAGATGCGTTTGTCGATCAATTGTTTGCCAGTGCGCCCAAACTGGGCGCCCCCCTGCTGTGCGCGACATTTCCGCGTGCCTTTGTCGATGTCAATCGCGGGGCGCTGGAACTTGACCCGCGCATGTTTGACGGCCCCCTGCCCTCGGACGCCGACATTCATTCGATGCGCGCCCTCTCGGGACTGGGATCCATCCCGCGCGTCGTCAGCGGCGGGATCGAAATTTACAAAACCCGCCTGCCGGTCACCGAGGCAATGCACCGGATCGATACCTTTTATCACCCCTATCACAGTGCGCTTCGCAAACTGATCGATGCAACGCGCGATCAGTTTGGCTATTGCATCCTGATTGACTGCCATTCCATGCCCGGTGATTCTGTCGACAGCAGCAAAAACCGCGTTGATCTGGTTCTGGGCGATTGCTATGGAAGTTCCTGCCATCCGTCTTTGACGCGCTTTGTCGAAGATCGTGTCCGCGATCTGGGCTTTACCCCGTCGCACAATGATCCATATGCAGGCGGTTTTTGCACGCGACATTACGGGCAACCGGAAAACAACGTGCACAGCCTGCAGATCGAGCTTTCACGCTCGCTTTACATGGACGAAGACACGATCACGCCCCATCGCGGATTTGACACCCTGCGCGAACAGATGACGCATCTGATATCGTGCTTCCACGATCTTGACGGGAATCCCTTCTGATGACATCCAGCCCCGTTTCTTCCACACCATCAGGAAAACCGATGCCAAATGGTGCCGCGCCCTTGGAGGATCTTGTGATCCGCGATGCCGAGCCAGAGGATTTTGGCCGCATTACCGAAATTTACGGCCACCATGTCCTGCATGGCCTGGCCTCGTTCGAGGAACGTGCGCCTGAAATCGCCGAACTGACAACCCGCTGGCAGCATGTCCGCGAACGCGGCCTGCCCTATCTGGTGGCGGAAATTGATGGCCGCGTCGAAGGCTTTGCCTATGCTGGGGCCTATCGTCCGCGCCCGGCGTACCGCTTTACGGTCGAGGACACGATCTATATCGCGCCCGATGTTGTCGGCAAGGGGGCCGGTCGCGCGCTTCTGTCCGAACTGATCAAACGCTGCACGGCCCTTGGCTATCGCCAGATGGTCGCCGTGATCGGCGATAGCGCCAATGTCGCCTCTATCGGGTTACACGCGCGCCTGGGCTTCCGGGTGGCGGGCACATTGCAGTCGGCAGGATTCAAACTTGGCCGCTGGGTCGATAGCGTGATCATGCAGCGCGGCCTTGGTGACGGGGATGGCAACTTCCCGGAACGCGATCCAGGGCGGGAGAAATAACCCCTATGCCATAACCTTGCGACACGCGAACAAAGGCACCAGTCAGACAGACGGTGCCTTTTCTTTTTGATGCCGATGGAGAATGGCATTCACCCTTCACCATGGCGCGAGTTGCACCGCACAATCCCGCGCAGGCGACATAATGATATTTCCGGCGCGAATTCCCGCACCCCAGAAAAACCTGTAAAACCCTGGAATTCAGGCAAAAAAGAAGGCCGCCTGTGACAGCGGCCCAAGTCTAGGGAGGAAACGTCCAAGAAACGAGCGACAAGTCGCTCGCCGGAATGCACTGCGTCCTACCGCAGCGCACAAATAGACATTACCCATTAGATCGGGCGAACGCAACACGTTTTTGACTATTTTTTTATCAAAAAAATTAATGCCCTTTTTTTGGTCAAAATTTCACCAAACTGACACTTTTTCGAACTGAATCCCGGCCAGATGCGGTCATTTTTTCAGCATCCCCATTTTTCCGCGCCACGGTTCATTTCCGAAAAATCGGCAAATCTGATCAAAAGTTGTAATCAGAAATGGCGGAAACACTGCGATTCCATCAGCAGAGTCGAAAATTCGGCTTTCGATTCCCATCATGAGAATCTGCTCCAAACCCGCAGAAACTCTCATTTACGCGGTCTCGCACCCATCAGCATCGCGGAATCCCGAAAAATACAATCGGGTAAAATTGCCCCGCAACATGCCCAATTGGGGCAGATTCGCAAAAAGGCGCCCCAAAAAGCGGCGCCTGTCGAAATCTAGGAATAAGCAGAAGAAGAACCTTATGCCGGACCTTCGAAAAGGCCGCAAAGGTCGCGGGGTTAATTCAGGGTCTGATTGACGACCTTGCTGGCATCGGCCGCACGCGCCGATGACGTGGTGGCAGCAGCCCCGGAAATCTTGCGACCCGACAGGCCATCAGCAACGATCTGTTCGTGGTCATGGCGTTTTTTGGCGTCATACATGCGCTGATCGGCAAGGTCGATCAGGTTATGCGGCTGGGAAATGACATCTTCGATCCGCTCGGCCAGTCCGTAACTTGCCTGCTGGGTCAAACCATTGGCAAGATCGGCAAGACCCGGTGCCATGACGCGATGCATGACTTCATTTGCACGCGCCAATGTCAGGTCAGGCAGAATAACAAGGAATTCCTCCCCGCCCCAGCGGATAACCAGATCCGTGCTCCGAAACCGATGCGCCAGATTGCGCCCGGCTTCTTCAAGAATGCGGTCACCGTAATCATGGCCGAACTGATCATTGATTTTCTTGAAGTCATCAAGATCGACAAAGGCCACGGTAAGCGGGCTTCGCTTGCGATAGGCGGCTTCAAAATTAAGACGCAGCATTTCCATGCCAAAGGCACGGGTATAGACCCCCGTCAGCGGATCAATCGCAATTTCCTGCGCGGCAACAATCGTTCGATAAAGCTGAACCATGGCCGCCATCACCGCAAGCGGCAGCAAGACGGGCAAAATCATTTCAACCGGCACATAACCGCCTGCAACGGGCCCCTGCGCACCAAAGAACAGCAACACAACGATCGGAGAAACCATTATTCCCGCCTCGGCCAGTGTCAGCGGCATGATGGCAATCAGGACAACAATGCCAAGAAGCAGGAAACTGTGCGAGGTCAGCATCTTTGGCGACGCCGCAAGATCAAGCCCCGAAAAACCGCACAGCAAGGCGGCGGCAATCACAAGAAACAGCATCGGCAGATAAGGCGCACGGCGACGCCATTTCGAACTGACCGCCCGATTAAGCAGCACCACAACCGCAATCCCCATGACAAGGAGGCGCATGATCACGGCTTGCGATTGCCAGAAGCCATTGCCATAGGCCCCGTCCCAGATCGGGACAAGCGCCAGCAGAACGAGGGTAAAAAAGGCCGCGAAGCGCGCGGTTAGCTGTACCGATTCCTTACGCCGCAGATGCAGAAGTTCTGCATGCCGGGGCGTATAAAGAAAATCACGATATCGACATCGCAAGGGCCCTGCGAAGCGTCGACTATCTCTTCGGGGACCGGATAGCACGCGGGTCAGCTCCAACTCATCTATGCGAAGGAGCCACTGCAGCCCCGAATAACTGCATGATCGTTCCCTGATTTAACCGGCAATTCAACTATCCAGAAGAGGTGGCACGCTGTTTTTGAATTAATTTTTAACTAATTAAGAGAGAAAAAATAGAAACAACCACCTGTTTCAACACAATAATTAACGTATTTTCGCGCCCCTAAGTTGTTTTTCACAACAACAGCACCCTTAAAACCGTAACGCGAATTGCGAAATGGTCGCGACTCGCATCATCCCGAAATCATAAGCCGCACCAAAAAGAAACCGCCACACCGAAAAACCGGTATGGCGGCAAAAATCAACAGAATTTCAGGCTTAGCCCCGGGAAATTAGCCCCAAAGGGCGCGATCAGGAAGCCCCATGACACCCTTGTCAAACGCCAGACCGTTTTCACGGTCTTTTGCCATCCATAGCGGACCGTCAAGATCAACAATGCGGGCATCGGCGGCGACGATCATCGCCGGTGCCATCGCAAGCGATGTCCCGACCATGCAGCCGACCATGATCTGCATGCCAACCTTGGCGGCAGCATCGGCAAGCTCAAGCGCGCCGGTCAGACCGCCGGTTTTATCAAGCTTGATATTGATCATGTCGTAAAGCTGCGACAAACGCGGAATATCGGCAACGGTATGGATCGACTCATCGGCACAAAGCAGCACCGGACAATCAAGATCAATCAGACCGTCATCCTGCCCGGCGGGCAGCGGTTGCTCGATCATTTCCACACCAAGCGCGTCAAGCTCCGCACCGATATCCTCAAGCAGCGCAATCGACCATGCCTCGTTGGCATCAACAATCAAACGCGATGTCGGCGCACCTTCACGAACCGCACGAACGGATTCGAGAACGTTTTCGCCGTTAAGCTTAAGCTTGAGCAACGGTGCAGACGCCGCCTTGCGCGCGGCTTCACGCATCGCATCAGGCGTATCAAGGCTAAGCGTTTCAGCCGTAATCAGGCCTTCGGGTGCCTTGCGTTCGGCAAGTTCCCAGGCACGACGCCCAAACCGCTTTGCCTCAAGGTCCCAATAGGCACAGTCAACGGCGTTGCGCGCCGCACCGGCCTTCATCGCGTCCTGCAATTCCTTTCGCGTCATCCCACGCGAAAGGGCATCAGCCTGGGCCTCGATATCGGCGATGACGCCTTCGACGGTTTCGTTATAACGGGCATAGGGAACGCATTCCCCATATCCGGTATATTCACCGTCGGTCAGGGCGACCTTGACGACATGGGCCTCGGTCTTGGCCCCGCGCGAGATTTTGAACGCCCCGCGCAGCGGCCAGACTTCAGATGTGACACTTATGCGCGGCACATCAGATCTCCTGCAATTTGTCGACGATCGATGCAACACCGGTCCGAACCGGGTCCACACATGGCAGGCCAAATTCGGCTTCGACCTCGGCCAGAAGCTTTTTGGCCGCCGCATCGTCAAGCGACTTGGTGTTGATCGCAAAACCGGCAACCACACAATCGGGGTTGGTCAGGCGCGCATGCATCAGGTTGACGTCCATCGTGGTTTTCAGGTCCGGCAACTTATAGCCCGGCAGACCACGCATGTGGGTACGGGTCGGTTCGTGGCAAACGATGATGGCATCGGGCTGCGAACCATGGATCAGCCCCATGGATACACCGGCGAACGAGGCATGGAACAGGCTGCCCTGCCCTTCGACAACGTCCCAATGGTCCGGCTCGTTGGCCAGCGCAATGGTTTCAACCGCGCCGGAAATAAAGTCCGAAATCACGGCATCAACCGAAATGCCTTCGCCCGCGATGAAAATACCGGTCTGGCCGGTGGCACGGAAAGTCGACTTCATGCCGCGCTTTTTCATTTCCGCATCAAGCGCAAGGGCGGTGTACATTTTCCCGACCGAGCAATCGGTCCCAACCGCCAGAACGCGTTTGCCCGGACGTTTTTCACCGTTACCGACCGGCAGCTTGCCATCAAAGTGACGGACGTCGAAAAGCTTCACACCTTTGGCATTGGCGGCTTCGACCAGTTCGGGAATCGTCGAAAGGCGCGTATGCAGACCGTTGGCGATATCCATCCCGGCATCAATCGCCGCCAGAAGGGTTTCCATCCATGCCGGTCCGATAATACCGCCGCGGTTGGCAACGCCCAGAACGATGGTTTTCACACCGGCGGCTTTGGCTTCGGCAATCGACATTTCCGGCAGGCCAAGATCGGCCTGACAGCCCGGAAGGCTTAGCTGTGCGACACACCATTCGGGGCGCCACTGCTTGATGCCAATCGCGGTTTTTGCCGCCAGTTCGTCGGGTGCATCACCAAGAAACATAAGATACGGATGTTCGATTTTCATTTTACCTCCTTGACCAGCGTCCAACCGCTGCCCTTATAATCTGAGGCGACTATAACGCAACTTGGTGGGAGCCATCCAGATATATGAATTGATATCTTCGACTATCCACCGAAATACTCGCACAAAATTCGAATATCGAAGCAAATAACAAAAAAACATTCTGAATTCATCGAAGACAAACCTCCTTTCTTGTGAATTTGACCGGGAAACGCCCGGAAAAAGCAAGAAAATGCAATTTTGAAGGACTGGCGCGAAAGCGTCCGACTACACATGAGTACCGATCTCAAAAAGTGGCTTTCTGACCGCAAAATTGAAGAAGTCGAATGTATTGTCCCAGATATGTCCGGGGTGGCACGCGGCAAGGTTCTGCCAACGCAAAAGTTTTTGCGCGGGCTTGAAGCCAAAAGCCTTGCCATCCCCGAGGCAATTTTTTCCATGACGGTCACCGGGGGCTACCCGGAAGAAACCGACGCGTTTCTCGACCCGGCGGAAAAAGACGTTGTGATGGTCCCCGATCCGGAAACCATTCGCGTCGTGCCGTGGTACGAAGAACCGACAGCGCAGATTATTTGCGACTGTTATCATTTTTATGGCGACGAGGTGTCGATCTCACCGCGCCACGTTCTGAAACGTGTCCTTGCGGCCTTTGAAGAACGCGGCATGAAACCGATCATTGCCCCGGAACTTGAATTTTATCTGGTGGCAAAAAACACCGACCCGGACAACCCGCTTGAACCGCCAATCGGACGTTCGGGCCGCCCGGAACGGGCATCGAACGCCTTTGGCATCGATGCGATCAACGAATTCGATCCACTGATCGAAGACCTTTACGACTATTGCGAGGCCATGAATATCGACGCCGATACCATGAGCCACGAGTCGGGCCCCGCCCAGCTTGAAATGAACTTCAATCACGGCGCGCCACTTGAACTGGCCGACCAGGCGTTTCTGTTCAAACGCACGCTGCGTGAAACCGCGCTCAAGCACGGGGTCTATGGCACATTCATGGCCAAACCGATGGGCAACCATCCGGGCAGTGCCATGCATATCCATCAAAGCGTCGTCGACATCAAGACAGGCAAAAACCTGTTTGCCGATGACAATGGCGATAACTCGCAGATGTTCCTGAACTATGTCGGCGGCTTGCAGCGGTATCTGCCTGCTGCCATGCCGCTTCTGGCACCGAACATGAACAGCTACCGCCGTTTGCAGCCCTGGTCGGATGCGCCGATCAACATGCACTGGTCCCTTGATAACCGTACGGTCGGCCTACGCCAGCCTAACGGTCCGGCCAATGCTCGCCGCATCGAAAACCGGATTCCGGGTGCCGATGCCAACCCGTATCTGGCGATTGCGGCATCGCTTGCCTGCGGCTTGCTCGGTATTATCGAGGAAATCGATCCGACCGCCCAGATCGAGGGTTCGGGTTATGACCGGGCACACTCCCTGCCCCGCCACATCCACGAGGCGCTGGCAAAATTCCATCGGTGCAAACCGCTAAAAGACCTGTTGGGCGAAGAATTTTCGGCCGCCGTTCTGGCCGTCAAGGAAGCCGAATGGGATGCCTATCAGACGGTGATCAGCGCGTGGGAGCGTGAACACCTTCTGCTGAACGTTTGATTGAATTCTTGCGCCGGGGCATCATCTCTGGCGCAAGAATGTTGCATGATGAATGCCTAATTTTTCACTTGATGCGAAAAATGCCCAAAAATCCATCTTGTATTTGACAAAAACCTGAGGCATTCGAAGGATATGAGGGTCTTGGAGAAAGCAATAACAGGACCTTCAAATTTTCAAACGCTGCCACATGGGAGGCTCAGCGAAATGAAATCACTTCTTAAATCTTCCAGCCTGGTTGTCCTTGCCGCAGCCCTTTCGGGCTTTGCCGCAAGCGCATCGGCACAGGAAGTCCTTAATGTTTATAACTGGTCTGACTATATCGGCGAAGAAACCGTCGCCAATTTCGAAAAGGAATATGGCGTAAAGGTCAATTACGACGTCTATGACAGCAACCAGGTTGTCGAAGCCAAACTGCTGGCTGGCAATTCGGGTTATGACCTTGTCGTTCCGACTCTGGCCGATGCACAGCGCCTGATCCAGGCGGGCATCTTCCAGAAAGTCGACAAATCCAAACTGGAAAACTTTGGCAATCTGGACAAGGTAATCCTGAACCAGACCGCCAAATACGATCCGAACAACGATTACGCTGTTCCGTACCTTTGGGGCACCAACGGCATTGGCTATAACGTTGCCAAGGTTCAGGAAGTTCTGGGTGACGATGCCCCGCTCGATAGTTGGGCGCTGGTTTTTGATCCGCAATATGCCGAAAAACTGTCGAAATGCGGTCTGACCATGCTTGACGATCCGGGCGAAATCGTGCCGCTCGTCAACTTCTATCTTGATAAGCCAGATTCCAAACAGTCGACCGCGGATATCGAGGCCGCAATGGCCGAACTCGAAAAAATCCGTCCCTACATCACCTATTTCCACAGTTCGCAATATATCAACGACCTTGCCAACGGTAACGTCTGCGTATCGATCGGCTGGTCGGGTGACGTTGGTCAGGCTGCCCTTCGCGCCGAAGAAGCCGGCAATGGCAACGAGATCAAATACGTGATTCCGAAGGAAGGCACACTGATCTGGTTTGACGTGATGATGATTCCGGCCGATGCGCCGAACCCGGATTTGGCCCACAAATTCATTGATTACATCCTGCGCGCCGATGTCGGTGCCGATCTTGCCAACTATGTCGAATATGCCAGCCCGAACGAGGCTGCCATGGAATTCATCGACGAAGATCTGAAAGCCGATCCGGGTGTTTACCCGTCGCAGGAAGTCAAGGAACGCCTGCGTTCCAAGATCGAGCCGGGCTCGAAAGAACTTCGTACCCGTACCCGTCTGTGGACCAAACTTAAAACCGGCCAGTAATCGATCAATAAATCGATCAAGTAATCGGTCCGGTTAATACCAGACATGCCCAAAGGGGCGCTGCACAGTTCGCAGCGCCCCTTTTTTGTGACATTGCGAACTGTGACTCGTGATGACGTGCGTGAAATTGCGCAGGATGCCAAAGCCGCGCTAAACGAAGATGAAACCGCCAACAATGCACATTTTCTGAACACCTCTGCTGACTTTTCCGCCATTTATCGCAATTTCAACCACGAAACGTTCGAAATATCGCACACCCCTCTTTACAGATTGTGGAATTGCTTCATCCTGTTAATCAGGCAGAACCAAAACATCGGACGGCAAGCTTCGGCCAACCGCGCTCGAATGCATAGCCGGGCATGTCGCCCGATGTTTTGGGTATATCTCGACAACAAACAAGGGGAGAAGCTTGGTGTCGCAGGGGGCTTTGCAGAAAGCACACGAGGATGTGCACAAGACTCAGCCTTGGAACAATCCCGACGCGGTCCCGTTTATCCGTTTCGAGAATGTGACCAAGAAGTTCGGCGACTTTTATGCCGTCGATGATGTGTCGCTTGATATTTACCGACATGAATTATTTGCCCTTCTGGGCGGATCGGGCTGCGGCAAAACAACCCTTTTGCGGATGCTGGCCGGGTTCGAGGAACCGACAGCGGGCAAAATCTTCATCGATGGTGTCGATATGGCAGGCGTCCCGGCCTATGAACGCCCGACCAACATGATGTTCCAGTCCTATGCCCTGTTCCCGCACATGACAGTCGAACAGAATGTTGCCTTTGGCCTGCATCAGGACGGATTGCCGAAATCGGAAATCCGCACGCTGGTTTCCGATATGCTGGCCCTTGTGCAAATGACCAAATTTGCCAAACGCAAACCCCATCAGCTTTCCGGCGGGCAGCGCCAACGTGTTGCTCTGGCGCGATCCCTTGTCAAAAAACCAAAGGTTCTTCTGCTCGACGAACCGCTTGGCGCACTTGATAAAAAGCTGCGCGAACAGACACAGTTCGAACTGGTCAACATTCAGGAAAAGGTCGGCACCACCTTTGTCATGGTCACCCATGATCAGGAAGAAGCCATGACAATGGCATCGCGCATTGCGGTGATGAATGAAGGTGTGATCCGTCAGCTTGGCACCCCGTTCGAACTTTACGAATATCCCAACAGCCGCTTTACCGCGAACTTCCTGGGTCAGGTCAACCTGATCGAAGGAACGCTTGTCGATGATGACGAAAAATACGCAGTTATTCATTCCGACGATGCCGGTGGTGAAATTTATATCGACCACGCCGTTCAGGGCCACGAAGGGGCGACGCTTTGGATCGCGCTTCGCCCGGAACGTTTGCGCCTGCTGACCGAAAAACCGACCGATACGAAATATAATTGCCTGTCTGGCAAGGTCGAGGAAATCGGTTATCTTGGCGGGCTTTCGACCTATCACGTACGCCTTGATAGCGGTTTCCGCATCAAGGTCACCGAACCCAATTCCAGCCGCCATATCGAACCACGTTACACGTGGGAAGATCGCGTCTGGGTAACGTGGGAGGCCGGGGCTGCTTCGGTTCTGAACCAATGAGCAGTGACAAGCCAACCCTGAAACAACGTTATGATCGCCTGATGCTCAAGCATGGCCGGGTCCTTGTGATCGGCCTGCCCTATCTCTGGCTGATGCTGTTCTTCCTGATCCCGTTCCTGATCGTTCTGAAAATCAGCTTCGCCACCGCCGAATACGCCCAGCCGCCCTACAGCGCGCTGTTTACGTGGATTGACGAAGGGGTCAATATCACGATCAATTTCGGCAATTACCTGTTTCTGCTTAGCGACAGTCTTTATATATCGGCCTATCTGAATTCGATCCGGATTGCGGCGATTTCAACTGTGATCACGCTTCTGATCGGTTATCCGATGGCCTATGGTATTGCACGCGCGCAAGGATCGCTTCGCAGTGTGCTGCTGATGATGGTGATCCTGCCGTTCTGGACCAGCTTCCTGATCCGCGTTTATGCCTGGATCGGCATTCTGGACCGCGAGGGGCTGATCAATGCGCTGTTGCTCAATCTCGGCATCATTTCCGAGCCATTGATCATGCGTCAGACCGAATTCGCGGTCTATATCGGCATTGTCTATACCTACCTGCCCTTCATGATCCTGCCGCTTTATTCCACGCTGGAAAAAATGGATGTCAGCCTGATCGAGGCCGCCCTTGATCTTGGCTGCAAGCCTTGGAAAGCCTTCATGAAGGTGACGCTGCCCCTATCGATGCCCGGCATTCTGGCCGGATCGCTTCTGGTGTTCATTCCGTCCGTTGGCGAGTTTGTCATCCCGGAACTTCTGGGCGGGCCGAATACCCTGATGATCGGTCGAACGCTTTGGAACGAATTCTTTGCCAACCGTGACTGGCCGATTGCATCCTCGGTCGCGATTGCGATGCTGCTGTTCCTTGTCGTACCGATCATGTGGTTCCAGCACATCCAGACCAAGCAGGAGGAAAACGGACAATGACCGGCAAACGTTCGACTTTCCTTCTAAGCGCCTTGGTGTTCGGCTTTGCATTTCTGTATGTCCCGATCCTGCTTGTGATCATTTATTCGTTTAACGAGGGCAAGCTGGTCACCGTCTGGACCGGTTTCTCGTTCAAATGGTATGTATCGCTGTTTTCCAATGACGGCATGATCGATGCCGCCTGGAACAGCCTTCGGATCGGGGTGATGTCGGCAACGCTGGCCCTTGCGGTTGGCACACCGGCCGGGCTTGTCATGTCCCGTTTCGGACGGTTCAAAAGCCGCACCCTGTTTTCGGGCATGGTTGCCGCCCCGCTTGTGATGCCCGAAGTCATCACCGGCCTGTCCCTGCTATTGCTGTTTGTCACCCTTGAACAGTTGATCGGCTGGCCAGCCGGGCGTGGTGTAACCACGATTGTGATCGCACACACGACCTTCTGTGCCGCCTATGTCGCAGTTGTTGTGCAATCGCGACTGGCGGGCATGGATACCTCGGTCGAAGAAGCCGCGATGGACCTTGGCGCCAAACCGGCAAAGATTTTCTTTGTCATTACCCTGCCCATGATCCTGCCCGCACTTCTGGCCGGGTGGCTTTTGTCTTTCACCCTGTCACTTGACGATCTGGTGATTGCAAGCTTCGTCGCCGGTCCGGGTTCCACAACCCTGCCGATGAAGGTTTTCTCATCCGTGCGGTTGGGTGTTTCGCCGGAAATCAACGCGCTCGCGACACTGATCATCCTTGCCGTATCGGTGATGATCGTGATTTCCAGCCTTCTGATCCTGCGGTCAGAACGGGCGCGGACCCGATCCATGAACCAGACGACAATCGATACCTGATGTCATGTCGCCCAATGCAAAAAAGCAGCACCTTCGCGGGTGCTGCTTCAGACTGCTGACAAAGTCCTCGCCATTGGCGGGGATTTTTGATTCAATGGGGAATGCTTAAGAAACCCAGCCCACATCAAACCGAACTTGAGATGGTGACACTCGACAGTTTGGTCCCCAGCGATCATTTGCTTCGTAAGATCGATGCCGTGATCGATTTCAGTTTTATCCATGCGCGCGTGGC